>NZ_JAMYQT010000030.1:0-55171 GCF_040320985.1 Mesorhizobium sp. M0571
GTCGTCTAAACACACCGTCCCATACCGCGGCGCCCCGCCGGGTTCCGCCGCGGCGGCCGATCCTAATCCCGTGTTTGGTGTGGTTTTTTGTTTTTTGCGCGGCCCCCCCCGCGGGGCGGGGGGGGGGGCGGGCTGGCGACTGCTGAAGGCCGCGGTTCGGACAACAGCGCGGGCCGGACATGCGGGACGAAGCGCTGCCCACCTGAACCTGCCGTCACAGGCGCGTCACGCCCCAAATCATAGGAAGGCTGGGCCTTGGGCTCAGGCGCAAGGGTTTGCCCCGCTCGTGGCAAACCCGGCCGATCGCGGGTCGGCATGAACGTTGGCGGCGTTGTCCCTTCGTCCTCGTCACGCGTCATTCTGGCGATTTCCGCCATGCTCGCCGGGCGGTCTCGCGGATCCGGCTGCAGCATGGCTTCAACAATGCCACGAAAATCGTCGTCGATGTCGGACAGGTCGGGCACGGTCCGGCGCTTTTCGATGATCTCGAATTGGGACCCGCTCATGTCGATCGGCTTCCCGCGCAGAGCGGCAACCAGCACCAGCCCCAGGCTGTAGATGTCGGATTGCTCGCTGACATCGCCGCTGTAGAGCCCAAGCTGTTCGGGCGAAACGTAGTTGTACTTTCCCGCGAATTTTCCGCCGATCAGGGTCTCCCCGCCGACGGTCGCCGATCGCGCAATACCGAAATCGATGATCTTGGCGCGGTCGACTCTACCCCCTGGCAAGATGATGTTATCGGGGGAGAGGTCGCGGTGAATTGCTCCCGCTTGATGCACGGCGCTCAGACCCGAAGTGAGGCGATGGCAGAGCTTGCGTACCTCTTCAGTCGGCATCGGGCCACGTCGCATGATGTCGTGCAGCGACTCGCCGTCGACAAATTCCATGGCAAGGTAGGGACGGCCGATCCCGGGATCGATGGTGAAGACGTGATATCGCACGACCGCATCGTGCGACAGGTGATTGAGGATTGACGCTTCCTTGCGGAACAAGGACAAGATCGTCGGGTCGCGGGCAAATTCGGGCAGGACGATCTTGATCGCGACGTGGTCGCCAGTCTGGATGTTGTGGCCACGGTAGACCTCGCCCATGCCACCGAATGCGATCCGCTCGTCAAGTTCGTAGATGCCGCTGAGTTGCGTGCCGACGGCGGTGTTGGCCAGCTGCGGCGATATTCGCGTCTTGTCGTCGGCGCTCATCAGCCTCAACCCTCCGCTCTGGACAGATCAGGGTAGGGGGGATGTCTGTTGTGCCCGTTTGCGAACTTCACCAGCACAATGGTGACATTGTCTGTTCCGCCCCGCGCCAGCACCATTTGCAGCAGATTTTCGCAAGCCGCCTGAGGCGTCGCGGACACCACCGCGGCTCCGATCTCGGCGTCGGTCAAATGCGCCGTCAGCCCATCTGTGCACAACACAAAGATGTCTCCCGGCATGATTTCGCCTTGCTGGAAATCGATGACGATTTCGTCGCTGACGCCTACCGCATGCGTGATGACATTGCGGCGCGGCCAGGTGAGCGCCTCGGCTGCGCTGATCATGCCGCGATCGAGAAGTTCCTGAACTTCGGTGTGGTCCCTCGAGATCTGCGAGATCGAGGCGTTGCGGACCAGATAAACCCGGCTGTCGCCCGCCCACAGGCAGGCAAATCGCCCATCCATCGCCAAGAGGGCGGCAACGGTGGAGCCGATGGTTATGCCGCGGGATTCGGAGATCCTGCGGATCTCGGCGTTGGCGCGGCTCAGCCTGTCCTCGAAGCGCGCCCGAAGATCTGGGGCGGAGCTGGCAATGCCGATCGTGGCCAGATGATCGACAATGCTGGCTGAAGCGACCTCTCCGGCTTCATGTCCACCCATTCCGTCGGCCACCACCCACAGGCCGGTTCGTGGCTCGACCAGATAGTTGTCTTCATTATGCTCACGGACACAGCCATTGTGGCTCACGCCGAAGCTTTCAAAGGAAAGGGCGACATCGCTCACCTTGCCACCAAGCGCTTCTCAAAGCGTCCTCTGCGGCGCACCTTCAGGCGCTCGCTGCCGCCACTTTGCCACAGGCTGGAATATTAAAGTATCGAAATTTCTGGAGGGCGTCACTGCAAGGAAAAACCCAAGAAATGGTTTTCACGACGCGACGCGGCTGTCAGCTGCCCCTACTGCGATCTCCCCGGATATCGCGGCGTCGCAAGCTGGTTGACTTAGGCAATACCGTATCTATATGTTCCTCATGTAAACCAATGAGGTCATCATGGCTCGGACAGTGCCAAACACAAGTGTTCTCCGGTCTGATAGCCTTCAGGCGATGTTTCTTCGACGCGCCACGTCAGCGCTGGAGCGCATAGCAGCCACTGCCTCTTCGAAGGTTCTCTCTGACGCTTTGTCAGCCCCGACCGATGCCGGTTCGCTCGCCCGGCTTCTCAGCCAGTCTGACGTCATCGGGTCAGCTGTCATAGAACTCGACCCACTCGTTCCCGCCCTTGCAAGGAAGGTCGAACACCGCAAGATTCTGATCGAGCGTGCGGGTGGCACCTTGTCGGCCGAGGATGCTGGACGGCTGCTCGGCATTTCGCGACAGGCAGTGGACAAGCGCCGGCGGGCCGGGTCGCTGCTTGCCGTTCGGGAGGGAAGCGACTGGCGATATCCTGCTTGTCAATTTGACGAAACAGATGTGGTCGCCGGCATCGCGGACGTTGTGCGGGCCTACACTTCAGCCGGACCGTGGATGGCGCTGGACTTCTTGCTCGCCCCAGACTCGGTGCTTGGAGGGCGCACGCCACTTGAGGCGTTGAGGGCCGGCGATCGAGATTCAGTGCTGCGCGTTTTACGCAGTGAGGCTGCGGATGGGTTTGCGTGATTTCCATGGAGCGGGCAGCACGCCGAGGTCCACTAGGTGTGGCGCCTGCTCCTCCCGTTTGGCTTGACGATATCTCGCTTCCTATTGATGAAATAGAAGCCGGTCAGGTGTTGCACCGTATTCACCGAACTTGGCTCGACCCGATTTTTTTCGGTCCGGGACGAGGCGTGCCGCCGACCAGTCGTTTTGACAGCGCGGGCGGGTGGTTCGGAGTCATTTATGCCGGGTTGACGCTTCGCGGCGCGCTGGCCGAAACACTGCTCCGCAATCCGCAACGCCTCATGGTCAGCATGGCAGATATACTGGAGCGCTCCGCATCGGGGTTGGTCTCGGACCGGCCGTTGCAGGTTGTGCGTTTGTATGGACCGGGACTTCAAGCCGTGGGCACGGACAACGCGATTTCGACCGCGCCTTATGAGTCTTGCGGACTTTGGTCTGACGCGCTGTGGCGTCATCGAGATCAGCCGGACGGATTGGCCTACCAATCGCGACACGATTCCAGCGAGATCTGCCTCGCTCTCTTTGAGAGACCTGACTTTCAACTTCTGCCGCAGGAAACCCGATCCTTGTCGAGCATGTTCGACGAAGTTGCAGCGGTGCTCGACAGTTATGGAAAATCCATTTCGCTACCCACCGGATAGGGCATCAGCTAGCGCTGCCAGCGACACACGCTTGTCGGGGGCCTGGCGCGGCGGTTGCTTGCCTGGATTGCTGGCGGACGGTCTGGGCATGCGCACAAACCAGGCGCTTTGGACTTTGAGCCGCTACCAATCTCAAAACGCCTTCGGACAGCTAAATGCCGAAAGTGCCGGAAGGAAGAAGGGAGTGGGACCGGAACCGGCCTGAATCGTGTAGGCCACGTCACGTCCGCCGATTACGAAGCGGGCTTCAACAGTGCTGTCCTTGGTGGTGATCGTGGCCTTGTCCAGCAACCGTTTCAGCGACCACGGCCCTTCGAACTTGATGGCGGATTCGCGGCCCGGCATTTCCGGGGTCAGTCTCAGACTGGCAGATCCCGCGGCCATGCCGTTCGGCCAGGACACAGTGCTTGGCGCATTACCCGCCTGCTTGCTCTGGACGATCTGGCCATCGACATCGAGCACCGCAGCATCGGCATCGCCGTGCAGCGAGAACGGGGTAAAGGTTAGGTCGACCGAGGGCACTGACCCGCCCGAGGGAAAAAATGCGCCGCGGATTTCCGCAGCCAGCTGGAAGTCTTTCAGCGTTGGCTTCGAGAGGTCGCGCCCGAAGCGCGCATCCTGTTTCCAGCTCCAGTCCTGGCCGCTCATGTCGATCAACGATGCGAGATTTTGTGCGAAGAACCGGTCCATCAGGCCGCCCGGAGCGAACAACTTTGCAAAATCCGCCATCGCAATATCCTCGGTGGCGTCGCTGGCGAAAGGATAGCGGCCGTTGACCGCCTCCTCGCAGGGCTGTGTGACGGCCTGGTCGAGCATCTGGTTCAAATTCGCCACCGAAATTTCGGCCGCGTTGCCCTCAAACTCGTCTGCCGTTGCATTGACCATTCTGCCGAGTTGCTTGGGCAGACGCGATACATTGGCGCGAAGGGTGGCTATCTGCAGCTGCAGGTTCGTGTTCACGCGTTCCGTCTGTGAAGGGACCTCCGTCGCCAGTTGCAGGCTCTGGTAGATATCACGAAAATTCTGGGTCAATGCATCGATCGGACGGTGTCCGACAGGACCGCTCACCAGAGCCTGGAACGACCTGAACTGCGCTTCGATGTTTGCCCCGGGACTCTGGCTTTGTGAGCTCGCCGACCCCGTACCGGCGCGGCTTTGCGATTTTGCGGTGCCGATTTGAATGCCGATGCGAGCCAGGCCTTTGGCCATGTGCGCAGCGTCCTGGGACGGGCTCTGGGCGATGCCTTCTGCCCCGGCGTCCGAGTCTCTGCCGGACACCGGGTCGCGCGTCAGAGCTGTTTCGTAGGCGATCGCCGTAAAAAGCTGTTCGATCGGCGAGGTTGGTGAGGCGACGGCGGAAAGCGCGACATAGTGCGGCTCGTCGTTGAGCATTGCTTTGAATTTCAAGCCGTCGAGAACGCTGTTCCACGCGGCTGCAAACTCCTTGCCGTAGCCATCGAGAAGTTCGGGGCCGAGCTTGAGCAAATCCTGATCGATACTGCCTTGCTCGCCGCCACCGCCCAGAACCCACTGATCGTCGACGAGCATCTGCGCAACGTCCGAAAGTTGTCCAAGATAGAAGTTGTTGAAGCCGGCATAGGTGTAGAGACCGGGAACACGAAGTTTCGACAGATCGCCGCCATCGACGCGCTCGAACACAAACTGCGCTTCCGGCCCACCTTTGAGGGAAACAGCAAAATCGTCCAGCGCAGCCGCGTACACCGCCGACTTGATCAATGCGGACGCACGATCGGCAAGGCTCATGCGCCCGAGTGAGCGTTGGGCCGCTTCGACAAGTGGCTGGTTGAGTTCGAAAACCGGATCATAGGCGTCGTCCAACGCAAGCATGGCGCGCAGGTGCTTTTCGAGCTGCGCGCGTCCTTCGCGGTTGCTCTCGCCCGGATACCGGTGCTGCTCCCAATCCTGCTTCATCCAGGAAATGATCAAGGCGTCATCGACCTTGGGTGCCTTGCCGCCGAGCATCAAATAAATCTTCAGCGGTTCATAGAGCTGGGCCGGGTCAGCCATCGTCGCTTGGACTGTCCGCTCAGCCTGAATCAGCAGACGCGATCGGAACATTCGTTCCAGTGCTTGCCGGTAAGCCGTTTTGGATGCTGAAAGAAGCCTTTCCCGCTGGCTTAGGCCGAACGCTTCCTCAATCGGCGTCGGTAAGTCACTGCTTTCGAAGCCGGCCGGCAGGTTGCGCAGATGATCGAGCGGCCCAATGACATTTTCGAGGTCGACATCGGTGACCGTGGTGCTTTTGAGCAGGGCGTCCGTCGTCTCGCGATACTGGCTCGTGGCCTGCATCGTAGAGGCGATCAGCGAGCGGTTGGCCGTAAAGCTCAAGCCGAGGGTGCCAAGCGCCGCCGCGGTGAGCAACGCTATGATGCCAAAGCCGCCATATCTGATGGCCGCTGCCCGCCTCTCAGCCGACCTGTCGTACGAAACCCATCCGGATTCGGCGAAAATGACCTTAGTCAGAAGATCATGCAAAAAAAAGCTTTTGCCGGTTCCTGACAGATGGTCGCGGGAATTGTTGCCGAAACTGCGGCCGATTGCGCCCAGCAGCTGATCAATCGGCGTTCCCTCTTGGGTGCCTGACGAAAAATAGAACCCACGCAAGCTGACATTCACCTGGCTGCGGACCGGATCGAACAGGCTGGTGACGAAACTGGCAATTCGGCCCCTCATCGCGCCAAACTGCGCCGGGAAGCCAAAGATCGATATCCGCGCGACCGGATCAGCCTCCTCCTGCAGACGGTCAGCCATCTCTTCCGCCAAACGTTTTGCCAGTGCATCGAATTCGGCCGGAGCCTCACCAGCCATATTCTTGTTGCGGTCTGTGGTCTGGAATGTCGCGCCCCAGACCTTGCGCCTGCGCGGCTCGTCGAAACCGCCGAAATAATCCATGAAGCCGGAAACAAGATCAGCCTTGGTGAAAAGCAGGTACACCGGAAACTGGATTTTCAGCGTTTCGTAGATTTCCCTCAGGCGACTGCGTATTTCCAGGACGTGGGCGTCGAGCTGCTGGTCGTCGAGACTGATGAGGTCGACAAGGCTGATGGCCAGGATGACCCCGTTTATCGGGTGCCTGGCGCGGTATTTCTTAAGCAGGGACAAGAAGGCGAGCCAGCTCTTGCTGTCGCTTCCGGCATTGGAATCCTGCGTCGTGTAGCGTCCTGCCGTATCGATCAGCACTGCCTCTTCGGTGAACCACCAGTCGCAGGAGCGGGTGCCGCCGACACCGGCCACCGGCTGGGCGTTTCCCGAACCGGCAAGCGGAAAATTCAGGCCCGAATTGACCAGTGCCGTCGTCTTGCCTGCGCCAGGCGGACCAATGATGACGTACCAGGGGATATCGTAGAGGAAATTGCGCTTGCCGCTCGACCGCTTCAACGCTGCGATGGCCTCATTCATGCGCGCCTCGAGCACCGGCGAATCGTCATTGCTGCCGTCGGCGCGAGCGACGACCGTCTCGAGCGCTTTTTGGGCCTTTCTCCTCTGCCAAAAGCGCACTCCGTAAAAGAGGGCCGCCATCGCCACGATCGTGCCGATGATTGTGGCGCGCAGCCAGACGGATCCCAGAGGCCGGGTATCGGCGAAGCGGATCAAAGGTCCGGCAAACCAGACCGCGGCCGCGAAACCGGCCAACGCGACCGTGCTGAATATCCGCAGCAGCCAGCGCGTCATGGGCGTTTCCGACCGGCGGTGTTCACAACGTTTCCTCCTTGGGGATCATCACGTCGACACGGCGGTTCTTGGCGCGGCCTTCGGGCGTCGCGTTGTCGGCAATTGGCTCGTCTTCGCCCTTGCCGTCGGTGGTTATTCGCGAGGGATTGCTGAATTTCGGGGCGATCATTGTTTCAACGGCCTTCGCCCGGGCGACGGAAAGGTCGAAGTTGGATTTGAACGGGCTCGATTTCCGTGGCTTCACATTGTCCGTGTGGCCGACGATCCTGATTGGCCCGGGCTCGCGCTCCAGGGCTGCGGCGATCTCTGCGGCTAGTGGCTGAAACTCAGGCTTCACTTCGGCCTTGCCAGGCTGGAACAACACGAGATTGTTGATCTCCACCACGATGAAGTCGCCCTTAGTGCCGATGGTCAGCCCGCCGCGCTCGATTTGCGTGACCAGCGCCGAACGGATGCGATCGATCTGCGTGGTTGCGGCCGGCGGGACGACTTTCGCCGGTTCGGCAAGCGGCGCCACGCTGGTGCGCTCGATGGTCAGCGGCGTCGATGGGTTGAGCGCCAGCAATTGGCTGGCGGCAGCATCGCCCTCGTCCGTCATGAAGACCCGCAACGTGAAGAACGCCGCCGTCAGCAGGGCCGACGCCGTTGCCGCAACGACCCAGAGCGGCAGGCGGGCCGAAGACGGCACCATCGTCGCCGCCATGCCTTGCCAGCGCGGTGAGATGTCCTCTCCGGCGCGGGCCCTGAAGTAGCGGAGCGTCTCATAGACATCGCCCCGGACACGTTCAAGACTGGTGTCTTCGCGCGCCAGGCCCCGATACTGGCCCTCAAATCCCAGGGACAGGCAGACATGCATCAGCTCGAGCAGATCGTAGTGCGGCTCCGGATTGGCCAATACCTTGTTCAGTGCTTCGAAGAAGCCCGCGCCAGTGGGCTCAACGTGAAAGAACTGTAATAGCATGCTGTGCTGCGCCCAGGCGTCTTTGCCGGCCCAGGGCAGGTTGCCGATAAGATCGTCGGCGGTTTCGCAAAGAGCGAATTTTGCGATGCGTGCGTCCTCTTCGGCAACGCCTGACTTTTCCAGTGTCCGGTCGAACCTCTCCAGCGCCTCGGCGATATGTTCCGCCAATGGCTCTGCTTGCCTTTCGACGGAGATAAGCCTGAGTTGGCCGAACAGCATGAGCAGCGGTGCTGACGCGGCGAGTATCGGATTTGCCGCAGAATATTTGACGCCGTCCGCGGCCTCGAGAAGGATCTCCTGCTGGATCGCCGGCCTTGATGCGACCGCCCCGGTCTTCGCCGCAGCACCGGATGGTGCTCCTAAATAAAGAACGGTTCCGGATGTCCAGCCCGGCGGCGCATGGCGGCCGATACCGGGATCGAAAACCGTCGAGTCCTTGACTTGCGAGGGACTGACACTGTCCGCAGTGGGCTCCTTTGGGGTTAGGCCTGGAGTCTGCGCGCGCCGGGGATTGGCGCGAATGACAGTCTTGCCCGCTGGGCCGAAAGGACCGTCCTTCGAGCTCATCGTCGGGGTTCCGTCGCCATGCGGTGTCGGCATCTGTGGGTGAGAGGCGCCAGACGTTTCCTGGCCGGACCGGGCAAGCAAGGGGCCTGCCGGCGAGAGTGTGCTCCGGACGAAGCCTGCCTACAGGATGCTATGCCGCCGTAACATGACATTTGCCGCGACCCCCAGGTCAATCAGGCTTACCCGCTTGGCGAACTGTCGTAGGTGATCGTAGTCTCAGATATTGCCGATTGGAACATGATGCGGCACGCCAACGATTTTTTCTTGGTCAGCTGCAGCGCCGCGGTCCCTTGGATTGTTTTATTTTTGCTTGTCGGCTTTGGCATAGGCCTCGCTGAAATGAGCCAGGAATATGTCCAGCATACCGTTTTCGTGGCCCTCCTCCATCGTCCGCCATGTCGTGACAAAGGCGTCCCATGCCTGACTTTTCTTGGAGGTAAACGATGACGGCGGGAGCTTTTTGCCGATCGCTTCCGGCGACAGGTCGTCAAGCAGTCGCGACAGCGCAGCTTGCATGGCGGCATAAGTCGCAAATTCGTGCGTCTTGAGATCGCGGAACGCGTCTTCGATACTGTTCCTGGCATTGAGATAGCCGGCTCTGCGCCGTGCAAACATGATTTCGAGTATGTCGTCGACTCCCGGCACGAACTTCAGGGGGTTGTTGTCGGCCGAGCTTATCATTGTTCGGTGTGGGCTCTTGGCCAATGTCTTTGCAGCCGCACGTGCCTTCAGCAGCAAGGCCAGTTGCTCGACCACGACCCGAAGGACCGAGCCGATTTCGGCCGCAACTTCGTGCGGGTCCCGCGACTGCAGCAGTTCCGGGGAAATACCCGCTCCAATCGCGATTTCCCGCAGCACCTCGTCTCTCGTCGAAGGAACGGACGCGGGCAGCGACGGTGCTTGTTGCCCGAGCCATCGCTCTGCCGAACCCAAGAAAGGCTCGCCTCCAGAGTCAAGCTGCCGATCGACCACGACGGGCATGTGTCGTTGCGTCGAACCTTGGTTGCCTTGCGGATGAGTTGGCGTGGCGCGCTCGTCAATCGATACAGAGATGACGTAGCGGCCGACCAGGAGCCTGTCGCCGTGGTCCAGCCGGTGCGGACCGGTGATGCGTTGGCTCGATCCGTTAATGAAAGTGCCATTGCGCGAGATATCGTGAAGCCAAAACGCGCCTGCCTCGTATCGGATCTGGCAATGCCGGCCGGAGATGAACTTGTCAGGGTCGGGTAAGATCCAGTCGCAATTTTCGCGCCCGATTTTGAAGCTGCGATCACGCGATCTGTAGCCGGGCGACACGCCAGCGGGCAGGGCATCGACATTGCTGATCTGCAGACTGATTAACATGCGAAATCGCCTGTGTGATCGCTGGCGGCCTTGTCGGCACGATACTCCATGTTTTTAGCGTGGCTAATCCAAATTCGCATCACTTTGGCGCAAGGCAGCGGGCGAACCCCGGATCTTGCAGATTCGCCCAGCTCTGCATGGGCTCTTGGGCCGGCGCAACAACATGTGGTACGCTCAACACGGACTAGCAACCCAGCGAGAATTGGTGTGGGCTTTGAGTTCCTGAACCTGATGTCGTTAATATAGCAGGACCTTCAAATCCACTGGCGGCCGGGTCCAGGAGGGGCACGACCAATGCCGAATGAACGTGCCACGGTTGTGCAGACGCCGCTTGGCGCCGAGCTGTTGACCTTCACGCATCTTGTCGGGCGCGATGAGATAAGCCGTTGTTTCGCCTATACGGTTGGGTTCGTAAGCACCGACCACGACATCGATCCGCTGAAGATGCTGGGTGGGGCTGTCTCGATCGAAGGTGAATCCGATCCGAAACGTTGGTTCAGCGGCCTTGTGTCCGAGTTCAGACTTACCCGGATCGAGGACCGATTGGCCTATTACGAAGCGGTCGCCAGACCATGGCTCTGGTTTCTCGGCAACACGACCGATTGCCGTATTTTTCAAAACATGAGCGTTGTCGAAATCGTCGAAGAAGTGTTTTCGAAATACAGCACGGCAAAATTCGAGAAGCGCCTGCAAGGCTCCTATTCATCGCGCGAATACTGCGTGCAATATGACGAGACCGATCTCGATTTCGTGCAGCGGCTGCTCGAGCACGAGGGCATCCTGTATTTCTTCGAGCATGGCGAGGGCAAGCACACGCTTGTGCTCGCCGATGCGATGAGCAAGCTGAAGCCGGCGCCAGGTTATGAGAAAGTGCCCTACCACTTTGAAGGGCAGGGCTCCCGGCGCGATGTCGAATATATCACCGAATGGATCCCGGGCAGTTCGGTGCGGCCCGGCGCCTACGTCCATACCGATTATGATTTCAAAAAGCCGGGCGCCGACCTGATGGCCAAGTCGGCCCAGCCCTTTGGTCACAAACTCGCAGCGGGTGAGAACTATCGCCAGCCCGGTGCGCATCTTGAGGTGGGACGTGGTGATAGTTTAGCGGCGATCCGGCGCGAGGAAATCCAGGCGGTACACCAGCGCATCGCCGCGGTCGGAACCGTGCGCGGCCTGTATTCAGGCTGCACGTTCAAGCTGGACGGTTTTCCGCGCGAGGACCAGAATCAGGAATATCTGGTGGTCAGCGCCGAATACAGGCTGTTCGATCCGGGCTACAGAGCCCATGCCGACGTCGAAAGCGAGAATTTCAAGGTGATCCTCGGCGTGGCACCGACTGCCTTGCCCTATCGTCCGCCGCGGGTCACGACACGGCCGATCATGCGCGGCCCGCAGACGGCGACGGTGGTCGGCCCATCCGGCGAGGAGATATTCACCGACAAATATGCACGGGTGAAAGTGCAGTTCCATTGGGATCGGCTGGGCAAGAAGGACCAGAACAGTTCCTGCTTCGTGCGGGTTTCGCAGACCTGGGCCGGCAGCGGCTGGGGTTTTATCCAGATACCCCGCATCGGGCAGGAGGTCATCGTCGACTTTATCGAAGGTGATCCTGACCTGCCGATCATTACCGGCAGGGTCTACAACGCCGCGCAGATGCCGCCCTACGGACTGCCCGGCAATGCCACGCAATCCGGCTGGAAATCCGATTCATCGAAAGGCGGCGGCGGCTACAACGAGCTGATGTTCGAGGACAAGGCCGGCTCCGAGCTGGTCAATTTCCAAGCGCAGAAGGACCACCACCTTCTGATCAAGCACGACCGCAACAAGCTGGTACAGCATGACCAGTCGGACCGCATCGATCACGACGCCAAGCACTCCGTCGGCCACAACCTCGACGAGGACGTCGGCAACAACAAGACGGTCAAGGTCGGCGTCGACCAGACAACGAATATCGGCTCGAACGACACCGAGACGGTGGGCGTGAACCGTTCGCTGACAGTCGAGGCCAACGAAACCATCCATGTAGTGTCGAACTCGACAGAGAATATCGACGCCAATCATTCGCAGACAGTAGGGATTGTGCAGACCATCACGGTGGGTGCTGCTCGCGTCGATACGGTCGGGGCGGCCGAGACGCGAAGCGTCGGCGGTCCGCAGGTGAATACAATCGGCGCGACAAGGTCGGTGACTGTTGGCTCCGCTCAAAGTCACAGTATCGGGGCCTCCGACACTTGGACCATTGCCGCCGATCAGAGCGTAAGCATCGGTGCCGGACAGACCATCGCAATAGCCGCCTCACAGGCAATCGACGTAGGGGCCTCGCGCATCTCGAACATCAAGTCCAATGACAGCACTGACGTCGGCGGCGGGTACATACTGAAAGTCGCCAAGGGAAGCTTGACGGACGTGAAGGAAAGCGGCGTCGTCAATATCGGGAAGGAATTTACGCTCGAGGCAGCGGATTCAATCACCTTTAAATGCGGCAGCGCCAAGATTGTCATGAAAAAAGATGGAACCATTACCATCGACGGCAAGGACATCTTCACGAAGGCGTCCGGCAAGATCAACACCAAAGCCTCGGGTGACATCGTCATGAAGGGCTCGAGCATTAATCAAAATTGAGGTTAGCTATGAGCAAGGTGAAGCAGAGCATCGACGGCGTCGTGATTGGTGTTTTTCTCGGCTACGGTGACGATGGCCCACTTGTCGTTTTTCCCGGCAATCCGCAAGAGCAGGCGCTTTCGGCGCGCGCTCTCGTTGAGCTGACCCTGGATATGGTCGGGTCCGAAGTGGCTCTTCTGTTCGAGGATGGCAATCTGCTGCGTCCTTTGATCATGGGGCGTATCGTCGATCCCGCGCGCAAAGCAGCTGCCTTTACGCAGGTCCTGAGCGATGGTGAATATGTTCGGGTGAAAGCCCAGAAACGAATCGAGCTTCGATGCGGCAAAGCAAGCATCATCATGGACAGCGACGGTCATATTGTCATTCGGGGGACTTACGTCGTTAGCCATGCCAGCGGTGCTAACAACATTCGCGGCGGCTCGATCAATCTGAATTAATGTCCGCCTCCGAGCATCGCACCAGGGCGTGGCCCAAGAGACGTGTGGCAACGGATATCGTTCGCCAGCATGCGGAGCGGGCTGCATTCCTCTGGGCGCAGCGTGACAATTTGTTGGCAAGTGATCCCCCGGACCCAAAAGCTATCGACAGCGTAGGTCAGCGTCTGGCAATCAACTTAGACGGATTGCGAATCGCAAGTGCGAGTGCCTGGCCGTTTTTGCTGAAGCAATATGAAGACTTCTCTGAAAAGGGCGAGCTGTTTGCCTTGGGCTGGGCTGCGCTCGAGCTGATGGACCACGGGCGTGTCGGCCAGGTGGTCGAATTTGGACGTCTCGCTCCAGACAGTACGCCTGGCCTGTTGGGAGCTCTCGCCTGGCATGATGCAATGACGATTGCTCCCTTTGTGCGCGAATGGATAGGCAGCGGCGATGCCTTCAAACGCCTGCTGGCCGTTTCGGCTTGCCAGGAACATAGCGTGGATCCTAAGCACATTCTTGTACGATTGGTTCGTGATTCAGATGCCAAGGTTCGTGCCACGAGCGCACGATTGGCCGGCACGCTGAAACGGACGGACCTCGCACGCGAGCTCTTCGATCGACTTGTCGATCGCGACGAATTCGTGCGTTTGTGGGCGGCTTGGGCTCTGACGGAACTTGGCTCCGGCGATGCCGCACGCGACAACCTCAAGAAGGCTGTGCCTACTGCTGGAGTAAATGCGCTAGTTGCTATGCGCGCCGTTGTGAAGGCAGGCCCCGAAAAGGAAGTTCGTGCATGGATGGGCCGAATGATGACTGCCCCCGTGACGGCACCGCTTGCGGTGCGCGGCATCGGAATGCTGGGCGACCGCAGAGTATTGAATTGGCTGGTTGATCGCATGCGCGAGCCGCAGCTGGCAATTGCTGCCGGCGCCGCGTTTCTCGAGCTGTTTCCCGAGGCGAGGGAAGATGGCGATCTCTTCACCATCGACGCCACAGAGGCCGGAAAGCCCTTTCTCGCATGCTTTGTCGACGGCATGGCGAAAGTGCCTTTAGCGGACAAGGTCGAAGCCTGGGGCAGGGCAGCCGGCCTGCTGGTCACGCGGTAGAGCACGGAGGGTCAACCCGCTGGAGTTTTCAGGTCGCAATCGGATGGCCGAAAAAGTAACGCTGACCTGATGCAAATTTGTGTACGTCATTGCTCTCGAGGAACGTCTCAAGAATGCCGGCGGCCTGAAGCGGATTCAGGTCGGCCTCCTCATTGAAGAAACCCGAGCAGTTGACGCCCGTCGTCGCTTCGAAGAGCAGTCGTTCGCGATAGAGCCGCCCCAATTGAAAGTCACCAATCCCCGAGCGTATTCTACCAAGCATGCTCTTTGCAATATTTACAATATCAAGTATTTCCCCCCCGAAGATGGGCACTTCGGGTGACGCAATCTTCTGGATCAGGTTGCCGCGCGAACTTGCAACGCGAGGAAAGTATGCCTCGCGATTGATCCTCTCCCCATCCTCGAGCTCCTCAGTGGCGCCAGCCATGATTGCGTTGTCATCTGCTTCGAGCAAATAGGAGAGTTCACGTTCTATCTGGCGCCTCGGCTCGATATCTAAGGCTCTATTGTGGAGGTCCAAGAGACGATCAATCGCCCTAATATTGGATGTAGCACCCAATGCCATCGCCAAAAAGTACAAGTAATTATCGGAGTCCTTGTTTTCTATATAGTTAAAAACGTCCAAAACGATTTCAATTGTTCCTGCATATCCAGAAAGTGTGGATGCGGCATGCCAAACCACGTATAGGGGATTTTCCCTTATTAGCGGCCCGAGTTTCGAGAGGTCTGTAAATCTTCCTCGTTCACAGGCGAGGAATTGGCCGGCAATTCTCTCCCAAAGCCTGTTGCTGGAGAGAAGTTCTGCCAAATCAAGTGATTGAAGATCGAGCTTGTTGATGTGAAATCCAACAGCCAGGTCCTGGAAGTCATAGTCAGAAATTTTCGGGTATTTAGCCATATGTACGCCTACGGAAGAAGATCATTTACTTTTTCGAGCTCACTCTGTAAGTTTTCGATCTCATTGCATTCCGGGTAGTCCATGAAATGCTGCGGAACGACATTGCCTTTGTTGTTGCAGCCGCCCGCCATCCTCGGGGTTTTGTGATTGAGTTTGCCCGGATTGGGTGTACCTGGCGGGCTTCCTGCTGGTGGGGCTGCCGGAACTGTTTGTTTCGTAACTCTTTCCCATGCTCTTGTGACCTGGGTTTTCTTAAGAGGCGTGAATGCATCATAAGCAGCCTGTGCGGGCGTCGGACCCGCCGGCTTGGCTGGGGTTGCAAGAGAAGGTATTCGCGCACCTTTGGGAATGTCAAAGTACAAGGCGCAACCTTGATTGTCTGCCTTGTGCACATTCGGACAACTGGGCTTTCCTTCTTTGGCCAGACGCCTGTTTTTCGCTTTCAGCCTATTCATCTTTTTAAGAACGCCTGATAAATGGGCCTGTTCGGTGGCCTTAGTTGGCTTGATACTCGCGACCTTCTTCTTCCAGAAGTCGTTTTCCTTCATCACAGGGTAGGCCTTGTTGGTTGCAGGGTCTTTCTGCCAGGAGTGGAGATTAAGACCACAGCAAGGGCACTTACCAGCCTCGACTGCCTTCTTCGCTTGCTTAAAATTCTGCGTCTCTCTTGAAGGCTGAGGCGGTGTGGCTCCAACATGTGATGCGTGGTTGCTCGTTGTCAGGTCGATGTGACGACAAACGTTCTTGTCCTCGAATTTCACGCTCATGCACCAGGATTGGAAGTAGGTCTTTCCTGTGATCTGGTGCGTAATGACCGATGCCCCGAACGTGCGGGTTGCGGCCTCGTTTCCGAGCGGGGATGTTTTGTAGTAAGATTTCTGTGCCAGCGCGACGGGCTTGCCTCCGATATAGACGGTTTCGGAGCCTTCCTTCAGGTCACTTGAAAAGGACGTGTTGGGGTAAGGAACGGGAATTGGACCCGCCGGCGGCGAGGGCGGTGACATGCAAACATCTGGGAACCGGGCGATGGACTGGTTCATGCCGTTCTTGCCGGCAATTTCCCATTTTTCCGCGAAGACGTCTTTCGTCACCTGTTGCCCCGCCCTACGCTGTCACAATGGCGGCGGCCCGGCCACCGAAGCTTGAGCTTCCATGCAGCGCTGCGATTGCTCCAGGAGCATAGTTTCTCTTATAGGCCTGCTCCGCCCAGGCAAACTGGATAAGGCCGGCAGCCGCCCCGCTGTCGCCGATACAGTCGGCCGCATGCCACACCGGTTGTTCAGGCCGGGTTTTTCGCATCGTTCTCATCTGGGCAAGAACGAGCTCTTCGAACGCATAAGACTCGCCCGCGACATCGGACAGGCGGAATGCCACGTCATGCATGTGCACGCCGGCCTCTTCCAAGGCGATCTTCAGCGCTGCGGTAAGGCCATTGGCGCGGAGAGGCTCCTCGTTGTAAATTGTTGCTGTTTCACGACCGAGCCCAAGACCCCTTACGATAACGTGGCTCTGGGTAATTGGCTGCCGGCTGACAACGGTTATGCAGGCACCTTCTCCGGGAATAAGACCGTCGGTCTCGATTGTGGTCTTTAAGCGTGCCCTGGCATCCAGCCAGCCGAGGGTGCGCGCATCGATGAGACTGTCCACGGCCAAAACGATGCAAGCGGGCACGTCACGGTTTTGCAGCAGGTCGCGGGCACGCGAAATTGCCGCGAAGGCTGAAATCGGGCCGGCTGCTATATGTCCCGATTTCGGACCGGCCAGCGGCGCTCCGTGCGGTAGCGTGATACCGCCGAGGATGCCGTTTATCCGGCCCCCGGGCATCTCGGGCTCCCGCGTGCACAGGATCAGCGGCATCTGCCCCCAAGGCAACGCCTCAGTAGCGTCGGGATCCAACTGATCAATTGCGAACTCTACCAGTGCGGAAAGTCGGTCTCGGCCCCGCAAATCAGGCGCAAATGCATTAACAACAGCACCAAGAATCGCCTCACCATTAGCGTCGCGGTATGGCAACTCACCAAAGGCCGCAATACCCGCGCGCATCGCCGCGACCGCACTAGCGGGAGAATAACCGACCGGAGAGACGAGGCTGAGACAGGAGATTGCGGTCACGACCAGCGCCGCATTTTCTTGAGTTCTTTGATGGCCACTGCCAAGCCGGCATAGTGCGGCTTGTCGCCGTCCTCCGGGATAAGGCTTACACCGACATGAACTTCTTGCAGCTTGGTCATCTTACGCGGCAACTTCGTCGCAACCCGTCCAACAAGCACGATTCGGTTCTCGTGGGGCACAAGGACCAGTGTGTCAGGGCGCAATGCCCTGGACTCGGTTATATCATTGAAAAGGAAACGCACCGGGATCGAGAGCGCAGGCAGTCTTACCTTGAACTTCCCGCTTTTGTTCATGTTCAGGCAGCCGAACATCAGACCTTCGGTGAGCTGATCCACCCATTGATCCTGCGGCGCCGCCTGGAAATAACGGTCGTCGAAGTCGTGCGGCAGGAAGGGCAAGACGTTGTCCATCCAATGCTTGTCGTATGTGCCAGCATATAGCGCTCTCTCCTTCGCGAAGCGCGGTACAGGGCCGAAGCCGATCGGGCGCGGTCGGTCGTTCCAGATGCGCATCCGCGAATGCGGGTGCTCGATACAAGGCAGTGTCGTTCCGTCGATGTTGCTCTGGCCGACCAGATAGCCGCTGCCAATCGGGTTGACAGCATCGCTGCTATGCTTGGCGGGATCAGGATTGGTGCGGTCGGTGCCGCCGAAAGCAAGATGCCAGGCGAGTGGCATCGATATGAACGGAGTCGGCGGCGACGCCTGAATGCCAAGGCCGCCCCGGAACCAACGCCGCTGCCCGGTTACGATTGCACGTTTTTGTAGGTTGGGTCCAAATAGTCCTACCTCGAGCGACTCAATGGGTCGCCCGCCCGGCGCCATTGCCGCTGCGTCGAGCAGAACCTCGCACTTCGGCTTGACAGGGACAAAGTCTGTCTCGACTCGAATTGAAGTCGTTTCCGGGTCACCATAGTGCGTATCGGAATAGACGAATGGCGACTGCTGTTTGCTGGGCGTGCATTTTCCGTCTGTATCGACATCGAATGTAGCGCGGACGACAGCCACACAGTGTCTTACGCAGTGCTTGTCCTGATAGGGAAAAGCTTCTGCCAAAAATGGCGTGGTATTGCCGCTAACAAACATCAGTGTTCGCCCCCGTATAAGCTGGTCTCCCAGCTCTCCGCAAAGATTTGTTCCAACGTCGTCTGCGGCGACAGCGGGTCGATGTCGAAAATGTCCGAACGCGCTGTCCACATCACCATATCGCTGATGAGCTCTTCGCCCGGCTCGACTGGCGGCGCCGGTAGTGTAGCCAGCGCGCCATCCAATTCGTCCGGCGTCAGCTCGCCATTTTGGGCAGCGATGGCCACCTTTTCGATCTCGGCAAACCATGCATCGGCATAGGCAAGCTCAACGCAGACTTCAGGAAGCTGGGCTACGACACTCAGAGGGAATTGCCTGCCGACCCTGTCGGCGCTCTGCAAAATGATCCCTGCCGATGCGCCGAACGAAGCCGGGCCGGCCAAAAAGCGCAGCGCGGTGGTGCGCGGCCAAGTTTCCCGGCCGAGCAGCGGGACCAGATGTTGCGCCAGCCATCGGTCCCAGTTGCGCACAAAATCCCCGGGCAGCCGCCGCGTCACGAAATCGCCGGTGGCGGGCATTTTGCCGTAGAAGCCGGGCAGGATCATATCTGCGGCGGACATGAGAATTTCTTGAACATCTGCAGGTTGTAAGGATTTTCGACGCTGGCAGCCTTGAGTTGGAAATCGGCGTACATGCCGTTCGTCCCCAGGCGCAGGCTGTAGACATCGGATAGGGAGGTGCCAGTGAAACGACCGCTGCGCAGCATTCTCAGCCAGGCCCAGCTGCCGGTCTCGTTGAGCATGATTTCGGGCGAGCCATCGATCGGCTGGAAGGCCAGCGAGATGACGCCTGTGCCGTCCTTGCCGGGCCACGTCATCGGCTGCGGCCTCGTTGCGTTGTTGTAGTAGACGAGGTTCTGGCCATCGAGGTTGAGCGTCACGCGCGTGACGTTGGGAGACAGGTCCTTCGGTTCGAGCGTGAAGCTCATCACCGGGCCCGTACCGCCTGGAAAGAGATCATCGCGGATCCGCCTTGCCTGTTCGAACGCAGCCAGCGCCGAAGGGTCAAGGCCGAAATCGGCGCGCCATTTCCATGGCTGCGCCGACGTGTCGACATAGCTGATCAGGTGGTCGTTGATGAAGGTGTCGATCAGCCCTGCCGGTCCGAACAGGCGGGCGAAGTCGCGAACATTGACGTCCACGGCGCTGTCAGGGCTGAACGGATAGCGGTCGTTGAGTGCGGCCTGGCAGAACGGCAGGATGTCGGCGCGCCAGATGGCGTTGAGCTCCGAGGTGACCGCCTTCTGTGTCAGGCCGCTGGTATCGCCGGCAATGCCCCCCAGCCAGTCGTCGATCGGATCTGGCAGGATCTGCGCCTGCCTGGCGACCGCTCCAGTCAGTTCGGCAAGGCCGCCCTGCTTTTTAATGGCGTCCTGCGGGTCCGGGTTTGCCGTCACCGTCTGCAGCACGTTGGACAGCGCAGTCAGTGCGACGATGGCGGCGTCGAGCGCCGGCGGCTGGCCGTCGACCTCGGCGATGGCGCCCTTGAGCGGCTTGAAGTGCTCGGCCACCAGACTGCCGGTAAGATCCACCTCGTCGGCGGAGCCGGCGCGCGGCAAAAGCTTTGCTCCGGTTTTTACGATCTTGCCAAGCTTGCCCAGCTTGCCGAGCAGTTTCGAGCCGCCTGACGCCGCGGCCTTGTCGTTTGCCGGCGCTTCATCGGATCGCGTAAGCTCAGTCTCCTGGACCACGGCCGTGACCAGTCGTTTGAGCGCGGAATCGGCGCTTGAGAGATCCTTGAGATTCTCGCTGGCGACGTTGAGGTCGGTCAATGGCGCCAGCCTCATGTCGCGCAGGAAGCTGTCCCATTGCGCGATATAGTCATCGTAATAGAGCTTCAGAATATCTTCGGATAGCGCCGAGACCGAGGTTTCTGAATTTTCCGAGCAACCGCCGGCGAACACCGCCCGGTCGAGCGCTGCCTGGGCGGCGACATCCTCGACCCGGTCGAGAATGGCGTCTTGGAAGCCGGCATAGGTGAACGCGCCCGAAATGCCGACGCGAAGCGTCTTGTCGGAGCGACGCGCAAACACCTTGGCGCCGTTGGGGCCGGCGAAGTTCGCCGGAACCCATTCCTTTAGCGCGGTCACCGCCGGGTCCGCCAGCAACTGCTTATAAGCACGCGCCGGCAACGAAATCGTACAGACGGTTTTCAGTGCCTCGGCAACCAGCGCCTGGTCCGGGGCGATATAGCTGGCGTCGACTGCCATGCGACGGATCGCGGCAAGCTGGTGCTCTTCCGCGTCAGCTGTCGGAAAGGGGGCAGCCGCCGCGAATTCAGGCAGACTGTTCACCCACCAGTTCTGGGCGAAGTCCGGATCCATCTGGGAAAGGCCGGTCATCATGCGATAGGTCTTCAGCGCGCCAAGCATGAAGTCCGGATCGCGGATCTGCCGCCACATCGTCGCCTCGAGCAGCGCCACCATGTGCGGCTCAAGTATGTTGCGCAAAGCGTGGTCGTAAGTGTCGGTCTGTGCTCGCACCAGCTCCGCCGACGCCGATGGTCCGAGCAGATCCTGCACAGCGCCAGGCGGCGTTGTCCGGGCATTGGCGACCTCATCCATCGCGCTGAGAGCGCCATCGATGGCAGGCTGTTCTACCGATGCCGGGGTTGCCGCGGCCGAGGTCAGCGGTGTTTGCAGCGCCTCGAACTGGCTAGCCTGGGCCGTGATCGCGTTGCGGTTGTCGTAATAGGACCAGGTGAACAGTGCCCCTGTCAGCAAAGCGGCCGCGGCACATGCGGCGGCCGCACCTCGCCAGATCCAGGCGCGGCGGCGTTGCGCCAGCGGATCGAATGTGCCGAGGCCCGCTTCCTTGAAGATGACTTCGGTAAGCAGATCCCTTAGGAAGAAGCTGCGTTTTTCGACGCGCGGCGCCGGCAACGCCCGGCGCGGCGGAAGTCCGAAGGAGGCAGACAGCGCCGCGGTCAGCCGATCGATCGGCGCCCCTTCCTGGGTCGCCGATGTCAGATAGAGGCCACGCAGCCAGGCGGCCTCCTCATACCGGCTTTCGCCGAACATCGCCTCGACCAGCACCTGGATCGGTTCGCACAGGCTGGCGAGCTGGGCGGGAAACCTGAAGATTTCGGCGCGGTTAGCAAGCTTGTCCTCATCCTCCAGCCGAGGCACCAGCCGCCGCTCGAGCTCGGTCGCTAGCGTCGCGATTTCGCGCTCGATGGTCTTTGTATCGACGCGTGCATCCAGCGCGAAGGTGGTCCCCCAGACCTGCTCGCGCGCAGCCGTGGACAAGCCGCCGAAGAACGCCTCGAACCCCTTGATCAGATCGGCTTTGGTCAGCATCAGATAGACCGGAAGGCGGATTTCGAGCCGATCGTTGAGCTCGGCCAGCCGACGGCGGATCTTGCGGCCATGCGCCTTGATGGCCTCGTCGCCCTCCGAAAGCACATCGATCGAAAGCGCGACGATCACACCGTTGAGCGCGCGGCGTCCCCTGTGCTTCTTCAAAAGGTCGAGGAAGCCCAGCCACTCCGCCGCGTCGACATCGGGCTGGCTTTCCTGCTGGACATAGCGGCCTGCAGTGTCGATCAGAACCGCGTTCTCCGAAAAGAACCAGTCGCAATTGCGTGTGCCGCCCACCCCTTGCAGGTCGTCGGTCAGGTCGATCGGAAAATTCAACCCTGACTGCCGCAAGGCTGTGGTCTTGCCGGTGGCCGGCGGACCGACGATCACGTACCAGGGCATCTCACGCAGGAACGTGCGCCCGCCGAGCTTCCGGCGCTTCAACTCGGCCATGACCTCGGCGAACTTGGCACCGACGGCAGCGACGTTTTCTTCGCCGGGGCTGAGCGGCTTTTCTACCGCCGGAGCGGCAATCTCGGCGACGAACATGCGATTGGCGCGGATCGCCCGGCGTTGGGCAACGATCAGCCAGACCAGCCAGAAGATGACCAGCAGCGCGATGATGACGATGCGCACATTGTCGGAGGCGAAAGGTTCGTAGGGACCGACCCTGACGATCGGGCCGAACACCCAGATCACCAGGGAAAGCAACGTGATGCCGATCAGCGTCCACAGCCAGCGCGATGTCAGGACCGCCCAGAGGAAGCGCAGGATGAACATCTCACAGCCTCTTTTCGACCAGCACCTCGACGCGGCGGTTCAAGGCCCGGCCCGCGCGCGTGCTGTCGTCAGCAACCGGATCTGTGGCTGCTCGGCCCTCGGAGTGAACGCGTTCCTGAGGCACTCCGTTCTGCACCAGCATGTCGGCAATGGTCTGGGCGCGGGCCTCGGACAGGCGCTGGTTGGTCGACAGCGGATTGGTTTTTTGCACAGGAACGCTGTCCGTATGTCCGACCACCGTGATGTTGCCGATCAGTTCCTGATTGGCGAGGATCACCTTGGCGATCGACCCGATCAGCGGCTCGAATCCTTTAGTCAGTGTTGGCCGCGACGATTGGAACAATTCAGGGTTGGAGGCCTGGATTACCAGCTTGGCCAGCGAAACGCTCTCGGTGCCGCTGAGAGCCGATTTGAGATCGGGCGGCGCCCCGGCTTCAAATTCGGGTAGCAGCGCGAAATCCACGGTCTGTGGCGGCGGCGCATCGACCGTTGGCGCCAAGCGGCTGATGTCGCCACGGGTCGGCGGCGGCAGCGCGCGCACCAGGGCGGAAAGCTCGACCGCCTGGCTGCTCAGGCCCCCTGAGAGCCCGATATAGGTCGCGGTGGCGATGACCACCGCGCCGAGGGCCATCACCCAGATCGGAACGATGAAGCGCTGCGGCTCGTCGGATGCGATTACGCCTTTCCAGTTCGGCGACAGCGGCGCGTTCTCGGCGTCGGCATCGCGCAGGAAGCGTGCCGCTGCCACCCGAACGGCATTGATCGAGCGATCGCCCGACCGGCCGGGCACGCGATACTTGCCGCGAAAACCGAGTGCCAGGCAGTCATACTGCAGTTCCAGCAATTCGCGATCGCGGTTCGGATGGCGTTCGAGTTCGTCGAGCCGGGTGAAGAACTGCGTGCCGGCATCGACATCGCCGCGCAGCATGACCACAAGCGGCTGGCGCGGCCATGCGCTGGCCCCGCCCCAGGGCGTGTTCAGGGCCAGATCATCGAGCAAGGCCGCCACCACCCAGGCTGCCTGATCGGCCCGTTCCATCGAGGATCCCGCCGCCATTACGGTGTCGCGTGCCCGAACCAGTTCTTCGAGCAGCCGAGTGCGCAACGCTTCTGGATTCTCCGGTGCCAGCGCGCTTTCAAGCTCTGGAGCAAACTCGAGCAAGGGCGCGAAGGCGTTGACAAGCCCGTTCGGGTGGGTGCGCGACCGCCTTATCGGCCCGCCCGGCAAGGGTGCCGCCATCGGTCGCGGCATCGGCGCGCCGGTCAGCCTTATGCGGGTGCGTTCGCGATCCTCCGACAGTCCGAAAGGATCATCCCGGCTCATGATCTCACCTGTTCACCGAATAGCAGTCAACCTGCGGCTCGCTCGGCAATACACCCGAAACACCGATGACAAAGCCCGGCGCATCAAGCAGCGATGCCCAGTGTTCGCTTTTCTGGTCCAGCTCAAGGCACAGCCGATCGCCGTCGTAAGGGATCTCGCGCGGCTGGGAATGGAGCGGCTTCAGCGGGATGCCGGGCAGGCGTGACTTCCACAGGCCCTCGAACTGATCGGCCGAGCCGACAGTCGCCTGGTTGACGAATATCTTGCGCAGCGCGTCCTCTGACAGCTCCGAACCGACCCGGATGACGATGCGGCTGGCCACCAGCAGCTTTGGGTTGTCGATGCGGACTTTCCAGACATTGGTCGAATGCCGCATGACAGGCAGCGCGCGCGATTTCGGCTCGATGTAGCGCAGGCTCAAGATGAGCGAGCGCAGCGCATCGGCCAGCGCCGAATAGGCCGGCCCGGGGGCCATGTGATCGTAAGCGGGCAACTCGCCCAGTCGCCGCGCGCTTGCGCCGTAGGTAGCCATCGAACCGGCGAGCCCGACGAGTTCTAGGTAAAGTTCGGCCGGATGGAAAACATCCTGCGCAAGCATGTGGGCCAGCCGCGGACGCGCCGCATTGGCGAGATTGAGCAGCAACAGGTCTTCAACGCTGCGCCCTGGCCCGCCCATGACCATCTTGCCATGCGCCTCGGCGATCTGGTCAAGGCCTGTGACCACTTCCAGAAGCAATTGCCGGTACCAGCCCACCGCGCCGGTAACCAGTGCCGGCGGCAGGAACGTCTCGTTCAGGGAAACGCCGCCATCGGCTCGAACCCCCTTTATGTCGGCGATCGGCAAGGCGGTGTAGCCGCCGACCGATTTGCCAGGTGCCAGCAGCAGGGCCTGCGGACGGGCGATTTCGATTTCTTCGGGATCTGAACCGCCCTGGACGGCATCGCGCACCGAAACAATCCGCCCATGATAGCGCGCGCCAGTGGGTGCCGCGTGTGCCGGATCGAAACCGATGCCGCCGGCAGGCTCGAGCGGCAACGCGACCAGCACCGGGCCGGCACCCGTGTCAGGGGTGACCGGCAGCGGACGCGGCGCATCCATCATTTCGGGAATGGAAAAGGGGGTCCCGTCCGGGAAAATGCCTCGTGCGGACAGGATCGAGATCTGGCCGGCATCGAGCAAGGACTGGTCCAGCATCAATTGCTGAAAGCCGAATGTATGCAGTTGGCCGGCCTGCAGCGCGCCGCGCACAGTCGCCTCAAAGAAACGATCCTGCTGCTGGAAATGCTGGGTCCTGAGAAAAAGGCCCTCGGACCACAGCACCCTGTTTGCATCGCTCATGCGGCTACTCTCTGCATCGAACTCCCCTTGCCTTGGCCGCTAGGCGGAAATGCCGCCGCTGCCAAGCGTGACATTGATCGTCAAGTTTGATCCCGGCGAGACCGATTTGGTCGTCCGCCAGTTTCGTCCACCAGGCTCACGAATCAGCGCAACGAAGCCCAGGGCCGTCGCTTCCGGTTCGACCGTAATCGTCTTGGACGCGGTCTTTCCCGGCCCCACCGCAATCTGGTCAGACCCGATCAGATCGCCTGCCAGTGCCGAGCCGGCATCCCCCTGCAAAGCAAAATAATCGGCGGAGTTGAATTTCCCGGTGCTGCGCAGCCGCATCACGAGCACCGTCACTGGCCGGTCGCCGCCGCCTGGTCCAGCATTCATACCGGCCGCACCAGTCAGTTTGACCGTGATGACCGACGGCTTTGGCGGTCCGGCACTCTGACATGCCGTAAGCAGCCCGGTTGCCCCCAGGGCAACGATAAAGTCGCGTCGATCGATCATGTCTTACTCCTCCTCATATGCATCCCGAAAATCGGCGCCGATTTCGCCGAGAAAGCTTTTTTCCGCGCTCTCGGCGATTTCACGATGGCGTTTCTGGTAGAGTTCCCACAGCTTGGCGCCGCGCCCGCCCGAAAGCAGCGTGCCGATCGCCGAACTTGATTTCAGCTCTTCTTCGATCGCTGCCGGCTCAAAACGGTCGACCATCCGCCGCAAGGCGGCCTGCACGCCACGCCAGGCGCGCACGTGATGTTGTGCGAGATCGCGAACCGCATCCGCGATTGCCGCTTCGCCGGCGAGAAATCCGGGGCTGCGCTCGGCAATCAGCGTCACGATCGCGTCGTCGACGGTCGGCAGAAACTTGAGTGGATTGACTTCGGAGGCTCCGACCATTGTCTGGGCAACGCGAGCATTCCCCTTTTCTTCGGCACGCTTGCGAAGCAGCTGCATCAGGCCTTCCATCATAAGCCGATATTCGCGGCCGAACTTCTCCATCTCAGCGATGGCGTCGCGGCCGGGAAAATCGGCCTCCGCGACGCCCATGCCGCGCAGGAATGCAGCGCGAAGCGCCATGTCGGCGTGCTGCGCCGCCGGCGGCGGACGGGCGGGGTTGGCAGCAGCGCCTGCCCGCACTGGGGGAGGGGCCTCTGCCGCCCGCACAGGCAGGTCCCAGGCATTGGCCGATTTTGGTCGTTGGGCGTTGCGCTGGCGCTGACTGGTCGAACCGGCGCCGCTTCCCGAACTGGGGGTCGCGGCTGGCTCAAAACCGAAGTCGTCATTGAATTCCGGCGGCTCTCCGGCCGTGGGCTCGGTTGCGCCGTTGCGGGACGGCGCCGGGTCAAGGCCGAAAGGGTCCGCCTGTTTGGGCGCGTCGGCTGGTTCTGGATAGCCGGCTGCGTCTTTGGATACCGGCGTTGAAACCGGATCGAGGCTGAACGGGTCATCGAAAGCAGGCGAGCTGCGCTGTCTGGAGTTGGCGCGCTCGAACGCACCCGGGATCGGCTGCTCAAAGGGATTCGGGAGGTCGGCTGGACGTGGCCGCCGCGGCTCTTCTTCCACGGTGGCTGAAAAGAAATCATCGCGGCCGATGCTGACCGGCGCCCGAGACGCCGGTGGCGAGCGCTCCGGGACTGGGCCGCTGGCTGCTGCTGTCGCTTGGACGGTCGACGTCTGCAGGTCGACATACACGATGTAGTCGCCCAGTCTCAGCCGCATGCCATTGCGAAGCCGCGTCGACTTGCCGGCGCCAAGCGGGCTGTCGGAGTCATCAATGAACAATCCGCTGCTCGAGGTATCGGTAACGAAATATCCGTCTCGCCCACCAGTGATCCTGCAATGAGCCCGCGAAACGAACATGTCGGGATCGTCGATCTGCCAGCCGGCGTCCGCGCTGCGGCCGATCACCAGCTCGCCTTCGTCAAGCCGGGTCTGTCGTACCGCCTGTGTGCGTGGCCCTTGCTCCAGCGTCAGCAGCAGACTCATGCCGCGACCTCCGCCCCTTCCTGCCGCCAGCCGACTATTGTCTGCAGCCGCATGTCGTCAGCATCGCCCCTTTCAGCGGGCCGCGCAAGCCACGCGGTCCGGGCGAGTTGCACGGCTCCAATGCGGGGCGGGGGAACGGCATCGCGCGCCAGCACGATGCGCAGATCGACGTCGAGCGATTCCCCGACCATCTCGCGGACGGCCTGCTTGAACAATTTGAGGCGCTGACCGCCCGGCAGGAACGCCTTGAAGTCCTCATACCCCAACGGGCCGACGCGGAGCTCAATCCTACTTTGGCGGTTGAAAACGCGCGGACCGATCGTCGCTCCCCGACCAAGCCCCGCATAGGCTTTGGCAAGGCGGGTCTGAAGCGCGGCTGGTATGGTTATCCAGGCAGCGATGAACTCGCTGATCCGGACTGGCACCTTGAAGGCCTCTGCCAGAAACAGCGTCAGCCGCTCAGGGCCGTCGATCTGATTGGCAAGCGAAGCGGCCTGGCGCAGCTTCACGGCGTCCAGGTCGGCGTTCTGGGTGCCGGGAAGCCCTATCCCTGCCATGGATTCAAGCATGGCGCGAACGCGCCCACCCACCGCGCGTTCGACCTGAACCGCCGGATGCGCATCCGCCCACGCCCTATAATACAGGGCGATCATACGGTGCTGAAGAATGTTGACGAAGTCCATGAATGTCGTATCGCTGGTCTGCTGTGAATCGGCGCCGGTGAACCAGCGCTGCGACAGACGATCGAGCACCCAGCGCGTCAAATGCAAAGGCATCGGGCCTTCAGGTCCCATCAGCCCGATGTTGGCGACTGTAACCCGGGCGGGGGCCTTGTCCTTCGCTTCGCGGAATTCTGCCAGGTCCTTGGCGGAAAAGCTGAGACGGATATGCTGCCCGAGCCTTGACGGCTCGCGCTCCGGCGGGCCGGAATAGCCGAACAGCCCGCCTCTGCGTTCGAGCCGGCGCAACAGCTCGAAGAAGTCGAACGCATCCGACAGCGCTTCGGCGCGGTGCAGGCCGGCCTCGTCTAGATCAGGTAGCGATTGCCGGGCGTCATCGGCCATGGCACATCCTCCTGCTTCTGCAGCAGCCGTGTGCGGGTTCGCACAAATCCGTTTATTCCGGCGTGACGGGCAAACAGCCGCGCCAGCAGGGCCGAAAGCAGCAATGTGCTTTGCCCCGCCAGGACAGACTGGTCGACATGCAATGTCACCTCCGTGCCTCGTCCGAAACACATCGGTCCGTCGATCTGCAGCCGTTCGATGACTGACCGAGAATCGATGCGCACGATCGAGTGCACATTGCGGGCGAGGCTCGGGTCGCCCCTATCGGCGTAAAGCTCAAGCAGCGCATGCAGCGGGTCGATACCGCGACCTTCCTTCGCAAGGCTGAGAAAGTTGAGCGCAAGCTGCGCTACAAGCCGCCAGGCGAGATTGTCGGCTCGCGATTCTCCCGCCGCACCCGTCGGCAGCGCTGCAGGGATGGCGGGGCGAGGCGGGCGCAATGCGCCGAGAAGCCGGATCGTTTCGACCGGGTCGCCGGCTTCGAGCGTCAGGGTAGGGTTGTCGTCAAGGATTGGTAGATCGCGGTTGGTGCAGAGCGCCACGACGTCGACACGCTTCAGCGGCCGGTTCGCCGGACTTTCCGCCGGACGTGAAATCGCCAGGAAAACGTCATCGCCGGTGTATGAGGTGCGGGTCAGGCCGTCGCGCCGTTCCTCCTCTGTCGGGCGGCGTGGGCGCCGTTCGGTGGAATAAACCCAACCGCTGCCCCGGTTCTGTCCCAGGCTGAAGAGCTCCGGAATTTCGGCGTCGTTGCCTTCGCTGTCGGCGTCCTCGACGCGGATGAACCGATAGATTTCGAAGTCCCGGGCTCGCGTGCGGTCGGCATGCAGCACCTGCCGCGTCTTGCGCGGATCGAGCTCGATGACATTGCACTCACGTTCAAAGAGATTGATGATCGGCGTTGCGAAAAGCTCGAAATCCGCAGGCGTCAGATCGGCGAGCTCAGGCACTGGACGCCTGAAGATGAAGATGATCTCGAGCCCGGTTGTGCATTTGCGCACGATGGGCTGCAGCCCGGAAAGCCGAGCATAGTGAAAGCGCTCCGGCATCATGAAATATTCCCGCAGAAGTCGGTAGCCTTCGAACGTCGGACGGGTACGAGGCATCAGCGCCTCGTCGTCGCTGATGCCGACCATTTCGGGTTGCGGCAAGGGCGATAGTGGGTTGGCCTTGCCTTCCGCCCGTGCGCCAACGGCCGAGCAGGCCCCGAAAATAGCGTCGAAAAGCAGTGGTGCTTTGGTGCGCCCGACAAAGTGGAAGTCAAGCCGATCGAGCGACAGTTCGTCGAGCTTGCCTTTGCCGGTCCGAGCCAACGTGACGCGAAGCGCCGCTTCGCCACCAACACCGCCGATCGGCCCTATGCCGGCTGCCCCCAAGGCGCTGCGATCCTGAAAATAGCCGACCGAGGTGATCGCAATCGGCCACAGCGTCATGTCCTGGGCGGTGGTGAACGTGGAACGCGTCGACAGGCCGGGCTGCAGGCTTGAAACCAGGCGCGTGCCGCGCTTGACAATATGGCCCGCAATCATTGTCTGGACCTGCTGGCCGGGTTTCAGCACCACCATTGCCGTTGCCGGCGCCGGCGTGACCAGATCGGGATAGAGCACGTCAAGGACGGCGCGTGAGAATCGCGAGCGCTCCGCATCGACCTTGAGCCGGGTGCGCGCGGCGAGGAAAGCAACGCCGTCAAGCAGCCGCTCGACATAGGGATCCGGACAGGGGACGGTATCGAGTGAAAGATTGCGCGCCACCGCCGGGTGCATGTCGGCAAATTCTGCCGCGAGCGCGCGGATATGGGTCAGTTCCTCCTCGTAATATTCTACGAAGACCCGATCCATCTCAGGCCTCCCTAAATTCGGTCCGAGCCAAGCCGTTATCGAGATTGATCGTGGTGCGCAGGCGCATGCGTTCTGGCGTCGGCGTCATGATCAACACCGCGTCTATCTCGATCTTCAGGCCCACGGTTTTGTCGCCAAGGGTTACCGTAACCTTTGTTGCGCTTTCCTTGAGACGCGGCTCGAACGTGGCAAGCACCGAGCGGATCTCGCGCGCCAGGGCCTCGCGATCAAAGTCTCGAGATGAACGGCCCGAGAAGGAAGGCACGCCGTAGTTGACCACGCTGCGACGCACCTCCGGAAAATCAGCGAGCGACGGCGGGTTGTCCGCGGCCTGCTCGCTTTCAAGATCGGAAAGAAGCGGAACGGCCTCGAAGCGCTCGGTGTTGAACAAGGCCTCGACGTCGCGCCGCACGGCCTCCTTGAGCACACGAGCCGACACCACCACGCCGCGGCTTTCGATTTCGGCGCGGTGCTGGCTCTGAAAGGCCAGGCGGTGCAGGCGCCGCTTCTGATCGGCCGTCAACTCCGCGTCGGCGTCGACGAGCCGCGCACTGGCTGCAACCAGATTGTCCAGTCGCTCCGCGCCAAGCTCGTCCTGCAAGGCCTGGCGCAGCCCGTCTATCTCGGAAGTCATACCCGGCAAATCGTTTACGAGGCGGTCCCAAAGAGAGGGCTGGACTGCTTCGCGTTTTGCTCGCGAACTGCCGCTGCCTTGCAACGTGTCCGCGCCGGGCCGCCGGGCCTCACTTGCCGACATAGACATCCATTTCGATTTCATCGTTGTCGTCGTAGACGAACTTGATCTTCTTGTAGGCGAAGCTGACCTCTTCCTCGATCAGGTCTTCCTCATCTTCGGCCTGCGACATGTCGTATTCCATGATCGAGGCGTCGGTGAGGGTGACGACCAGGTAATCCTTGGTCTCGCCATCAATGGTCCGCCGCGCCGAAAACACCACTTCGTCCAGCGCCTTGTTCTCAAACAGCGCCTTTTTCAGGTAGGGCGAGGATTTGTCATAGTGCTTGGTGAACTTGATCATGCCCAGGGAAACACGACCGCGACGAGACAGCGAATTGGGATCGTAGGGTGCGACCATCTTGTAATCGACCCCATGGATTTCGATTTCGTCCTCGTGGCCGTCTCGAATGCTTGGACCCTTGATATCCGGAACCTTCAGAAAGCCATCAATCTTCGTATTTGTGGGCATTTTCTTTCTCCACCGCTTTCAAAAACCAAGATGTTGTTTGTGCAAATCAAGTCTTTACAGACGGAAGTTCCGACACCAGCCGGAGCGAGGCATTGATGCCCTCCAGCTGATAATGCGGGCGCAGATAGAAGCGAGCATTGTAGTAGCCGGGCCGCCCCTCCACGCTGTCCACCTGAACCTCGGCGGCGGCAAGCGGGCGCTTGGCGCGCGCCTTGTCGTCGGCAAAGGCCGGGTTGGCCAGCACGTAGCGGTTGATCCATTCGGTCAGCCAGATCTGCATATCGGAGCGTTCCTTGAACGAACCGACCTTGTCGCGCGCGATAGCCTTGAGGTAGTGGGCAAAACGCGACACCGGAAAGAGATAGGGGAGGTTGGCGCTTAGCCGCTCGTTGGCCTGTGCATCGGGGTCGACCAGCCGTCCTGCCCTTGTCTCGTCGTCCTGTAGCGAATGCGCGCCAATAAAGGCCGCAAGATCGGTATTCTTTCGATGCAGGATGGGCATCAGGCCGAGCTTGGCCAGCTCAGCCTCGCGCCGGTCGTCGATGGCGACCTCCGTCGGACATTTCATCGCTATCGAGCCGTCATCGGTCGGGAAGCTGTGCACAGGCAGGTTGAGGACCGTGCCGCCATTTTCGACGCCGCGGATCTGCGTGCCCCAGCCATAGAGCTTGTGGCTGCGGTTGATATTCACGCCCATCGGGAAGGCTGCATTCATCCAGACATATTTGTTGTGATCGCCCTGCACTTCTTCCTCGAAGGTGAAGCTCTTCACCGGAACGGTATCCGTGCCATACGGCAGCCTTGCCAGAACGCGAGGCATGGTCAGGCCGATGTAGCGCGCGTCTTCGCTCTCGCGCAGCGACTGCCACGAGGCATAGGCCGGGTTTGAGACGATCTGCTGCAGGTCTTGCGGGTTCGGCAATTCCTGCCAGCTGTCCATCCGGAACAGGCGCGGCGAGGCAGCTGCGATGAACGGCGTGTGTGCAGAGGCGCAGATCCCGGAGATGTTGCGCAAAAGACCGACGTCGCGCGGGTGGTTCGAGAATTCGTAGGCGCCAATCACACAGCCGATAGGCTCGCCGCCAAGCATCGAATACTCGTCCGTATAGAGTTTCTTGAAAATCGGGCTCTGATCCCACATCTGGCCCTCATAATCTTCGAGCGTGTCGGCCAGCTGCTGCTTGGAAATGTTCATCACCCGGATCTTCAGCTTCTGATCCGTCTCGGTATTGTTGACGAGATACCAGAGGCCACGCCATGTGCCCTCGATTTCGCGCACTTCCGGCGCGTGCAGGATCTCGTTGACCTGTTCCGACAGCATCTTGTCGATCCCGGCGATCAGCGACTTGATCGACTTGATCGCATTGGACGAGATGGTGGTGGTATCGGAGCGCGTTTGCGCCGCAAGCGCGAGATTGCGTACGAGCTGCTGCAGCTTCTCGCTGTCGTCCTTCTTGACCTTGAAATCCTTCTCGAGGAGGCCGCTGAATTCTCCCAGGTCAATGGCTTCGGCCTCGGCGGTGACGGCGGCAGTCTTTTGCTGTTCGGCCATGGTCATTCCCCTGCCTTATCGTCGTCGGCCAGTGCCTGGCTGGCGATCTTGCCAAGAAGCGGTTGGTTATTGAGAAGTTGCGCAATGCGCTTTTCGGCGTCGACGCGACCGTCCATGAAGCCGAGAAGTTCCTCGAGCTGGCGACGCATTTTGAGGATTTCAGCCAATTGCGGAACTTGCTCGGCGATCTTGTCCGGTGCGAAATCGCCCATCTTGGTGAAGGTAAGATCAAGCGCCAGTTCCTCGTCCCGCTCGGCGCCCTCAGCCTGGGGCAGCGTATTCTTCACGCGGGCTTTCACGCGCGGTCCGAGCGCTTCCATGAAACGTGGGAACCGGTTCGCGTCGGTTTCGACAAAGGAGCGGTCCAGCACCGACTTCATCGCTTCCTTGGTCTGCGAAGCGCCCGAAAGGTCGGCCATCACGGCCATGACAAACGGCAGTTCGATTGTCGTCGGACTGCCGTAGGTTTCCACATCATAGGCGATCTGCACCCGCGGCGCTCGATTGCGTTCAATGACCTTCGCTTTGCTTTCGGCTGGCATGGCTTGCTACCTTTCATCCTTCTGGGCCGTCTTCTTGGCATCGGGAACGCCGGCAAGGAGCCGGAATTCCTTCAATCCCGACGGGGCGAGATCTTCCATCAGTTCAACAAAATCCATATGCACCATCCGGCGTACACGGCGGGCGAGATGCGGAATCGGGCTGGACGGTTCGGTGCGGTCATAAAAGGCAATGACGAGGTCCAGGCATTTCACCACATCGTCGCGCGAAGAAATCCGCTCGGGAAGTCCCGTGCTCGAGTCCGTGTAGCTTGCCATACTTGCCACAGTATCGGCTCCATGACCGTTTCGAGCAGGGATTGCCGCATCTGCAGGCGAGGGCGATGGCTTTGCCGAGCCATTCGTCATCGCGCTGGCAGCTGAGTTCCGCTCGAGGGTTGTCAGTAAACGCTGCAGAAATCGCCTTAATTCCGGAACGGCGGTGCCGCCACTGCCTTCAAGGCGAGCGTTGAGGGCTGCCTCGACTGCCTCCAGTGCTGCGATCGTGGCACGGGCATCGGCGATGAGCGACAGCATTTCCGCATTGGCTTGATCCGCCTGTGCCGTGCACCCGGCACGGACCCGGTTCAAGAGTTGTCCGTGTGCACTGACAAGCGCTGTCTTTTCGGCCGCATTCAATCCTGACGCTGCTTCTTGGAGCATGACACGATCGTCGAGCGCGCCTTGTTCCAGATCGCGTCCGCTGATCGGCCCGATCGAGCGTGGCGCAAAGAAAGTCATTTGCCGCAGGTTGGCCAGCAGCCCGTCCTGACCATTCTGAAGGTCGAGCAGCGCGTTGATGCGGCGCAAGGCGGCATCGCGAGGCGGTGTGTTGGGCCGCAGCGCCGGGTGCATGGTTTCCCAATGCTGGTCGAATGTCTGCGCAATAAGGGTCAGACCGTGCGCCAACCCGGCCAGCCCCTGCTCATTGGCCAGTGCGCGTGTGACAATGACAATCAAACGCAGGTCGCGGCCGTGCGCGCGCAATTCCTCCGCCTTGGCGAGCACTGCTGGCCAGTCGACAGGAATTGTACTTTGCGAGACCGGCCTGTTGTTGCCGTCATGGTCCACCTTGACCTGGGGCTCCGTCAGGCGCTCCAGCTCGTGAAACATCGGATCGTTGCGCAAATCTTCGCCGGACGGATTTTCACCGTCGAGCGGAGCAAGCCAGAGTGCGATATCTATCACACCGATCCCCCAGTGACTGGCCCTGAGGCCATGCCTGCCCTTACGTTATCACACGGCTGCACCTCACCACAATTCAGCGATCGCTGAAAAATTAACGAAAGCTAACTTAGCCGAGTCTTGAGTGCTGAAATCCTTGGCGTAACTGCCGAACTCAGCATCTGAAATGCATCGCATCGGGGCTCCGGTCGCGTGGTTGTTTGTAGCCGGTGAGACGAGACCTTTCACAAATAGCAGGACCCGGCGAAATCGGGCACCGAAGCCTTCGTTCATCACCCACTTTGTCAAGCGGCTGCTTATGTGGCAGGTTATCAACTTGCAGAATGCAGGAGCACGTTCGATGGAACAGCGCCGGTCATCGCAGAGCTTCAAGCGCAAGGAACTGGTCGGCAAGCTCAATCCTGTAGGCTTGCGTGCCTTCAAGGCTGCGGCAGACAGCGCCAAGCTGCGCGGCAACCCCTACGTCGAACTCGTCCACTTCATCGAGCAACTCGTGCTCTCCGACCGCTCGGATGTGCAGATGATGATCGCCGATGCGGGAGTGGATGCGAGCCGGGTTGCGGCCGATATGACTCGCGCGGTGGACAAGCTGCCTTATGGCGCAACCTCGATCGAGGAATTTTCAGACCATATCTTCCACGCCATTCAGGAAGCTTGGAATCTGGCAACACTGGAATTCGCAGTGGAGGAAGTCCGCAGCGCACATGTTCTCCTCGCTTGCCTGAAGACGCCGGTGCTGGAAGGACTGCTGTCGAAGATCAGCGGCGAATTCGACAAGATCGATGCCGACGCGGTCATGGCGCGCTTCGCCGATATCCTGAACGGCTCACTCGAAGCCGGCGCTTCGGCTTCGGTTCCCGCTGCAGAGGCGCGGCGGCGGGCTCCCGGCGGGGATTCGGCGCTGACCAAATATGCCACCGACCTGACGCAGCGCGCCCGCGACGGAAAGATCGATCCGGTCGTCGGTCGCGATCCGGAAATCAGGCAGATCGTCGACATTTTGATGCGGCGCCGGCAGAACAACCCGATCCTGACCGGCGAGGCGGGTGTCGGCAAGACGGCAGTCGTCGAGGGTTTTGCTCTCCGCATCGCCCAAGGCGATGTGCCGCCCACGCTGCAGGGGGTGAGCGTGCGCATGCTCGATGTCGGATTGATGCAAGCGGGTGCAAGCGTAAAGGGTGAATTCGAAAAGCGGCTGAAGGCCGTAATCGACGAGGTTCAATCGTCTGAAGCTCCGGTCATCCTCTTCATCGATGAAGCGCACACCCTGATCGGTGCCGGGGGCGCTGCCGGAACGGGCGACGCTGCCAATCTGCTCAAACCGGCGCTGGCGCGCGGCGAGCTTCGCACGATAGCGGCAACGACCTGGACGGAATACAAGCAGCACATCGAGAAGGACCCGGCGCTGACCCGCCGCTTCCAGGTGATAAAGATCGACGAGCCCTCGGAATCGGTAGCCGTCCTCATGTTGCGCGGAGTGGCCGGCGTTCTCGAGCAGCACCACAAGGTTCAGATATTGGATGAGGCGATCGACGCGGCGGTCGGCCTGTCACATCGCTACATCCCGGCGCGGCAGCTGCCGGACAAGGCGGTCAGCCTTCTCGACACCGCCTGCGCGCGTGTCGCCATATCGCAGTACGCCACGCCGGCCGAGGTCGAGGACATCATGCGCCGTCGCCAGGCGCTGGAGGTCGAGCGCGGCATTATCGGCCGCGAGGCTGCAATCGGCATCGAAGTAGCCGAGCGGCAGGCGCGGGTCGAGGCCGGGCTTGCCGAGACCGAACTCACGCTCGGCGCCGCGCAGCAGCGTTGGGAGCGCGAAAAGGCACTGGTGGCCGAGATACTCGAACTGCGCGCCAGGCTGCGCGGTGACGGCGTGCCCCTCGATGCGGTGGAAGCGCAGGGGGCTGCCGCCAAAACAAAGGGCAGGGGCGCGCCGGAGACCGAAAAGGCCGAGGCCGGCGCGAAGGCACCGGCGGCGGCGAGCGATATCCCTCCGACCGATCCGGCCGCCGATCTCGCCCGGCTGCGCGAACTGATGAGTGAACTGGCCGAGGCGCAAGGCGAAACACCGCTGATCCTGCCATCGGTCGACCGCAACGCTGTGGCAGCAGTGGTTCAGGACTGGACCGGTATCCCGACCGGACGGATGCTGTCGAGCCAGACCGAGAAGGCGCTGCGGCTCGCCGCTACGTTGTCCGAACGCGTGGTCGGCCAGGATCACGCCATGGAGATGATCGCCAACCGCGTGCAGACCAGCCGCGCCGGGCTCGGCGCGCCGGAAAAGCCGGTGGGCGTGTTCCTGCTCTGCGGCCCCTCGGGTGTCGGCAAGACCGAAACCGCCTTGGCACTTGCCGAAACCCTCTACGGCGGAGAGCAGAACCTGATCTCGATCAACATGTCCGAGTTCCAGGAGGCACATACGGTCTCTACCTTGAAGGGCGCGCCGCCCGGATATGTCGGCTACGGCAAGGGCGGAATTCTCACCGAGGCGGTGCGACGCAAGCCCTATTCGGTGATCCTGCTCGACGAGGTCGAGAAGGCGCACCCGGACGTGCACGAAATCTTCTTCCAGGTCTTTGACAAAGGGATGATGGACGACAGTGAAGGCCGACGGATCGATTTCAAGAACACGCTGATCCTGCTCACGTCGAATGTCGGCTCCGAAGTCATCATGGACCGGACAAGGAATGGCGCGGTCCGGGCAGGGCTCGACGAATTGGACACCGCGTTGCGCAGCCCGCTGCTGAAGGTCTTCCCTGCGGCCTTTCTCGGCCGGGTGGTGACCATCCCCTACTTTCCGCTTTCGGATTCGATGATCGAAGCGATCACCCGTCACCAATTTGCCAAGATTGCTCGTCGGCTGCGTGCAACCAACGATGCGGAATTGGTAATCGGCGACGGTGTCATGGCTCTGGTCAAGACCCGCTGCACGGAGATCGAATCCGGCGGCAGGATGATTGACGCCATCCTGACCAATACGCTTCTTCCGGAATTGAGCCGCGGCGTGCTGAACCGGTCGCTCGCTGGCGAAAAGATGACAAAGGTGACGGTTGGCGCCTCAGGCCAAGGGTTCACCTATTCCTTCGAATAAGGAGCGTGAGCGCCCCAGAGCAAGGTTGGCCCGCTCGATTAGTTCGGAAAATGGGTCTACGCCGCTTCTCGCTCGGCACTGGCCAAGTCCATCGGGCTCGGTCGCAAGCCGAAGGAAGTTGCGCCGGCGCGGCTCAAGCGCCCACGGAAGGCGCGCGCCTAGGACAAATATGTCCGTTCTCGCCATAACCGCGGCTTCTGATCTCAATCCGTTCAGGGCCAGTCAATGTCCAGCCCCGGACGAGGGAAATAGGTTAGGGCCATGAACAAAGTGGATGCCATCAACAGCTTGCACCGGACAGCTGATGCCGTGAAAGGCATGGGCGCGACCGCGCTTTGCCTGTTTGGGTCAACGGTTCGAGATGAAGCCGGCCAAGGAAGCGATCTTGACCTGTTCATCCACTATGATCCGAAGAGCCGTTTCAATGCCTTCGATCTTGTGGGCGTCAAGCTCCTTCTGGAGGATGAACTGCATGTCCCGGTCGACGTGACTACGCGGGATCGCCTGCACCCCCGTTGCGGCCGCAAGTCGAACAATCGGCCGTGCGCATCTTCTGAATGGCACGTGAATTCCGCTTCGAGGGCCAGTGAGTTACCGCCTTGCCTTTCGCCAGCCTGCAGCTTGAGCCTCTTGCTCGGAGCAGAACCAGCGCTCGCCGTATTGCGGGCTTATCTTCGTCTCTGAGTAATGCTCCTGACCGGGGACATGGTAGATTCGCTCCCCGCTGTTGATCGCAATGTTGCCCTTGATGCTGCAGCCACCGAAAAGGCCAAGGCCGATCGGTCGCTCGCTGATTGTGTCGACCTTGTCGGCGTTCGCTGCACGCCAATCCCAAGGCTGATCGAATCTACCCTGCCAAAGGCCACGGCGAGCCGCCTTGGCAGTGGCTTGCTCGGCGGCGTACGCGCCATTCGAATAGCGCGGCCAGTCGAGTGCCAGACCCTCCTCGACAAGCCAGTGTTGAACGCTGTGACCATCGGCGCGCTCGCAATTCCCGACGAGCCGATCGTACTGGTCGCGGTCCACAAAACTGCAATGCAATGGCCGCGATGCTGCCAGGAATTTGTCCAAGGCTTGGGCAGCGCGGCGCCCGCAGGAATATTCAAAGCCCTTGGCGTCTTCGCAGTACTGCCGGCTCTCAGGTGCGTCGATGCCGCTGAAACGGATCCGTTTGCCGGCGATTTCGACGGTGTCGCCATCAATAACCGACGCGCGGCCTTGCATGGCGTGAGGCAGCGGTTCTGTCCAATTCGTTATGGTGCTCCGGTGGCCAGCGGCGCTCTGGATGACGAATTGAGTGACTGCGGCAGCAAGCGTACCAACGCCTAGAAAGATGAAACCCAAGAGCTGTCGCGGCAGCTGCCGTGACGGCATTCTTCTGCCGGCGCGCTTTCGGCACCGGTCAGCCTGGTCGGCGCCTTGATGACGATGGACCTTGCCCACAACCCTCTCCCGGGGGACAGCTAGCGTCCATTGCGGAAAAAAGTCCAGATGCGGGGCGCAAGTGCGCAGGCGGCTTAACCGGACAAGGCCCAACCAATAGCTATTTCCCAGGCCTATCCGGCCCCCGTTTTGGCGCGGCGCGCTTCATATCGGTCACCGATCGAACAACGTCATCAAAACGAACGGCGACAATCTCAAAGAGTCAAGGCATGACCGGCGCAGTGGAATTTCGCGGGATCATATAGATGTGTTGGCTGGGACGTAGCGACAGGTCTGCCAAGGCCATTGCTGAGACTGAGCGTGCCGAACGTGCCGAAAAGACAGCAAGACTGAGATCGCTTCGCATGGAAGCTCAGAGTGACTTGAAGGATTTGTTCCCGGAGGAACTCGACTGCTCACTGCTCGTCGCGGCACTGACTCAAGGAGACATCGGCTCAAACCTTTCGAAGGCTTTTCGCTTGGGGATCGGCTCGGGGCCATAGGGAGCGATAAGGCGGTCGCTTGGCAACACACCGGCCGGGCAAGTCTGTTTCATAGCGCGGCGAACCAGCTTAAGCGCGCAGCCCAGCCGTTGTGGATGTTCTCTTGAGAGTCCGCGCCTTGTCGCGCAGCGATCTCCTGCCGCTAGCTGCCAGTGCTTGCCTGTCCTCCTGGATGGGCAACGGCGCTGTGGCACTTTGATTTGCCTCGTGACCGGCACATAACCCCTGGCAACAATATACGGTGAAGCATCAAAGGCAGCCTCGCGACCGTCGCACCCGGCGAAGGTCTGCAACCCTAAGCTTTCGGCAAGAAACCGCGAGGTTTCCCGGTCAGGAACCAACGCGGGGTTAGTAGTTTTAGCCGCCGTTGACGAACGCCATCAGCAACTCCGGTTCGGGTACGGGCGCCCGCACTAAATTTAATTGACCTCGGTAGCGACGTTCGCCGGCCCTAATGACAAAGCCGCTGGCGATTGGAACTTCACTATTGACGTCGAGCCGGGCGAAAATGTCGGCCACATTGAGATCCAGCGCCAGTTTGAGATCTTGTCGTGAATCATTGTTTGGTCCGATCGGCAACTGACGCATGACCAGTTGCTGGAACGGGGCATTGAAAGTCAGGATCTTCTTCGATGATGCCAAGGCAAAAGCGGGCGAGGGGCAGGCAAGCAATATAGCGTTGATCGTTCTGATCGAAGCAAGCTTGCGTAGGGTCAGGTTTTCACCCGCGAGCCGGTTTATGCAAGCCACTCGTATCGCCGAGGTCAGGTTACCAGTCTTGGTCGGACTTTCGGCGATCTCCTCGATCAGCATGCCGATTGTGCATTTCCTACTTTCAGCCATCTGCTTCAGAGACATCCAGAAAGCCTTTTCCAGACGAATGCCGCGGCGTATGCCGCCGCGCGTAACGACGCGGAACTCCAGCCCGAAATCCTCTCGAGTGATCGTTAAAAGTAGCCGATTACGATTGCCGGAAGGAGAGGCGCTATCGCTCACTCATCGCCTCCTAATGCGCCTTGTTGGTAGGTTTGAGCAGGTAATTCAGGATTGTCTTTCGACCGGTCTTGATGTCGACCGAGCAGATCAAACCCGGAATGATCGAGTAAGCCTTGCCGTCTCGTTCGAGCGTCGATCTGTCCGTCGCTACACGCACTGGGTAATAGGGTTCTCCGGTTCTGGTCGCCTAGGCTGTCTGCCGTGATGTTAGGTACCTTTCTCTCGATGCCGCCGAAAATAGAGACGTCGCAGGCGGTCACTTTGATCAGGGCTTCCTGATCGAGGCGGATGAATGTCTCCCCGAGCTTTGACAGATTATTCGATAATTCTTGAAAATATGTGAGTGGATATTGTTTTAGGGCCGGCTAAAGCTCTGATTGGGGGCGACAAGTTTCGAAAATGTAACAAAAATGGCACATAAACGGGCAGCTAGCTAAAGCTCGCTCGGCAGGAGCGCGCCTTCCGTTAAGTCTCAGGCAATCTTTTGCAGCTTATCCTGCTGGTCGATTGTCGAGGGGACATGAACCGCAAGCCGATCCTGCTTTTTGCCTTTCCGGCTCTCATGCTCCTGGTCCTGGCGGCGGAGAGAGGCGCGACCTTTTTGCTGGGGGTCTATCCGGCCAGTTCCCCAATGTGGCGGATCTGGCTGGAACTGCGTCCGCTTGCGACGATGTTCTGGCAGCAGGTCGACCTTTATCTTGGTGGCTCAATGCCCCTTGATGGCACTATCCTGGCTGCCGCGGCGGCCCTTTGCTGGATGGCTTGCCAGGCGAGAAGGTCAGCCGCTTTCTACTTTCTTGCTAATCACCTCGCCCTGCTTTTCGCAGGGCTGATGATGGCCGTCAGCAGTCACTCGGAGACCGCCAGCACGATTGCGGCATTCACCGCGCCTCGTGGCGCTCAATTTTCGCTGGTGCTCGATTCACCTGGGAGAACAGTGTGGTGATGCTTCTGGGTGCGGCAGCATGCGCGTACTGTCATTTTGCGTTCCTTCACGAAACCGGACAGCGTTCCGAAGGCCTGGCAACCAGCATCTTGGCTCTGCAACGGGATCTCTAGGCGGGCCGCCCTCGCAATAACGCAGAAATAGCTCCCTTGACGCCTGCTCAGTTGATTTTGCGGTAATAGACCTTGCCGTCGGGTTGCTCTATGCGCTGGTAGGAAGAGCTGGGGGCAGGGAGCAGCGCTGCCCCGATCCTCTTTTTGGGAGGGCGTGGCACTTCGACGATCCTGGGCTCGGTCGCTTCTTCACCGTCGACGTCGCTCGGCGCTTCCGCCATGGTGTTGGTCGCGATCACGGAAGGCTCCGCTACGCTCGACACGTTGTCATTGGCCAGGGGCAGGTTCTGTTCAAGTCGGGCAATACCGCCATTGATCTGCCTGAAGCTACTCTGCAGTTGACTGTCCAGCCTTTCAAACCGGCTTTGAAAACCGTTGTTGACCGTATCGAGCCGGCCTGCGATCCGCTGCTCGAAAGATCCGAGCTGTTCCAGCCGCCCTTCGACAAAGCGCAGGTCGTTGATGCCGCGGTAGAGATAGATGGCGGCTGTTATGTTCACCGCCGTGATCAGCAAGACCGCGGCGGCGACAACGCCGATCGTCCTTGCATTGCTGGCCTTGCCTATGACAGCTTGCTCTCGCGTGTGGGCTGCCGGCCCAATGGCGATCGCCGGTATATCCGGGTCGCTGATCATTGTCATTGAACCACCACCTTTGCGCCGACCGAGACGCGTTTGAAGAGATCGATGACATCGGTGTTGGTAAGCCGAAAACAACCCGATGTTCCATTGAAGCCGACGCCCGAAGGATCGTTGGTGCCGTGTATGCGGTAGAGCGTGTCGCGCCCGTCGCGCGACAGGTAGAGAGCCCTTGCGCCGAGCGGATTATAAGGACCGGCGGGCACCATTTCGGGCAGATCCGGCTGGCGGGCACGCATTTCCCTGGGCGGGCGCCACTGTGGCCACTCCGTCTTGGATCCCACCTTGACGATGCCCGTCCAGCCAAATCCGTCCCGCCCGACGCTGATCTGGTAGCGCAGCGCTTGGCCTTGTCGGGTCACCAGATAAAGTGCCTTCTCATCCTTGCGGATGATGATCGTTCCGGGCCGTTCCGTGGTTTTCAGGGCAACCGTCTTACGTAGACTGGGGCCCATCGCCGGCAGCGGCGGGCGCCCCAAGGCTCGGGATCGCGCATGGGCGAAATCCGAGGCCGACAGCGCAAGCACCAGCCCCAATGCGCAAACGCCGGTCGCAACGATGCGATATCTAGCGGGCAGCATCATCGAGCCGCTCTTTGAACATCCGCTTCAGATCCTTGTTGAAGCGCGCCCGCCCGTCCACTTCGGAAGGCAGGATGGCCCGGTTCAGCGCGTCGGTCAGCAGCGCATTGTCCAGGCTGACCGACTTGATGTGCGGCGCCTTGAATATCTTCTCGAGTTCGCTGCGCGAGAAATGGTTCCCGAACCATTTGCGCTTGTGCTTGTTGGCGACCAGGGTGATGCTCACCGCATTGCCGCGCAGCTCGCGGATCTTCTTGTAGAGCCGCTTGCCCTGCCGCAGCGAGGCGACGTTCAGTTCGAAGACGATGAAGATCTCGTCGCTCGTCGAAAGCACGGAATTCTGCCAGGGGGTTTCGATGTTCGGCAGGTCGATGACGATGTCGTCGAACCTATAGGCGACGAGGTCCAGTAGCCGAAACACGAAATCGGCGCCCTGCCGCTCGAACGGCAATTGCGGTCTCTCGAAGGCATAGAGCGTCAGGCCGGACGGACGCGAAAGCTTGATGACATCCATCAGCTCGACATCGAGCCTTTCCGGCTGGCCGATGATCCCAGCCAGGTCGAACTGGTTGAACAGGTTGAGATAAGCGCCGCAATTGGCGCTCTGGAAATCGAGGTCGACGAGGCAAGTCGAAGCCGCCCGTTCGGTGGATTTCGACGCCAGGAATTCCGCCGCCGACAGGGCAAGCGTCGTTGCACCGGCGCCGCCGCTGGCGCTGATGAAGGTGATGATCCGGCTCTTGGTGCCCTGGTTGCCGGTGTCGTGGAAGGTGACCGCGTTCAGCAGCTCCTTGGCGTCGAGCGGCTTGTGCAGCCAGTCCGAGGCGTTCATGCGGACCAGGATGCGCGTCTGCTCGGAGGTCAATTCGCCGGAGACCGCGATCAGCGGCACGGTTGCCCACAAGGCGCGCGCCGCGACTATTCCCACATTATCGAGCAGCTCGCCATTGCCAAGGTCCAGAATGACGATGCCTGGGCGCGTCTCGGGGGGCGGGCCCTTGAGGAAGTCACCCGTCTCCGAAACCCGGACATCGTAGATAGCCAGCGCGTCGAGCCGCGTTGCCACCTCGCGCTTGAACTGCGGATCCGACGAGAACAGTGCAACCTGCTTTCGTTTGGTCGGAGAAACCTTGGTGTTGATGGCGTTCATGGATAGGTGCTCTTCAGGTCTTCGCCCGTGACCGTGCTCAGCATGGAGGGCATGGTGATGTTTCCGAATCCGAGCAGCCCGCCGAGGAAGAAGAATTGGAAAGTCACGTTCTGCAAGCTGACGGTTATTGTCGGCACCGGTCCGCCCGGCCGGGTTAGGTAGCCAAGCCCGGTGGCTGTATATCTGACGACCACATTGGCGGGCTGAAGCATTGGAAAGAAATGACACATGCCCGGCCGTTGCCCCGCAGTAAGCGGCGGGCAGGTGCCGACGCCCGTCGCGTCGCCGCGAAAAATGCGATTGAAGTTCGCGGCAGTAAAAGTTCCGGCCACGCAACCAGTGCCGATGCAACTGCATGCGCTCGTGGCGCCGTTGCATGTGTAGTCGTAGTTGCCTGCAGGAATCGGATCGCCTGGCGTTGTCGCGGTTCCTGCTGCCGCAATCGTTGGCGCAATCGGCGCCGAAATCGAAGCCATGCGCGCCCCGATTTCGACGGCCTTGGTCGCGGCGTTCCATTGGTACCAGGCATATCCGAAGTCCACGAAGCCGAGAGTCAACGTCAGGAGCAGAGTCATGCAGATGGCAAACTCCACCATCACGGCGCCAGCCTGCTCTTTCCTGAATCTGCCCAACGCGCGCATCTCACCACCCGACATAGCGTTCTTCGTGGGCGGCGGAAAAGGTGATAGGCCCCAGGCCAAGGTAGTTGAGCAAGGACGCCCCGGTATAAGTGAAAGAGGTTTCCAGCCGGACCACCCGGACATTGGCTGTCGTGCTATGGTAGTTCGCCAAGCCACTATTAGGGTCGGTAATCACCGGTATGACGAGGTGATTGAGATCGACCGTGACAGTCCCCGGCAGCCAACCCATGACCCGGCTTGCAACATTGCAATTTCCATTGCAGTTGTAGGATCCTGTCGCGGCGATGTTCTGCGCATAGGCCGCACAGTCCACGTCCGGATTGACTATCGGATTATAAAATGGCGCATTGCAGCGCGCGGCGTAGCGAGCTCCGTCATTGAGGCCGGCTTCGATCAGCAGCTTCTGATGGAGAAGATTGCCAAACTCGAAGACGCCCGCCGAAAGGCTGATCATCAATGGAGTGATCAGCGTCATTTCGACGAGAACCGTGCCTCGCTCCTCGCGACCAAACTTGCGGAAAATCGACATCAACGCCGTCAACACCACATCACCTGTAAAGCTGCGGTTCGTCACGCACGAAATTGTCAAGTGTTCCCTGTCCGCCTGCGGCGATATCGACCAACTCGACCATGACGGAGGCATCGTCCGATGCCGATAAGACGGGCTCGGTCAGGAAGAAGCTGGCGAACGATTCAACGGGAAGATTCTCGCTATGGCCTGACAAATCATTCCCGGCATCTGTCAATGCTTTGCAGTTAAGAATTGCACCATAAATCAGGCGGCGATCGACAGTTGTTATGGGGGACTGGCATTGGGAGGGCGGTGTTCCCTTCTCCCCACCGGTCGACGCAGTCCCTGCCAGACCGGCCGATATTTCGTAGCGATAGACCTCATACCGTGTCGGCTTGGTCGTGGCCCATGCGGCCGGTTTCGAGGTCGTCCCGAAGTTGGTACTCCAGTAAGTGTTCAGATTCCAGTTGCCATCACCCACCCGGTTGTTTGTGTTCGGCGTAACACCGGCGTCTCGCGGTAGTCCCATTGTTCCAGGCAGGTTGAAGGTCAACTGGTTAAAGCTGGGACACTGGTTCGCACTCCCTTGGGTCTTTATCGCACCCTTTCGCACGTTGGCGGCAGGACCGTATTCGGGAGTGTTGAAGTGACCGCCGGTGGTCTTTATACCAAACCGGACGTTGAAGGCGTCCTGTACTGGGCCTGCGTTCTGCCCGGTTTTGGAGGTGACGTTGTTGTTTCCATAGCAACCTATCGGGTTTGAAGTCGCAATGGTTTGGGCAAGCGCCTGCGCACCGTTGCCGACGCCTTGGGGAGGCTCTAGGAAACCGAAATTACCCGGTCCCGCGGCGGCACCATTCCCGACTTTGCGGAGTTCGATCAGTCGGCGGCGCAGGTTCGGATCGGCTGCGGCTTGCTGCAGGGTTACGCCGCCCGGTGCGAGTTCGTATGGGTTGCACATAAATACCGGTGTGAAGTGGCAAACGGCACTCTTGAACCCTGCGATCGAAACCGCACCGACACTGAAGCCGTTTGTTGCGCTACCAACAAAAGTGGCGGGGAATATCGTCGCGAAACCGACCGGCGTGACGGTCACCTCAACAAACTTCGCGTCGGTAGCATCGCCAACCTCGTCGGTGATCACATCGCCTGCGGCTATCGGCAGGCTGTCGTCAGCCGGGATTGAACGGAGATACCGCCTTGTCACGCCGGCTGCTGCTAGCGCTTTCGCGCCAGGCGGATCGCCGGCAAGTGGCTGTGCGAAATGATAGGAATTGAAGACAAGCGTAGAAAGAGCGCGATCGCCTCGAATGATGGCGTCCGACTTGCCGTCAAGCTCCGCTGAGGTGGCCAGCGCGAAGGCATCGGCGCCCTTCTGCAGGTCGTTGTGCAGGCTGTTGGCCCGAGACATGTCGATCACCAGCAGAGCAAAGCCGACGATCACCGGCAGCATGATGGCGACGAGTATCATCGCTATTCCCCGCTCATCGCCCCAGAACGCACGAATGGTCCGCAACATGACCTTACTCTCTGTTCTATGGCGCTAGGTTTCCTCGTTTTGCCTGGCGCGCTGAAACCGCATCCTTCTGTTCATTTCCCGGTATTGCCGACATTGACCGTGATGGCCGGCGGCGGCGGCGGCGGTGGTGAAAATTTGTAGCTCTGGGCAACAGCGGCAGCGCGCGCGCCGTCGCCTTCGATGGTTGTATTTTTCGAGGCCGGATTGAGCGGATCGACGGTCTGCAGAAGCGAATTGTATTTCTGCGTGTTGCCGGCGGCCAAGGTCATCGTGTCGTACCGGTTCAGATAGTCGGCGCAGCCCGTCAGCGCGCCGGCACACAAAAAGAGGATCAAGGTTCTATTTCTTGACATAGAGCATCTTGTCCTTTGATTTCAGGTCGAGCATGTGGCCATAGGGCCCCACGACGCCTTCGCCCAGTTCATATTTGCGAACCATGTCCTTGGTTACTTCCAGCTGGCCAAGCACGAAAAACTCGGGGTCGTTGGCGGGCCGCGTCTTGTCGAGCGGCGTCGCCAGTTGCTCGCCGGGCTTTGTCGGGCGCACGATATGCGGTGTGACGATGACGACAAGCTCGGTCTCTTCTTTCTGGTTGCTCGAATTTCGGAAAATCGCGCCCACGATCGGCACCTGGGCGAGCCACGGCACCTGTCTCTGGATCTTGCTGTTCTTGCTCGACAAAAGCCCGCCGACGGCGAAGCTCTGGCCGTCGCGCAATTCGATGACGGTCGCGAGCTTGCGGTTGGTGAATATCGGGTCGCCAGCGGGGGTGAAGCCGGTTAGGTCGCTCACTTCCGGCGCAAGCTTGATATGGATTTTGTCGTCGGCGAGCACGATCGGCGTGAACAGCAGATTGACGCCGAACTGCTTGTACACGATGCTGATCTCGCCATCACTGTCGACGGTGCGGATGGGTACTTCACCGCCGGCGTTGAAGCTGGCCGGCTCGCCGGAAAGTGTGGTGAGATTGGGTTCGGCCAGCATGCGCACCACGCCCTTGGCTTCAAGCGCCTCGATGATCAGGTCGACCTTGATGTTGCTGTCGATGACGCGGGTGATCAACGCTGCGAACGGATTGGTGTTCGACAGGAGGCCGGTCAGCAGATTGCCTGGTCCAAGGACCACTCCGTCCTCATCGGCGGCGGCAATGCCGGTTCCGGTGCGGGTCGTTCCGCTGTTGTTGGTGCTCCTGATCGACACCCCAAGGTCGCGACCCGCATTGCGCTTGGCCTCCAGCACGCGCACTTCCAGGTTGACCTGCTGGCTATCGTCGACGATGACGGAGTTGATGATGGCGTCGGGTCCATATTGCTGCGCCACCTCGAGGACCGACGCCAGCGTCGCGCCATCCTTGACGTGACCGGCAAGCCTGACCTTACCGTTGACCGAGCCGATTTCGATCCGTGATCTGGGCGCCACTTGCCGGATCGCCTGCGCCATGTCGTTGACGTCGACGCCGACTTCGATCTGGATCACGCCGAGCGAGCGTTTGTCCTCGGAAAAGAGATTGACCGTTGTGGTGCCGGCGCCCTTGGCGATGACATAGAGCGTCTTGTCGGTCATCGGCTGGGCATCGGCGATCTTCTCGTCGGCGACGACGATATCGCCAAGGGTGGCATTCACCTGGATCGTCACCGACTGCGACATCGGAAGGAAGATACGGTGGACGCTGGGGTTCGACACGTCGATCCTGCGATCGGCCGCATGAGCCGCGGGGCTAAAAGGCAATAGCGCCGCAGAACAGGCCAGTGCGGCTGCCGCCAGTGGTCCCCAGAACATACGCATCTACGCTACCCCCCTTGCCGGCTGATTCGACGCCTAATAGCGGTGTTACTTTTGTCGCGGGACATCATATGTCTCGAGCTTCACGCCTCGAAACACACCGACCGTAGCCCGCGCAGGTGGCTCCGGCTGCACATATTTTATCACTTCCTTAACGACTTCTTGCACTTCGGGTGCTGAAGCCACGGCCGGGGCCGGCTTTACCTTGCCCAGTTCGTCAAGGCGGCTTCCCACCTTCTCCACGGCCTGGGTCAGCCCGTCGATCCTGTCGTCAGCACGTTTGCGTTCGGCTGCGGCAGCAGCCGCGACCGCCGCCTGCTTGGCGAGCTCGGCCTGCCTGGCCGCAACGTCGGCCGGCGTGTCGCCGGTCAGGTCCGAAAGCGTGACGCGTTCCGTCGTCTCGCCCTTGCTGGCGGCTGCCTGGCGAAGCGCCAGCGACAACTGGCCGGCGCCGGCAGCTAGGGTTAGCTTCTGCGCGTCCTTGGTGCTGACTTCAAGCGTCACCGCTTTCACCACCGTCGGGCTGTCTTTGGTCTCATCGGCGACCTGGTCGACAGCGAGCACCTTCATGCTCTGCAGGAGTACGTCGACAAAACTCTTGTCAGGACCTTCTTCGCTGCGCACCGTGCGCGTCAAAAGCACGTCGACCCGATCGCCGGGAAAGACAAATCCGGCAACGCCAAGCACGTCGTTGACCCTGATGGAAACAGCCTTCATGCCTTCGCCGAGCACTGCCGAAAGCGTTGCGCGCTGGCCGGGGCCGGTGATCTTGGTTGCGAGAACCGGCTCATTGGCGCCGATCGCCTGCAGCGCCTGCTTCGAGCCTTCGCCGGCCATTAAATCCTTTGTCGTCTTGAAAGCGCCGGACGGAACCGCGCCCGCCGGCCATGCGATTTCTCGCAGCTTGTCGGCGGTCAAAGTGTCGCCGAACTTCAGCCCCACCGCCGCCACCACGACCGTATCGCGCTGGACACCGTTCGCTTCTGCCATGGCGCTGCGCTGGCTGGCCAGCCAGATATTGATGAGAACCACCGCAAGCACACCGAACACGCCGGCGAGGATGATCATGACAAGTGTATTGGCGCGCATAGCCCAAGCCCCAAACCCCAACGGCGGGAATTCGCCCGCCGCGATTGGATTCAGGCCCGGATCGAAATCCGGACCTGAAAATTAAGCATTTTGATTAGCTTCCTACGCCCGCACCGCAGGTGCCGATGCCGCTGGCATTGAGAGTGGTACAGAGGCCAGTAAACCGGCCGTTCACCCACAGTCCTATGCCGACGATGATGAGAATCGCGGCGCCGGCGATGATGCCGACCAGGATGGAATATTCGACCATGGCAGCGCCGTTTTGGTCGTCGCGGAACTGCCGGGCCATCGTCATGAGCTTCTTCATGCCAATTTCTCCCTTTGGAGGCTCAAACCCGACGAGACGTGCCAAGGATGAAATCCATACCTGAGCATCCCCCGTCATCTCGATCAAAGTCCCGACGAAAACCAGAGTCAAATGGGATTAACGGTTCCTTAACTCTCATATACATTGCCGCTACATGGCCACGCCAGAATATTTCCGCTCGAACGCTAATCAAGACCTTGATTCGGCTGAATTTTCAACCCCTCTTAACCATTCGTTCACAATCTGGCCGCGGGTATGGCGGAAGTGAGGCAGCATTAGCGATAGTGCATATTCCTTTATGTCTAAAGCCTTAAGTGGGTTCCATGACGCCTTTGTGATAAAAACGCACTATGCATTGAAAAGCGAGTAGCTCGTGTTCCATTTAGGACAGCGCCGCTGACCAAATAAAGGTCGTGTTTCTGATCCTGGACCTTAACTACGTCTGAAGTATTAATTGCATGGTGCGCGGCTGGCGCTTGTGCCATCCGTGGTTAACGCTTAGTTTCACGATGGGGATCTAACGGGGAAGAAGCACCATGTTGGGCCGTTTCATGAAGGGGCCAAGCGAGCCGCGGGTCGAGCCAAGGGCCGAGCCGGTGGCCGTGTTGCCTATTGCCCCGGCGTCCCCAGCCTCCGATCTCGCGCCGCATGGCAACGATTTCCTCACACTCAAGGTCGATCTCCATCGTCACCTGATCGACCGTTTCAATCTCGCCGTCCTCGAAACAGCGTCCAAGGGCGAGATCCTGAATGAGATCCGGCCGATCGTGCGCGAATTCGTCCGCAGTCGAAACGTGCCCCTGAACGCGCGCGAACTCGATCAACTGACCAGCGACACCGCCGACGAGATGCTCGGGCTCGGGCCGATCGAACCGCTGCTCAAGGATGACTCGATTGCTGACATATTGATCAACACCCACAACCGCGTTTTCATCGAGCGGCGCGGCGTGCTTGAGGAAACCTCGATCCGCTTCCGTGACGAAACACATCTGCTGCGTGTCATCAACAAGATTGTTTCGGCCATCGGTCGGCGCGTCGATGAATCGGCGCCGATGGTGGACGCGCGCCTGGCAGATGGCTCGCGCGTCAACATTGCGGTGCGGCCGATCTCGGTCGACGGCCCGCTGGTGTCGATCCGGAAATTCTCCAAGAACCCCTATTCGCTCGAACGCCTGATGGCATTCAATTCGATCCGCCAGCCGATGATCGACCTGCTGCGGATCGCCGTGCAGGTACGCAAATCGATTCTGGTTTCGGGCGGCACCGGCAGCGGCAAGACGACCCTGCTCAATGCTCTGTCGAGCTACATCCCGGCCAAGGAGCGGCTGATCACCATCGAGGACGCGGCGGAACTGCAATTGCAGCAACCGCATGTTGGCCGTCTCGAGACGCGCCCGCCCAATGTCGAGGGCAAGGGCGAGGTCCGTCAACGCGAGTTGCTGAAGAATGCGCTTCGCATGCGGCCGGACCGCATCATAGTTGGCGAGGTTCGTGGCGAGGAAGCCTTCGACATGCTGCAGGCGATGAACACCGGCCATGAAGGTTCGATGACCACCATCCATGCCAACACGCCGCGCGATGCGATATCGCGGCTGGAACAGATGGTCGGCATGGCGGGCATGCCGATGACCCACGAATCCATCCGGGCCCAGATTGCGTCGGCCATCGACATCATTGTGCAGACGCAACGCCTCTCCGATGGCGGCAGGCGGGTCGTTTCCATCTCGGAACTCACCGGTATGGAAGGCAACGTCGTCCAGCTCCAGGAAATCTACCATTTCGTTCGCCGGGATTCGACAGCGGAAGGCCAGATCGTCGGCGACTTTCGCGCCACCGGTGTTCGCCCGCGCTTTGCCCAGGAAGCGGCGACGCTTGGCCACCACTTCGCCAAGGATGCCTTCAACCCGCAGGTTCCGCTTTGATGCCGACCGGTCAGACTTTGCTCTACTTCATCTATGTGCTTGCAGCAGCGTCGATGATCCTTGCCGCCGAATCCCTTTATATGTCTTACGCCTCCCGGCGCTTTCGAGCCGGTACGATCAACCGACGTCTGGCGCGCCTGGCGGAGGAGGCACCTGCCGAAAAGACCCTGCAAGGCTTGCTGCGCGAACGTGGGCTGACCGATTCGGGCGATTATATCTTTGGCATGGTCGTGTTGAACCGGCTCTACACACAATCCGGCATCACCGGTAATCCGCTGGCTTTCGCCGCTATGTACCTCCTTGCCGGGCTGGTGCTCGCGCTGGTGCTGCCATTGCTTCTTGGCTTTTCCATCGTCGTGGCGCTGATCGCTTTTCTGTTGGTAGGATTTGCGCTGCCGCTTCTCGTCCTTCGACGCGCACGCAATAAACGTATCTTGAAATTCGCTGCCCAGCTTCCCGATGCGCTCGACATGATCGTGCGTTCCTTGCGTGCCGGTCACCCGACGACAGTTGCCATCGCCCTTGTCGCGCGTGAAATGCCTGACCCGCTCGGCACCGAATTCGGTATTGTTTCCGACGAAATCACCTTTGGTCTCAGCCTTGAACAGGCAGTACGGAAGTTATCGCAACGTGTGGGGTTTGAAGGTCTCCATCTGCTTTCGGTATCGCTCTCCATCCAGGCCAAGACAGGCGGAAACCTCACTGAGATCCTGTCGAACCTCTCATCGGTGCTGCGCGAGAGGGGGAAATTACGGATGAAAATCAGGGCGCTCTCGGCCGAGGGACGAATGTCCGCATGGATCATTTCCCTCTTTCCGCTCGTCATGTTCGGTCTGCTCATGATCATTGCACCGAGCTATTACGGCGACATATGGAACAACCCGCTCGTCATGCCCGCATTCCTGATCTTCGGTCTGTGGGCGCTGTTGGGTGATATCATCATGTATCGCATGGTGAACTTCGATTTCTGACCGGAGCGGGACATGGGCCTGTTTTCGAACATTCAGGGTCTGGGCCTATTGGTTTCCGTCGCTGTTTTCCTGGCCACGGCAGCGCTATTCTTGTTCGGTGCGTTCACCTTTATGCCTGCGCTTCAGACCCGGAAACTGGTGGCGCAAAGCTTGCGTTCCGAGGGGATTGCCGACCGCCGGTCCCTTCTTGGGCAGGAACAGCTTGCCAAGATTGCGGCGCAACGTCCGGTCGATGCTTATTTCCGATCGATGGAAAAGGAACGCAGTGAGCCGGATGCTCTGGAAGCAAAGCTCTTTCGCGCAGGATTCTATCAAGCGAGCGCGCCTCTTATGTATACCTTGTCGCGTTTCGGCGCTGTCGCTATCGGCTTTCTGGGATCATACACCGGGTTGGTTGCAGTGGTGCCGCCGCAAATACCAGGTTTTCTGACATTCGCAGCTGCTGCATTGTTTGGCCTCGCTTGCCTCGTCGTTCCCAGCATCGCCCTGGATCGCTTCGAAAATGCGCAGAAGGAAACCTATCGTCGCGGCTTTCCCGACTTCATGGACATGATGATCACCTGCGCCGACGCAGGCATGAGCCTGGAAGCGGCAGTCGAGCGTGTCAGTCAGGAACTTGCCGGCACCCACAAATGGCTCGGCATCCAGCTTGCGATCATGAATCTGCAACTGCGCGCCGGCAAACCGCTGCGCGAGGGTCTTCGAGATCTCTCGGATCGTCTTGGCCTTGAGGAGGCGCGGGCGCTGTCGATACTGTTCCGGCAGTCGGAAGAACTTGGCACCAGCCTCACGGACGCTTTGCGCGTTTATAGCGACGAGATGCGTAGCAAGAGAATTCTTCGCGCTGAAGAGCGCGGCAACGCTTTGCCGGTCAAGATGATGATCCCGCTGGGGATTTGCGTTTTTCCGGTTGTCTTGATGATTGTGCTGCTGCCGATTATCGTCCGAATGAAAGGTGTTTTCTTCTAGGCAGGTATATGCTTTGGTCGAAATACTGAGTCGGAGAACTCGTTTGGGGGACGAAATGACAGGGCCAATTCGCCTTGCCGCCGCAGCCAGTCTGCTGGTCATTGTGCTTTCCGGCTGTCAGACGAATGGGGCGGACAGCACGGGTGTCGTTCGCACCAATGAGCCTGCGAAAGTCGAACTGACTGCCTTTGGAGACACCTTCGACGGACTGAAGACTGTCAGCAACGTCGAATATTATGCCTCGGACCAGGCTGTTGCCGAAGCCAAAAACCAGTTCCGCGCGGAAAATTACGGCAATGCCGGCGCCCTTTTCTACAAGGCGACGCAACTGGCGCCCAATGATGGTGGTGCCTGGATGGGTCTGGCCGCCTGTAGCGATCGCATCCGCCGCTTCGACCTCTCCGACCGAGCCTATAGCCAGGCCTTCCGGCTGGTCGGCGGGACGCCCGAGTATTACAACAATGTCGGCTATTCCTATCTGCTGCGCGGCAAGCTGCAGGACGCGCGCAGCAATTTCCTAAGGGCATACGAACTGGCGCCCAACGATCCGACGATCGCCAACAATCTGCGGCTGCTGTCGTCCAGCGTAAAGAATCTCGAGCGGTAAGGCGGTAGCATGTTGCTTGCCGCAGCGCTGCTGCTGAAGGGACTGGCCATTTCTTTGCTTGCAAGGATCGCCTGGCTCGACTTCACCACCCAGAAAATATCCAATCGTGACGTGGTGCTGCTTTTGTGCATTGGGCTGGGCTCGCTGCAGTTGCTGTCGATCCTGACCGGGTCATGGTGGGACATGGGTCTGAGCGCGCTTGCCGGCCTTCTGCTGTTTGTTGCGCTGTTCCCGTTCTGGGCTATGCGAAAGATCGGCGCCGGTGATGTCAAGCTGATGACGGCCGTCTCTTTCCTCATCGGCGGCAACGGGCTCGTCGTGTTTTCATTGCTGCTGCTGGTCTTCGCGCTCGCGACGGCGCTGATCGTGAAGAACCCCTTCATGCTACCCGCGGGCGCCTTCCGCCTCTACGTTCAGCATCTGGATCGCAAAGGCGTCGTGCCGTTTGGCGTGCCGATTTCGATCGCAGCTATCTGCACGATAGCGTTTCAGATTTGTAGTTATGTGATCACCCCGTGACGGATTACCAGCCTAGACTAGGGCGCAATGTGTAGATCGTTCCGATGCGTATTTCAGGCATTGCGGGGTCCGACGTGATCTTCAGCTACAATCGCAGCGATCCTGACAAGGACAGACCAGGTGTGCGTCGAATGGCACTCATCACACTTGCCAAGCCGACGCATGGCGTCAAAAGAATGTGGGGAAAGGTGGTCTCGGGGGCAGATTCGTAGCACCGGCGCGGGTTGAGGGCCGATCACGATCTTGGATGCCGGAATCATCCGTCGAAGGCTGGTTACCTGTCCGTTGAGTTCAACGGCTCATGGTCGGGAAGATAGTGATACAGCACCTCACTAACGTTTCGCTTGTCGAACGTCTGGCCACAAACGGGGCAGAACTCGAAATAGCCTGCTTCGTCGCCGAGGACGATTCGATCCGAAGGGCGTACCAGCGCTCTATTCCTCGCTATCGGTGGTGACGGCGCTGAGGGAAGCCAATCAGGCGGGCAGCCTTCAGCCGA
>NZ_JAMYQT010000031.1:0-54613 GCF_040320985.1 Mesorhizobium sp. M0571
GGCGGCTGCGCGAACGAATGGCTGTTGCATCATATCCCGACGCAGCACGAGTCTTACCATAGGCGTAGGCGCCGCCGTAGATCGGGTTCTCGATCATTCGGTGGATGGTCGCATAGCTTGGCCTGCGCCAGACCACATCGCCATTGTTGCGGTTGGCAGGCAAATCCAGCCCATGTTCGAGGAACCAGAGCAGGGCCTGGCGGGCACTGCCGAGTTCCGCCACCTTGTCAAACACAAGGGTGATGGCCTCCTGCATGCGACGGTCGGGATCCTTCTCCAGCCGGTCGCCGACCTTCACGAAGCCGACCGGGGAAGCGACGACGAGTTCACCGCGCCGGGCCTTCTCATAGCGGGCCGACAAGGAGCGCTGACGCAGAAGATCGAGCTCATACTCGTTGAGACTGCCCTTCAATCCCAGCAGCAGCCGGTCATTGCCCTGGCGCGGTGCGTAGACCGTCTCCTGGTCGATCAGCACGGTATCGACGACGCGGCACATCTCGATGAGCTGCTGCCAGTCGCGGCTGTTGCGGGCGAAGCGCGATACCTCCCGCGCCGCAACCGCCCCAACCTTGCCGAGACAGACTGCGGCGACCATCCGATCGAAGCCCGCTCGCGCGACACCGCCAGCAGCAGAGCGGCCGAGATCGTCATCGACCGTCTCGATGCAAGACCAGCCGAGCGCGACCAGGCGATCGCGCATCGCGTACTGCAGGGCGCTGCTCTCACGATTGTGCAGAACCTGATGGGCCGAGGACTGCCGCACATAAAGGATCGCCTTTCGCTCCAGATGGTGGGGCCGGATCTTCTCATGCATCATGGCCTGCCTCCTGCCGCGGAACGGCGCGCTCGCCGTCGACGTGGTCGAGGATCAGGCGCACCATCAGCTTTGTCAGCGTCAGGCGCGTCTGTTCCGGCAGCACCTGCCATGGTGGCATCTGCGCGGTCTCCGCATCGTGCGGGTTGGAGAACAGATCGAACTGATATGTCGTGGGCTGGCGCGGCATGGACCTCTCCCCGATTCGCGTCGTGAGGATCCGATGCTGCGCCCGAATCCTCCAATTGCGATGGGGTGTGGGAATTGGCCGTCGCGTCCTGCAGCAGTGTCACCAAGACGCCAAGCGTTCTGGGATCGACATGTGGGGCAGCGGCAATGCGCCACGCGGTGCAGACCCCGCGATCAAACATCCAGGCCGGAACCTCCAGCCACCGATCGGAGGCGTGGCCAGAGAGACTGCAGCGGAAAACCTCCCGGTCAGCCTTCTCGATCACCTCATGAACGTGAACACAACGCCCGGCCCAGGGATGCCATGGATAAAGAAACTTGCGTTCCTCGGTCCCGTGGGCGTTCTCTCGTCGTGTTGTTCAACACCGCCAGGCCTCATTCCTCGCTCGGCTACCAGACCCCGGCGGCATACGCCGAGGACATCACCGCAACCGGCTCCGACGCTGTGCTGATCGAAGGCTCCGCGCCTCCGCCGGTTGCTCAACCCGCGCCAAGAGGCGTAACAGAAACGGCCAAGGCTCTAATCGCCGCTGGATGAATGTTCAGTGGCAGGTCAAGATTGCCGAATTCGGCATAGCGGCGGCGGTTTGTGCCGACTTCGCCGTCATGCGTGCGCAGTTCGCCCCCTCGTGCCATACGCAGCGGGTGAGATTGGAGGCGAGGTGTACGCATACGACGAAGGCCGTATGATTGTTGCGCGCCTGAGGGCGCGGCGGGCTCTACGAGGGCGTTGCGTGAGGCGCCTTCTCGTCCGTGAAGCTGAAGCCGAGGAACTTGCGCCGGTGCGGCACTCTTTCGGCGGCGTTGTTGCTGAGGCAAATCCTACCGTCGTCGACGAAGCGGGCGAAGTCGGCCCAGCGCCTGAGCTGTAGTTGATCGGCTTCAGGACCTCGGAAGAGCGCGAGGGGGTTTCGCGCTCACCGAGCAACCACGCGTGCATCTCCTCGGGAAGTGGTTTGCTCTTCTCCTGGCGCACGGCCCGCCGCTCGTCAGCGTTCCGGCCATTGATCGCGCTCGATCTCGAACAACACATCCAGGCGCCTGACCGCCTCCAGCGCGATCGGAGAGACCGGTTTGCCCCTCTTGCCGTCCCGGGCATTTTTCGCGATGTCGGCCGACTCGAAGAAGCCTCGTCGCGCATGCACATGTCGATTGCTTCCCCGTTCACGCGGCCTTCCCCGAAATTCAGGCGGGTCGGCATCCGCGTCATCACTTTCGAGGCCTGCTCAGGCTTCACTCGCATCACGGCCCACCGGATTGCTCAACCGCCCAAGGCGGCCTCTGTCACGAGGCTTCGACCCGGCCAGTTACCCGACCGAACCGCTCGTCAGCTACCAGACCAATCGACTTCTATCTGGGTGGAATCTTCCTTCACTGGTGATACGCGCCATCGGGGCGCACTGAATTTGCCGGGCGGCGCTGACCTATACGCTCAGGACGTGCGACGCCGGGACAAGGAGCGAGGAGCTATATTCCACGGAAAGCCTGCCGATGGCCTCGCCGCTCTGCCATGCTGGAGCCGCCGCTACAGGCGCCGGCGCGTGCCGCCTCGCCTGCGCACCTTTCGATCTATGCTTCGGGTAAATCGTCCAACCAGCAGGCGCCCTCGACGTGCGGCCGCCAAAAGACCTTGCCGATCTTTTCGGGAATCTTGTTTTGATGATATCGCATATAAACATGGCCATCGGCTCCAAGGTCGAGGATCTCGATCTTTCCTGTGTGATGGGACATGATGTATTTGAATGTTTTTTGGATGCCGCTAAGGCGTTGGTTGATGCCGCGAGCAATATCTATTCCGCGACGCAGTGAAACCTGGAAATGGGATGCGCCTTTTACCGGTCTGGCTTGAAAGAGATAATAAGGGCGGATACCGATTTGGTGACATCTGGCGAAGGTGGCAGCCAAGATCTCCGGATCATCGTTGACTTTCGCGAGAAGCACGGTTTGGTTCAGGAACTGCAAGCCCTGTGCGCGTAAGGAGCGAATGTTGCGCTCCGCATTGACTGAGATTTCACCGATGTGGTCGAAGTGTGTGACGATCACTGCGGCCTTAGCCGCTTCATGGATCCGTTGGAACAGCTCCGGCAAAGCGGGATCCTCGAACCGCTTGGGATTATAGGCTAGTGTTTTTGTGCCGAATCGGATTGTTTCCAGATGCGGGATAGGCAGCAGATGATCAAGAATTTTATCGAGCTTGGCCGTGCTGAGCACGAATGGGTCGCCCCCAGTTAGCAGCACGTTCGTGATCTCGGGATGGCCGCGAATATATTCCGCAATTTTGGCGAAATCAGCTGCTATTTCATCAGAGTCCTTTCCGACAAGGCGTTTGCGAAGGCAATAGCGACAATATGAGGCGCAACGGTCCGTTACCAGCAACAAACCGGTTTGGGCGTACTTGTGCTGAAATCCGGGCACGACCGTATTGTCTTGTTCGCCGCTCGTATCCAGGTTTCCGGGACTCTTGAACTCCTCGAATGAGGGCTGCACAATATACTTGAGCTGTTCGTAGTAACCACTGTTGATGATCTGCTCACGATAAAATTTTGTGACATGATAACGCATGATGCTGTTGGCTTGCAGTTGACCCTCGGTAACGACGCGCGTCCCCTCGATGAAGTTTATGACCTCAGTGTCGGGCCGCGGGTCCGAGTTGGTGGGTGATGCTTGAGGACGGCAGATTTGAGGCGCCGCGGAGGTCGCCCGCGCGTTCAGCTTACGATCACTAAGGCTCTGGTCTTCGTAGACGACCGCGATCGCTTCGGGATCCCGCTCCGTCTGCGCCTGAAGCAGTTCGTGAACCCAGCGGTCCTGGGGAGAGGCGGCTTCCGTCGGGTTCGACTCAACCAGAAATCGACCTTCCTCCGCGAATAGAAGCGGTACCGACCAGACTCCCTGCCCGGGGTCGGCCGCCATCTGGCTCAACGCCTGCTGCAAATAGCTCACAAACCGCTCCACCGTGCTCCGCTCAAACAGCGACGTCGGGTAGATCAGCCTCCCACAGATCGCCTCGCCGACCTCAGAAAGGTTAAGAGCAAGATCATGTTGGACAACACGATCGCCAACGTCAACACAATCAAGTTCGAGCCCTAACAGTTCCGCCGCCTCCCCAGTATTGTTTTGCCATGTAATCATAACCTGAAATCTCGGGCTTTGGGGCGCATCGAGGAGTTCCGCCGCCTGCTCAAAGGGCAGGTCCTGATGATCTTGCGTCCCAGGCGCGGCGGCATTCACCCGTTCTAGCAATGTCTCCAGTGTCGGATCGCCCGACAGATCGATCCGCAGCGCCAAAGTCTTGACGAAGAAGCCGATCAGCCCTTCGATCTCGGAGCGGGTGCGGTTGGCGCACGGTGTGCCGATCACCAGCTTGTTCTGACCCGACAGCCGCGCCAGCACCAGCGCCCAGCCTGCCAGCAGGGTCACGAACAGCGTCGTCGCATGACGCTGGCTCAACGCCTTGAGCTGTGCACTCAGCGGCTCGTGCAACACGAAATCGACGTAACTGCCGCTGGAGTCCTGCTGCGCCAGACGCGGCCGGTCTGTCGGCAGCTCCAGCACCGCTGGGGCGCCATCCAGCATTGCGAGCCGGTATTCCGACTGCCACTTCAGGACTTCACTTGCCAACCAACGTCGCTGCCAAATCGCGTAGTCCGCGTACTGCACCGGCAGTGGCGTCAGCCGATCCGCGCGGCCTTCCCGGGCCGCGGCGTAGAGCTCGCTAAGCTCGCGTATCAGAATCTCCCGCGACCGGCCGTCCGAGACCATGTGGTGCATGGTGATCAGCAGCATATGATCGTCCTCCGCCAAGCGCGCCAGTCGTGTGCAGATCAGCGGCCCGGCTTCCAGGTCGAACGCCGCCTGCCCTTCCCGGAGCATGAGTTCTGCGAGGGTCGCCTCCACATCCGCTGCCGCCGTCAGATCGTCTCGGTTCAGCGGCAGGCCGATGTCCGCCGGCCCAATCCGTTGGAACGGCTCGCCGTCCTCCACCTCGAAGGTGGTGCGCAGCACCTCATGACGCGCCACCAACCCGTCCAAGGCCGACTGCATGGCCGCCTCGTCCAACTCGCCGCGAAGCCGAAGCCCGACCTGGATGTGACGGGCCTCGCTGCCACGCGCCAGACGGGAAAGGAACCAAAGCTGCTGCTGGGGGAGCGACAGCGGCACCCGAGACGGACGCGGCAAAGCCTCAATTGGAGGGACCGGACCCAACAGTGCAGCGTCTATCGTATTGATTTGGACTGTTCCAGCAAGTTTCATGTAGACCTCCTCGGCTGGAAATTGCGAGACCGCTATTGTCGTAACGGGTCCTTCGTCGTGTCCCCAGCAATCGGCGTGCCATCGAAGATGGTTGTGCGAGAAGAGGGGCAAAGCCAAATGTTTCGCGCCCCGACGGCGGAATACTTGCGCCTCATGTGTCGCGTCCCGAACAAGGAGGTCTTCAATCGGATACGGCTGGCACAGAAGGCAATGTCCCCGGACATAGGGTAGCTCGACAGCACGGTGGTCATCGGCTCGTTGCAGTAGGGTCTGGTCGTCGGAGGCAACCGAATCCGGAGAGACTACCGATGACCGTCGACATGATGAACCTGGTCGCCCTCTTGGAAAGGAGCGCGGATGCCGTGCTCGTGACTCAACGCGGTCGAGGGCTTCCTTCGCAAAGCTATCGAAGCCTCAATTGTTCTCCGGGGATCAGGCCGAAATAGGCCATGAGCTGGCGGGGGGTTGAGAAGCGTGTGAAGTCACTGACCTCTGCGACCAGCACCACGGCATTGATCAGCGCGATGCCGCGCATCGCCTGCAAGGCGTCAACGACCGGGCGCTGGTTCCATTCCGGGAGCAGGCGGGGTATCTGTTCCTCGACCTGCTGCAGGCGCCGTTCCGCATCCATGACGGCATCGACGTAATCCTGAAATGCGATCTGCTGGGCGGGATGGTCGAAGGCCAATGTCGAAAGCCATCGCCGGTAAGCCTTTCGCCAGGCCGTCCCACGCTCATGCTTGCGCCCGTGACGCAGCAGAAATCCTTGAAGATGTTGGTGCGCTCGCGTCACCATCTGTCGCACGACGCTGCGCAGCCGGATCAGGTCGCGCATGGCTTCATGATCGGCGTCGGGCACCCAGACGGGGGTCAACTCTCCGGCCCGATAAAGGCGGGCGAGCATGGTGGCGTCGCGACGGTTCGTCTTCACCCGATCGCCAGGCTGCCGCGGCATCAGCGGCGGCGCCACCACGTCGCACCGATGCCCGAGGCGTGTGAGTTGGCGATGAACGCTATAGCCGCACGGGCCGGCCTCATAGCAAAACGCCAGCCGCTTGCCGGAACGCCCGAGACGGTCGCACAGCTTGCTCATTAGCATCATTGGCAATCTCGTCGAGATAGTCCACCGAGCCGCAGCGTCCGCTCTCCGCCACCGAGATCCGTTCCTTGTGAATATCCAAACGGACAAATCTGATATGGTCCATATGGCCCGTCTCCTATGCATGAGGCTCTGCGCCGGCCAGTCGGCTTAACCCTCGTACCATTGCATATCGGATGACGGGCCGCCCTCAGGCCCAGCAATCATAGGGACTAGGCGCATTACACAGGGCCAGGGACCAGCCTATACACTGACTAAACCGACCTCCCTTGAACATTGCAACGCTCCGAAATTGGTCGAGACGCTCCGTACCACACCGTCGGCATCGAAGACGTTGCAACAATACCTTCAAGTAAAATTTACAGACTCTTTGCGAGCAAAGATCCCTGACAATGGTACCTTCACCGCAAAGCCTGACGCCAGGCACGGCTAAGAAAAGGTGATGCCGATTCACGCTCGGACCGCGGCACAGTACGCAACGAAAGGTCAATAGCATGGCAAGAAGAGCACTGATTTTGCTTGAAGGGCACAGGGATATCGGTCTGCTATACATCCAGGCGGCTCAGCGTCTTGGTCTTCATCCAATCACTCTGTCGGCCGATCCAGCTCGGTACGACTATCTTGCAACAGAAGGAATTGAGGCAATCCGGGGCGATACAGACAATCTCGATGCGCTGATCCGCGAATGTTCCCGGCTACGTGCGACCTACGACATTGCTGGCATTACTGGCTTTGCGGGCGACGACGAGTCGGTCTATGCGACAGTTGGCAAGCTCTGCCTGCATTTCGATCTCCCGGGAGCAAACCCCGCATCGATTGAACAATGCTGCGACAAGTTCACTCAACGTCAGTTCCTTGCGGAGGGCGGCGTTCCAATACCTGCTTATCGCTTGGCAGCGAATGCGTGGGAGGTAGAAAGCTCCGCCGCGGAAATCGGCCTTCCGGTGATTGTTAAGCCGGCCATAGGCAGCGGCAGCATCGGTGTCCGATTGTGCCGCAACGTCGAAGAGGTAGCCGAACATACGACCTATTTGTTGGGCGGGAAGCACGTATGGCGGTCCTCGCCGAGGATACTGGTCGAAGAATTCGCAGAGGGCGCCCAGTATAGCGCTTACACAATGGGAAATGAGGTCATTGGGATTTGTGCCGCTGACTTCGGCCCCCTACCGCATTTCGTCTATCGTCATTTCACCTTTCCGGCCCTGCTGACTGATGACCAGCATAAACGAATCGCCGATGTTTCGCTGAGCTGCTTGCGAGCTCTCGGCCTTGGCTGGGGGCCAGCGCACATTGAATTCCGGTGGACGAAGCGGGGTCCAGTGGTCATTGAAGTCAATCCGCGTATTCCAGGTGGGACCACTCCTCGGCTGGTCCAGTTGGGTTACGGTGTCGATCTCGTCACCGAGCATATCAAGCTTGTCATTGGCGAGGAATGGGATTTGCGCAAAAGGCACTCGCACATTGCGTCTGCGCGATTCCTCGTTCCTGATTGCGATGGCATCCTCGACTGGATCGATGGCCATAGGCAGGCGGCTGCTGTATCAGGAGTCGCCGAGGTCAAATTGTATGTTGAACCCAAGACGCCGATCGTAAGGAAACGCGATTACCGAGACTGCATCGGACATGTCATCGCAGCTTCCGCCAGCCCAGCTCAGACCGAGGCGATACTTAAGCGTGCCGTCGACCTAATCGGTTGGTCGATTACACCATTTCCGACCGTTGGCGAACAGGAACAATCAGCGCCCCCTCATGTTCGTGCACCCAGCGCAGGTCGCGCCCAGTAAGAGGTGATCGTTGCCGAAGACTGATACAATCGAGAGCAGGAGAGGGACGCAGGTCGATGAGGATGCTTTGGCCGTCGTCCAGCCGACAGCGTTACGCATCCGTGTGCCAGTGACAACATCAAACGCAAATGGCTGCGGAGGAGAGGCTATGGAACGCCCGCCGATGACTGCGGTCTCTCAACTTCGAGAGCTGGCAACCAGAGCGTCCGGCCAGTTTTCTTTGGTCCCATCGATGCATTTCCCCACAGCAGCCGGGGAGGCGTTTGCGGTCGAATTCGGCCGATTTCTCGCCAAGACTGATGGCGTTGCTCAATCTGAGCAGTTGTTCGACCTGCTATCTGCTTTTGCCCTGAATTTCGATTGCCCATGGATCGCCTATGGTTCTCTGACACCCGACCAAAAATTCTTGAAGCCGGACCGACGCGATCCGGCACTCATGCTGAGTTATCCTGATGAGTGGCAGGAGCGCTATTTCGAAAGGGGTTATGACCGGATAGATCCCCTCATCAAGAAGAGTCGAAAGTGCGCAGGCGCCTTTCGATGGAGCGAGGTGTACAACGATGCAAGCACGACTGAAGATGAACGGCGCGTTTTCGACGAGGCTGCGGCGTTCGGCTTAAGGTCAGGCATTAGCGTTCCATTGCACGGCCCCGGTGGCAGGTTTGCGATCATGAGCTTTGCTCAAGCCTCGGACCGCGAGTTCCAAAATAGAACAATCACCTACTTGCAATTTGCCGCGCTTCATTTCCATCTGAGAGTTGCGAAGTTCGCGAACTTGAGTGATATCGAGGAAGCCCCTGATCTATCTCTAAGAGAAAAAGAGTGTATACTGTGGACGGCGAGAGGAAAATCGTCGTGGGAAATAGGACAAATTCTAGGGATATCACTAAACACTGTCAATTTCCATATACAAAACCTAATGCGGAAATTGGATACTACTACCAGAACGGTCGCTGCTATAAAAGCCATAAACTTCGGAATTATCGAATTGTAAGAAGCGGCTGAGATGCCACTGAACTTTCATCCGGCGGCGATTAGAGTCTCGACCCGCCGGAGGCGCGGTTGAGCAACCGGCGAAGGCGCGGAGCCTTCAATCAGCGTAGCGTCGAAGCCGGTTGCGATGATGATCCCGGCATAGGCTGCCGGGTCTGATAGCCCAGGGGCGGTGTGGCCTCGCGGTATTGTTCTCGTCCTCCCATTCGGGGCTGGCGCTTTCCAGGCCAGATCGTCGGCGCATAGCAGAAGGCGAGCGCGTCCTTGTCCTTCATTCCTGCGGGCGCGGCTGCGGGTCCGCCATTGATGGGGGAGACGGCCCCGCTTCTGAACGACCGTATGATGGTCCCGCACTCGCCGAACAGGGAGCCCAAGAATATCAAACCAGCAGCCATTGGCCTTGATCACCGGTGGGGGTTGCGCACGAACAGATCCAATCGGCGGTGACAGGATTGACGTGCTTCATGCTTGTCTCCTCCTTTGCAAGGGGCATCAATTAGCCCTGGCAGCTCACCCGTTGCGAGGATGTCGAGGCCTTAACTGCCGGCGGAAGTCGGTCAATCGCTACGACGTCGAACTTCAGGTCCACCAGAGAACAAGATCCGGCCGCGCAAACCCGAAAAAGCTGTTCAGCAGCACGCGACGCTTTCCGTTACCTGATTGACCGGTGACCCCGTGAACGAAACCGCCATCAATGAGGGCAATATCCCCGGCCTTGAGCTGGAAGTCGTGAGAAGGCACGGCCTCGAGATAAGCTGCCGAATAGGGATATCCCGTGGTCTCCACACCCTGCGACTTTCGGTCGATGACTGTCGGCTTATGGCTCCAGAGCCGCAGATTGCCACCTTCCTCGGGCATGCTGGGATAGAAGTTGAGTGCTGCGACGGTGTTGTGCGCCACCGCAGAAAGCTCGTAATCGTTCCCAGCACATAGGACTTGAGCGACATCGTCGTGGGGCTCCAACGAAAATGTGCCACTGCCAGACCAACTGAGAGCGCGACAAATATTAGCCTGACCGTGTTCCGAACGGGCCGGCCGCAATTCAATACCCTGGTCGTGCAGCTCGCGCTTCAACGCGTTGAACAATCCGCGGACTGGATCAACTAAATTGCCAAAGAGCGCGTCGACGTACGGCCTCGCAGTTTCCGCCTCCGCGAAATAGGTGGCTGCATGCTTCTTGTAGTGAGATGCGCCGACATATTGTCCGGGGACGCCATCTTTACGCTCCTTGAGACCGGGACTGCCAACAAAGTTCGCGGTGATCTCCTCTGCTATTTCGGTGCTGAAAGCTTGCTTGATGTGCAGAGCGGTGATCTCACCTTTCAGGACTGAGATGATCTCCGCAGTGCTGATCGAGCCGGTTCGCTCTCTGATCGCAACAGGCGAGATGGCTGGCGCTTGAAATACCGGGTTAGGCATTGGCTTGCTCCTGTAGTGCGTGATCGAGGATGGCGATGCCATGATCAAGTTCGACATCGGTGATGGTTAGCGGCGGCAGGACTTTGATAACGTCGCGATTTGGCCCTGAGGATTCGATCAGCAGGCCATTTTCGAACGCAACATCGTGCACACGGCCGACAGCGGCCTGTGAACGGCATTTGAGGCCGGCCATCAGACCGCGGCCGCGCTTTTGTTCAATGCACTTGGGAAATTTCGCAACGAGGCGGTCAAGGTGTCCTTGCAGCTTGACGGCTGTCCGCTCGACGCCTGCAGTAAACTGCGTGTCGGACCACAGTTTGCACATCGCCCCTGCAGTCACGAAGGCGAGATTGTTGCCTCTGAAGGTCCCGCTATGTTCTCCGGGATTCCAAATGTCCAGGTCGGGCCGAATCAGAACGATGGAGAACGGACTACCTGATCCGCTTAGGGACTTTGAAAGGCATACGATGTCGGGATCAATACCCGCGAACTCGAATGAGAAGAACTCGCCCGTTCGTCCCGCACCGGCCTGAATGTCGTCGACGATCAAAACAACACCGTGCTTGCGGCAAATGCGCTGAATTTCCGTGAGCCAAGCAGCAGATGCAGTGTTCATGCCGCCTTCTGCCTGAATGGTCTCCAGAATGATTGCGGCTGGCTTTTCTATGCCGCTCCCTGGGTCGCCCAATACGGAGTCGATGTAATTCGCGGAATCGAAAGCTTGGGTAGGGTAGCCGTCATAGGGGACACGGATCACATCGTGGCGGGCGACGCCGCCCAGTTCCCTGGTTGACGCCGAACCCGACACTGCCAGAGCGCCGAGCGACATCCCATGGAAGGCGTTTGTGAAGGCCATTACGCTCGAGCGGCCGGTATATTTTCGCGCGAGGGCCAACGCCGCTTCGTTTGCGTTTGTGCCGGTCGGCCCAGGAAATTGTATTTTGTAAGAAAGGTCCCTGGGCTTCAGGATCGAACCCACAAACACCTCAATAAAGTCCCGCTTCGCCGCCGTATACATATCAAGCGACAGGAGAATGTTCTCGCCAACGAGATATTCGATTGCCGGTGCAATAATATTCGGGTTGTTGTGTCCGTAGTTGAGTGCGCCGGACCCCACAAGGAAATCGATATATGGCTTACCGGCCTCGTCCCAGATTGTCGCTCCAAGGGCCTTCGTAAAGACTGCGGGAAACGACCGCCCATAGCGACGAACGTTGGACTCATGAGCCGTGAAAATTTCAGTGTTCATTTCAGGGTCCCTCTGCATGTCGCGTCGCGTTCAACGAGCAAGTGATTAAATGCGTTTGGTCGGTCACGGTGTTTCAGTTTCACTTGAAGATCGGAACGGTCTAGGCGGAACTTTGGACGGTCGTGACCTCCCAGGAATGTGTTCGTAATGCCGACACGCTCCTCAAAAAGGTCCGCGACAAAAGGGAGACCGGGACTCGCGCGGCAGCTCAACTGCTGCACTGACGCACTTCGGAACCTCTACCGTAGTCACGTTGCTCTGCACGGCGATACCTCTCGTCTATGCGTCGGAACGAACTCAGTTCTAGAGTTAGTCACGTTGCTCTGCACGGCGATACCTCTCGTCTATGCGTCGGAACGAACTCAGTTCTAGAGTTTTCGGGGAGGCGTCGATACTACAGGATTTGGTAGTTGACGCACCTGCTTGTACCCGGCGAAACGCCCTGCCAATCCTACCAAGCTCAGCGCTAGTCTAGCACCCGCTCATGTGTGACAGGCGCTTCTGCCATGCAGCAGCATGCTAAGGTGTTGCACGCCGCTTCGGCAGCAACACGAACCATCGCCCCGGCTCGTGGTGTAGCTCGGCGGTAGCGAAGCCGCTCGCGAGCGCGCCCTCAACAGCGCTGTAGAGAGCGAGCGGCGTAGCCGCGATGTTCGGCGTTCTTCGATGTCGGGGCCGCTTTCGGACCGCTTCTGAAGCGTCTCGACCAACTCTGCCTGAATGAGGATCAGGGTCTCGAAAGGCCGACTGCGGAGGATATTACAATCTGTATGTGGGACCAGACTTAAGCCGGTTCTATCCGTTTTAGGCCAATAAAAGTTTACCAGACAGCTTTGTGCTGGGAGAGGCCACCACAGGATCTGTCGAAGCCGCGTAAAAATAGGCGACTAGACTCCATCGACGGGGTCCACGCGAGGCAGATGGGGGCGGCCCGCCTATGTAGTCTCCAGGATCGACATTCGCTCCGGCCGCGCTTTCAGGCGATTCGCCGACCTCCAATCAGCATACGGACGCCTTTAGATGGGCATATTCGCACATCCTACAAAGCAGAAAGCCATCCGTCCCATTCATGCGATCGACGATTTGGCTAAAAATTGGCCCTTCGAAAAGATCTTCGTCGCGCAGAAGATTGCCCAATACGTGGCGCCGTTCAAAATCCATGCAGCAGAGCGTAACGTCACCGTTTGGGAGAAGAACATTCCGATACTGCCGTCCGTCAACGCATGTCAGCGCTCCGACGACCGGCTGCCTTGGTTCGACGATCTTCGGATCGACGCTTCCACCCCTGCTGCTCAGAGGCCGCGCGCGAACTAGCGCTTCGGCGGGGATTATCTCGACGATATCCGGATGGACCTCGCCCAAGACTATAAACCGAATCGAGGCAATGTCTGTGTCGACCACTTAACGAATCAAAGCGAGATACTTGTCTCCAACGAGACGGCTATTCATGTATGCGCCATCATCGAGAACATGGACCACGAATACCCTTGAGCGCAGCGCTTGCAAGCGGTGTAGATCCCGCCCCTTCATTCCTACAAGCGTCGTGAAAATCCGGATGCCATGGCCTCTGGCGTAAGCGTGCTCGACCATTTCGGTGCAATCCGGATTGAGCCAAGGCTCGGAGTACCCGGCGAAACTAACGTCGACGGAAGTTGGTGCGCGCGCCAGACATCGCTTGAAATCTTCAAGACGAAGATGCTTCACATCAGAGACCGCTCTTTGCCGATGGGCGAACTTGTCCTGCGGACAATAAGAACATCCGACGATGCAGCCGGTGGTTGTCGTTATTTCCAAAACCCTGCCGCCCGGGATGGCAGAGCCCAGCCATTGAGAGTTGCAACCGCACGCCGGCGTACTGCGAGAGGCTGCCAATGCGTATGGGATTCAAGAACTGCATCTCCTGGATTAACTAGAACGACCGCATTGCGGTCAGCATCGACTTCTCAAGCACAGTATTCCTTCCAATCTCTGCTCAATGTTTATGGTTGGTCCAAAGTGGCACTAACCTAAGCACTGACCTTATCATGGCGTCTCAAGGCAGCAGCAGCGATATGGCCAGCATTTGATCGCGCTGGAGCAAATCTGCGGATTCATTCGTTACCTCATCATGGTCTGGCGGCTCGGATTCAACTTCCTTGCAACTGTCGAAATGCTCAGGCCTTTGGCCAGCTCGGCTAACGCAGCCAGACTGCCAGATCAGAAAGAGCACGCTTGCGAAATACGCCAGCTGAAGGAGCAGCCAACAAGCCAGCGTCGTGACGACTACTGTGCCGATGGAATGAAAAACGAAGTAGACGGTCAGAGCGGTGCTGCACAGGACCATTCCCAGGAGGCGACAAAAGAATCTAAAGGGCAACGCCGTTCTCCTGGTTTTGTCTCCTCAGATCATGCTGCGACCTGGTCGGCCGCAACATGGGTCTGGCAGTTCTTCGGGCAGACGCGGCCGCAGGCTCCGCAGCCAATGCAGCGGCCGGCACGGTCGACGACCATAATCATGCGATTGAGCTCGCCATCGAAATCGTCATCCTCGTCGTCGCAGGCGCCGAGGATTTCACCCGCGTCATCGACGCCGTAAAGATGCATGACCTCGCGAGAGCAGACTTTGAAACAGCGGCCGCAGCCGATGCAGGTCGTGCCGTCTATAGCGGTGAGAAATTCCGGCATCCATCCGGAGCCGTCGCGGGTGGTGAATGTGCTCGTCATCGTAACTTCTTCATTGCAGCGAGCTCTCTCTTGGCATCATCCAACTCGGCAAAAACGGCGGACGTTTCCTTGGCAACGTCCTCTATCTCCGCCCACTTTCCCGGGAGATCCTCTGCAAGGTCGCGCAATTTCATCTTGGCGACTGCTGCGCGCAGCTGAAGCTTTCGGACTTTCTTCCCCATTTCATCTAGCTTTGACATAAACCCTCCCTCGAAATCGGTTTCATCACGCCGGCGCCACACCGTGACGCTTCAGTGGCTGCGGTCGCATCGTCGATCAGTTTCGCACCGGCCTCAGGCAGTTTCCGGAGCATCTCGAAGCGGAACCGATGAACGTCTTGCCAGAACGACCAACTGCCCGGCCGTGGAAAGCATGCGGCCCCAAGTCCTCGGGAATTTCATCTCCATCATTGCCGATGTCATCAGGCCGGAGCGCTCCTCGATCGCGAGCCCGACGGCGGTTTAGAACATGTCGAGCCTCCACAGCACGTCAGGATCGGGATCATCGATGACAGGCATCCCAGGGCGCTGTTTTCTGGTGACGATGAAGTCGGCCAGCAGCGTGGCGTCCGATTTGCCTTCCCACGAGCCGTAGGAGTCTTGAGCACGGATCAGCCGCACGAGGCATCTGACAAAAGGCGTGGCAAGCGCCGCCTCGTCCTCGGCAGGACTGATCGCGGTATCAGACATTTCGCCTTCTCCTCAATTTCAGTCCTCTTCCTCGAAGCACGCTGCCTGTTTTCGGGGACGCCTACTTCGGGCACCCTTGCGCAGCCGACGCCCGGCTAGGGGCGGCCCATTCCACGCAATTGATGTCCCCGTGGCCGACCTTGAACACCTCCTCGACTGCGAGGTCTTCCACGCGAACTCGCGTCGAACATTATTTCCGCCGCAATGCGGCCACAGGTCATGAAGATTCGAGCCTCGATCCTGCTGCAAACAATCGACCAAGTGCTGCATGGACCCTCCTTGCTGCGGCCACACCAGGGAAATGGACGAATTGGCCAGCAATCCATTTCGACCAATCAACCCTTTTTATTTTTTCTCCTCGGCCGACCGCGCTTTGGCACCTTCGGGAAATTGTTTTGCGGAGCCGCACAGAGAGCGCCGTAACAAACCTTCACACCCCTGTAGGTGGCGAGGGCCTGCAGCAAATCCGGTAGAAGGTGCTCTTTCAATTCGTCCGGGACAGGCTCCGGACCGTCCAGCGACTGCAGTGCCAGTTCGACCAACTCGACCGCGCGATCGTTGTTGCCGTTCTCGTAATAGTACCGGGCGACCGCGGGATAGGACCGGAACTTAGGGCTGTCGCCTTGCGGGGGATTCAGTGCCAGAATGTGTTCGGACAGCTCCTTGCCCATCGCGAAGCGCTCAGCGGGGGGAAGGCGCGAATGGTCATTGGCCGGATGGAAAAGCTGGTCTAGCGCCGAAACCATCCAATCCTGGGAGTTCTTGTCGATCGCGTCGCGCACGAATTCGCGCATCACGGGCAAGCCGGTCCACATGTCTTGTATTTTGTGAAGCAACAGGTGCGCATGAGCCAGGCGGAAATTGATGTCGTCCGGCATCAAGGCAATGCCTTCTTCGATCGCCCAGAGCGCCGTCTTCCAATCTTCTAGCTTCACCGCCGCCCAGAATCTGTCATCGATCGGCTTCTTCAACGCTTGTTGGCGCGCCATGGGTTCGCTTGTGGCGATCCGCTCCGTATCGGCGGCTTTCGCTTTGTCGCTGGTGCGCCAGCTGCCGTTGAGCACTTCCGGCAAAACCTCATCGAGTTGGCTTGGATGACCGATAAAGGCGATCTGGCCGTCTCGGTCGACCACGTACGAAGTCGGAATCCCGGCGGAAAAGCTGGGTTTCATCCAAAGCTTGTTCATTTCACCTGTGTGGTCGAACGCGATCCGATAGCTCAGATGCGAGCACTTTTCGGTCAACCACGCGTCCAACTTGGTGCGGGCCTCAACGGCCGTTGGAGCGTCTTCATTAGCCGCGACGCCGACGACCTCAAGTCCGCTGTCCCTGTATTTTTCCTGGAGCCGCATCAGATCGAGCATCTCCGCCACGCATAGTTCGCACCAAGTTGCCCAAAATTCGACGATATAGACTTTGCCGGGCTGGAAGTTCGCAAGGGGCTCGCCACGCAGCCAGTCCTCCATTTTGATCGAAGGAGCCGGCGACCCCATCTGCAGTACCATGTTGTCTCCAAAGCTGTTGCCAAAAGTTGCGTGACCTTATGCGCAAGCTTGTTCCCCCTTTGAGACGGGGCACGAGGGTTCAAGGAATGGAGAGCATCGCTCGTCTTGCGCATCTGCGTGCAGTCAGCCTTCACTCAGTGTTGCTGAATCTCAATTCGCAAAGGCCGTGCCAACGCGCTCAGCGCGCACTAAACGCTTGATTATACCTTAAAAAACTTTCGGGGTGCCCAAGATAGCCGGTTGTATTGGACGCGACATGTTTTCTGCCGCTGTCAGGTTTTGGACAAGCATCACGCGCTTCGCGTCGGCAGAAAAGCGTGGCGCGGACGACTCAATATGCATTCGGGCCGAGGGACGAGGCCGATGGACGTCGTCAGGCTCGTCATGATCGTCCGCTTCACGCCACCGGCTTGAGCGTCTTGCCGTTCCGGTCCGGAGGCGGTAGCGATCTCGCCATTTGCGATTGCAAGGGGCCGCTCCATCCGAGCGCGGCCTGTGCCCCCTCGCCCGCCTTGGATTGAATTCCTGGGCTGGCGTCATGGGAGTTCTTCGCGACCGAAGCAGGTCCAGCTGTAGCTCGCCAATACCGCCATCCTCAGATCGATGATGATGTCGCGGCGAAAAAGGCCGGATGAGTGCCGGCCTGTGCCGGCCGGTGAACTCTCCGGGGTTCCTGCTTTTTGCCGATATTTTCTGTATTCCCTGTGCTCAGGCGCTGCAGGGACCGCTTCGTGCGGATGTGAGCGTTGGCGGAATTGCAAACCCAAAGACCGCTCGGTCGCCACGCAGGTTGGGCCGGACCAACGGGAAACGCTGGAGATGCGGCTGTTCGCCACTAACCCGGGCTACCATCCCAGAGATGACAAGGCGATTGATGCCATCGTTCGCGCCGACGCCGGCAAGAGCCCGGCCGTCCCGACTCGAAGGTCGGTGCCTTGGCCACTCGTTGCGGTGGTCAGCTCCCGGCCAGTGTGAGGGAAATCGTGATAACGCCAATACGATGCGGCTACGGTCCGAACGCGGCCTGCCGCGCTGAAGCGACTCTCTTTCTCGACCTGACGCCGACCTGAAGCGGTGGTTTTGAGTGCATTGAGGAGCGCCTGTACCTCTGCGCGGCCTTTGGGCTCCGCGTTACGGATCATCTCGGGCGAGGAGAACCCCCGAGCGCGCGTTAGAGAGGTCCGGGATGTCTCGGCGACGGCGCTTGCAGATTCGAGCTTCGCGAAAGTTGCGCTTTGCGCGATCTTCCTCCGACTTGGCATCAGGATAGGTGACCAGGGGGTAGAGCTTCGAACAGCGTCGGTGCTTGCTTGGAACCCGTCATCGAGCCAAAAACAACGGCAATGACGGCTTCCCAACTATCCATCTCGTCACGCCGCCGAAGAGTCGCTCACGTAGCCTGCGGTTGCCATAAGCGCCCATGACTATCATGTCGGCAGACGTGTCGATTGCATGCTGCGCGAGCACCGTGGCTGCCGATTTTCCGGCGCTCGCCAGCAGGTCAACCGAGACCCGAGCACCGTGCCGAGTGAGATAGGCAGCGATATCGGCTCCTGGCTCGGTACCGTTTCCGGTGCAGGTCGCCTCCGGATCGACGAGGGCGACACGAACTTCCTCAGCACCGGCTAGCAGATCCAGCGCTTCCCGAACCGCACGGGACGCCTCGACTCGCGAATCCCAGCCGACCAGCACGCGCCGTGGAGACAGAGTCGCCTCAGCGCCCTCCGGCACGACAAGCACCGGCTTTCCGGTGTCGAATAGGCTGCCGTTGATAACAAGGGGACCGACGCTAATGTCGTTGAGAAGTGCGGGGCCGACGATTGTCAGATCGTTGCAGAGCGCCCGCTGTCGCACCGCGTCACCGATGCTGGCCTGATCGCAGTTGGCAATATCGACATCATAGCACCGCCACGTGGCTCTCAGCAGTTTGTGAATTTCCCTGGATGTTTTTTCCAGACTGGCCGTGTCCTGTGAAAATCTTTCGATCTGCCTAAACCGTTTGTCCAGTCTGGCGATTGCCTGTGCGCGTTGTCCTGGCCACTCGGGGATGCCATCGCCGAGCAGCGGAGAAGGCATAATGAGCGGCGGAGGCGACATCACCAGTACGGAAAGATTCGCGCCGACTTCGGCACACAAGCTGGCAGCTGTCCTGACATCCTGATCGGAGTGGTCAGCTCCCGTCACAGTGAGTACGCTTCTGAAAGCCATTTGACTGCTTCTTTCTGAATATGTCCTACCTGCCGGCGCGTTTCGAAGCCGCAAGACTTGCCCTCAGCACGGCGGAAATGCGGAGTGGCACCACATCGGTTATCTATTCAGCCGTCCGGCCACTCGAGCGAGTAGCCGGCCGACCTGACGGTACGAATGACGCTGGAGGGGGAGGCCGCCTTCAGAGCCCTTCTGAGCCGGCTGATATGGACATCCACCGTGCGTATACCGACATGGATATTGGCCGGCCAGGCCGCGCTGATCAGCTCGTCTCTAGTGAAGACCTTGCCGGGAGTCTCAAGCAAAAGCCGCAGCAGGTTGAACTCGATCGGCCCAAGGTGGACTTCGTGGCCATTACCCCGAACGCGGTGCGCATCGAGCCTTATCTCAAGGTCGCCACAGGAGATCCAGCCGCCGTTTTCAACCCCGTTCGAACCCGGCTTTGGCAGCGCCAGCTTCATCCGTAGACAGTCAAGCAGCTTGGCCGGCGCGAAGGGCCGCACAAAGCTCTCGTCAATACCAGCCTTCAAGAGATCGAGGTGCTGGTTCTCGGCGCCGGGCGCGATCAGCGCAATTACGGGCAGGCCGCCGGTCCGGGGCTCCCCCTTGAACCGGGCGCAGATTGTGGAGCCTGTCGCGCTTGTTGGCTGGCAGTCCAGCACCACGGCCTTCGGCTCCCGTTCACTGGCCAATGCAAGCGCCTCCTCCACGCCGCCGGCCAGTTGAATCGTGAAGCCATCCACCTCCAGAATGTGGCTGTGGACCAGATAGAACTCGGGATCCTGCGAACAGATCAGGACCAGTGGCTTCATCAGCGCTACCCCAAGAACCACATCGGCCTCGACCGCCTCGATTGAGAGGGCTGGCCATCGCATGTCCTCAAGGCCTGACATGATCCCCTTGCTCGAAAATCCGTTTCATCACGCCCGCGCCACGTCGGGATAGGTTTCGATGGCTGCGATGCCATCGCCGACCAGTTTCGTGCCGGCCGCGGCTAGTTTCCAGAACGTCTCGAAGCCGAACCGGTGGACGTTGCGCAGGGTCTTGGACAGAACGACCAGTCGCCCGGCCGTGAAGAGCACGCGCCCGAAGCCCTCGTGGCTCATCTCCATCATCGGCGATGCCATCAGGCCGGAGCGTTCTTCAATCGCAAGCCCGACGGCGGTGTAGAACTTATCGAGCCTCCACAGCACGTCCGGATCGGGATCGCCGATGATCGGAATTGCACGGCGCTGTTCCCTGGTGATGATGAAGTCTCCCAGTAGCTCGGCAACCGGTTTGCCTTCCCATGACCCGTGGGAATCATTAGCACGGATCAGCCGCACGAGGCATTTGACGAACGGGGTGGCAAGGGCCGCCTCGTCCTCGGTGACGGCAGGGCTAACAGCGGCTTCAAACATTTCGCCTTCTCCTCATTTCAGTCCTCGTCCTCGAAGGACGGTTTCTGTTCGGCGACACCTGCGTGCGCCAGCACCTTGCGCAGCCAAGGGGGAGGACACGTCCTGAGCATCATCTGCGTGCGCAACAGCACCTCTTGGATGGTTTGGGGGTGCGGCACTTTGATCGGATGAATTTTTGCCGAAACAACCTTGGCTGCCGAAGGTCCGCCGATAGCCAGACAAAACAGGAGATGACAGCCCTTCAGCGCCTCGACTTTCGGGGTGATGCGATCATCGCCCTCAGTCCTATGCTTCCCGCTCTCGTCGGAAACGTCATCGAAGGCCACGGCTTCGACGAGATTCCATTCCTCGCGCATCACATCGTAGACAGCAAAACGCCTGGCCGATCCGAAATGGGCATTGAGGTTCTTCATGTCCTGCGTGGCGATCGCCACCCGCAATGCGCCAGCTTGGCGTTCCGGCGTCGGTGCGTGAACCTCGTCAGTGACGAGCGAGAGGCGACGAACGGAGCTCATCTGGGATTTCTCGCTTACGGAGTGGATCAAGCGCCTCAGGCGTCGGCGCGTGCCGGTTGGCTTCAAAAATGTTGGCAACCTCGAAGATCATGTCGCGGGTCCCCTGGTAGAGGATTGTGAGCTTGTGCTGGATGCCGAGGCGGTCGAAGATCGGGAAGCCAACCCGCATGAGCGGAATGCCGAGGCGCTGCGCCGCCTGGCGGCCGTGGGAATGGGTGACGAGAAGATCAGCGCTGGCGCCAAGAGCTTCCAAATCGCCGAGATCGCCGATTTGAACCGACTGCGCCGGTACTTCCTCCAAAATTTTCGACATGTCGGTCGTGGTGACCGCCGCCGCGATTTCGGAGCCCATGCCGATGAAGAAGCTCGCGAGTTGGTAGAGTTGGTCTGGTTCAGCAGCGATCGCAATTTTCTTGCCTCCAAAGTGGAAATGTCCGTCGAGCAACGCGTCCTGCAACTGCGCCCGGCGACGGCGCACCCCAGCCGGCGCCGCCGCGCCCGAAACCGCGGACAGCAGCGAGACGAACCGGTCTGCGTCCTTCAATCCAGTCAGCGACCGGAACAGCACGTAAGGCACGCCGGTCAACCTCTGCAGCAACTCGGCCGGGCGGCGCATATGCTCACCGATGACGACGCATTGCTCGGCCGTGCCAAGCTTGCGGATATCCTCGACGCTGGTGCCGCCATAGGTGGTCGTTACCCAGCGGTCGGGCACCGTACCGTCGAGCGAGCCGGAGACGTCCGGCAGAATCACCGGCTTCAGTCCAAAGCTTTCAACCATCTCACGCAAATGCTCGATATCAGCCACAGTGAGGTTCCAGCCAGGCAGGATCACGATCTTCTTCGACTGCCGCGCCTGCTCGCCGGGCCGCGTAATCCTTTCGATCATCGCGGTGACAGCCTTGGCCCAGCCCTCTTCGATCGCGCCGTCGAAATCCGGTGTGTTGGCTAGCACCACCTCCGTACCCGCGAGTTCTTCCGTGCGCTTCAGCCTGATATCGGCGATATCTCCTGCGCAGTCTTCGCCCCGGGTTTCCACCAGCGCCGTCGTGCAGACCCCGATCAGCGTTGGCTTTGTGCGGGCCTTGAGGTTGAGGATCGCCTCTTCCAGATGGTCTGCCCCGCCGAGGATCGTCGCCACCTCGTCCATCGCCGTTGTCTGCAAGGGAATGGCTTCCTTGAAATGCCGCACGAAGAGCACGAGCGCGAAGCTGGTGCACCCCTGGCTGCCGTGGAACAACGGCATCGCGCCGTCGACGCCAAGAAAGGCCAAGGCGGCACCCAACGGCTGCGATGACTTCAGCGGATTGACCGCCGCCGCTTTGGTCTGGGGAAGGATGCGGACCATCGCTTCCTCAACACTCGCCGAAATCGCCGGCGGTCGTGCCGGCGAATTTCTTGAAAGCCTGGACGGTCGCGATCTCGCTTTTCGTGCTCGGCAGGTCCTCCCTCACCGCAGGCTGGCAATCCCATGGTGCCGGCTCCAGCACCTGGCACCAGATCGGGTTATGAATGGCGAGGTCGATCTGGCGTACGAGTTCCACCATGCCGTCATAGCCGGCGTAAGGGTGTTGGCGCTCCTGGTTGATATCGAGCCAGGGTGTCTTGGCCTTCAGCGCGATGAATTGCGTGCGCCCGCCCGACAGCATGATATCGGCCTTTCGTTCTGAGAGCATGGCGTAAAGCTCGCGCGCTGCCATCTGCTCGAACATGTGGTTGTCGTCCTTGAGGATCTGCTTGATGCGCTCCTTGTCTTCGACGGTCGACTTCTTGACAGAGGTGCCGACGATCTCGATGCCGATCTCCATCAGCGCATGGACGACCGACCAGGACTTCACACCGCCGGTGTTGAGCAGCACGCGCTTGCCTTCGAGCCTCGGCCGGTAGGCCGCGAGCTTCTTCCAAGCGATCGCCTCCTCCTCTGCAATCAATGCCTCGGTGCGGCCGAGGATCTCCGGATCGGCACCCTTGTTCACGAGCAGCTGAGAGATTTGTCGGAGCGCTTCCGAGGTGTCGGTGATGCCGTAGAAGGAGCCCTCGAAAAACGGGATGTCCCAGCGCTGCTCCATCTTGCGGGCGAGATTGATGAGCGCAGTCGAGCACACCATTATAGCCGCCCGGGCGCGGTGCGCGCAGGCAATGTCGAAGTAACGCGCGTCACCCGGAATGCAGGCGCGCACCCGGATCCCGAGCCGATCAAGGAGCGGTTTCACCAGCCAGAATTCGCCCGAGAGGTTGAATTCGCCAAGGATATTGATGTCGTAAGGGCCGGCATCGTCGGGCTCCACCGTGCCGATGACATGATCGAGCAACGCCTCGCCGGCAAGCTTGTTGCCAAGATTCTTGGAACCGAAGAACCCTGGCGCATTGACCGGCACCACCGGCAGGCCAAACTTTTCCGCCGCGCGCTTGCAGACGGCCTCGATATCGTCGCCGATCAGCGCCGTCACGCAGGTCGGATAGACGAAAATAGCCGGCGGCCCATACGCTTCCTTGATCTCGCGGATCGCTTTGAAAAGCTTCCGCTCGCCCTGCCCCATCACCACGTCGAGTTCGGTGAGGTCGGTCGTGAAGCTCGTGCGCCACAGCGTTGGCCCGGACGAAGCCGCACCGCGGTTGTCCCAGGAATTACCCTCGCAGGCGAGCGGCGCATGGACCAGGTGCGCGACGTCGGTGATCGGCTGCAGCACGATCTTGGCGCCGTCGAAGGCGCAACCGCCGGCAGCCGCCCCTGGTGTCAGCGGCTTCGAACAGCCCTTTGTGCGCGCCTTGGCATCCTTGCCGCGGTTCGTCTCGCAGGCAGGCTCGTTGAAGACATCCTGGATCTTGGCACTGAGCGAGGACATTGCGTCGATCTCCAAAGTCCATGGGGAAGACGACCGGCCAAAGCCGACCGTCACGCTTAGCGGGTGAGGTCATACGAATAGTCCGTCACGCCCGTCTCGCTTGTCTCGCGATCGAGCTTGTCGAAGATCTTGTCGAGGATCGATGTCAGGACGCGCAATCCGCCTTGGTAACCCATGAGCGCAAACCGATGGTGATGGTGGCGGTCGAAGATCGGAAACGTCAGCCGGATCAGCGGCGTGCCGGTGTCGCGCTCCAGATACTTGCCATAGGAGTTGCCGATCAGCAGGTCCACCGGCTCGGTGAAGAGCAGCGAGCGCATCGCCCAGAGGTCCTTGCCCGCCCAGACTTGAGCATCCTTGCCGAAGGGCGATGATGCAAGCAGTTCCTTCAACTCTGCTTCCCATGCCGAGGTTCCGTTAGTGGCGAGGCAATGGGTCGGCTCGCCGCCCGTCTCCATGATGAAGCGGGCCATGGCGTAGACAAAGTCCGGATCACCGTAGATGGCGTATTTCTTACCGTGCAGCCAGGATTGGCTGTCCGCCATGGCGTCAACAAGTCGGCCGCGCTCCAGGCGGATTGCCTCGGGGATTTGCTTGCCGGAAACTGCGGAGACCTTCATCAGGAAGTCGTCGGTCGCCTGGACGCCGAGCGGGTAATGGAACGAGGCAGTCGCCTGCCCGACCTCCTCGCAATACTCCAGTGTTTTTCGGGTGTTGTAATGCTGTAGCGAAAGTGTCGCCTCGGCGTTGAGTGCCTTCCTCACGTCTTCGATCTTCGTGCCGCCGTCGTACATGCGGTATTCGCCGTCCGACGGCGTGTCGAACTGGTCAGAGGCGTCTTGGATTAAGGTATAGGACACGCCTATCAAATCGAGCAGGCGCTTGAGTTCCCGGTTGTTGCCCACGCAAAAGCCGTCGAAACCCGGAATGATGTTGATGGTTCCCTCGGCTTCCGTTCGCTCCTCGCCTTTCCAGAAGTGCTCCAAAATGCCCTTGACCGTAACGTCGTAGCCGTCGACATGGCTGCCGACGAAGGCTGGCGTGTGGGCGAAGGGCACGTCAAAGTCGCGCGGGACCGAGCCTTCGTCCTTGGCGTTCTCGATGAAGCTGTGCAGGTCGTCGCCAATGACCTCCGCCATACAAGTGGTCGAGACGGCGATCATCTTCGGGTCGTAGAGTTGGTACGTGTTGGCGAGCCCGTCGACCATGTTCTTCAGGCCGCCGAACACTGCCGCGTCCTCGGTCATCGAGGAGGAAACTGCCGAAGCAGGCTCCTTGAAATGGCGGGACAGGTGCGAGCGGTAATAGGCCACGCAGCCCTGGCTGCCGTGGACGAAGGACATGGTGCGCTCGAAGCCCGCGGCCGCGAACACAGCGCCGAGCGGCTGGCAGGCCTTGGCGGGGTTCACGACAAGCGCTTCGCGAGCGAGGTTCTTTTCGCGGTATTCCCACGTCTTGGTGAATTCGCGTTGGTCGGTAACGACCTGGTCCGAGTGCGGACATTCGAAATTCAGCCTCTTCTCGGCGAGCATCTGCCTGTATTCCGGCTCGCGGAACAGGGGAGCGTGGTCGAGAACTTTTTCAGCCGACTGCGGCATGGGTGGTTACCTCTTTCCATCTGGCCCGCCATACGGCGGCACAGGGACGTCGAAACGTTTCAGGTCTCCCGCGGACAAAGGGCCGCAGGCGTTCATCGGCCTTCCCGGCTTCCGGGAAACCAGGTTTCATTCCGCAGCGATCGCCGCCGACGGCTCGGCTTTTTTCTTCCAGGGGGCGTCGTAGAGGTTCCAGACCGGGTTGTTGATGGCCAGATCCATGTCGCGGGCGAAGATGGCGAAGCCATCGTAGCCGTGATACGGGCCGGAATAATCCCAGGAATGCATTTGACGGAACGGTATGCCCATCTTCTGGACCGGGTACTTTTCTTTGATGCCGGAGCCAACGAGATCAGGACGGATCCCCTCGATGAACTTCTCCAGCTCGTAACCAGTCACGTCGTCATAGATCAGCGTGCCCTTCTTCACGTAATGGCCGGTACGCTGATAGTCGTCGTTATGGCCAAATTCATAGCCAGTGCCGACGATCACCATGCCTAGATCCTCATAGGCGGTGACGACGTGACGGGGGCGCAGCCCGCCGACATAGAGCATCACCGTCCTGCCTTCGAGGCGCGGCCGGTACTTGGCGATGAGGGCATCGACCAGGGGCCGGTATTTGGCGATGACCGCCTCGGCCTTGGCCTCGATTTCCGGCCCGAAATGCTTGGCTATCTTGCGCAGAGAGGCTTCAGTCTGGGAGGGGCCGAAGAAATTATACTCCATCCAGTCGATGCCATACTTTTCCTCCATGTGCCGGCAGATGTAGTTCATCGACCTGTAGCAATGGATGAGATTGAGCTTGGCCCTCGGCGCGCGCTCTATTTCGGCCAGCGTAGCGTCGCCCGACCAGTTGCCGACCACGCGCAGGCCCATCTCCTCGAGCAGGATGCGCGAAGCCCAGGCGTCGCCGCCGATATTATAGTCGCCGATCACATTGACATCGTAAGGGCCGGCCTCGAACTCGATGTCCTTCTTTTCGAAGACCCAGTCGCGGATCGCATCGTTGGCGATGTGGTGGCCGAGGGATTGCGAGACGCCGCGGAAGCCCTCGCAGCGCACCGGCACGATCGTTTTTTCGTGCTCCTTGGCCTTGTTGCGGGACACAGCTTCGGTGTCGTCGCCAATCAGGCCGATCGGGCATTCGGATTGCACAGTCATGCCCTTGTTCAGCGGAAACATTTCCTCGATCTCGTCGATGATCCGTTCCAGCTTCTTGTCGCCACCAAAAACAATGTCCTTCTCCTGGAAATCGGAGGTGAACTGCATCGTCACGAACGTGTCGATGCCGGTCGTGCCGACGTAGTAGTTGCGGCGTTGCGACCAGGAATATTGCCCGCAGCCGACCGGGCCGTGCGAGATATGGACCATATCCTTGACTGGCCCCCACACCACGCCTTTCGAGCCGGCATAGGCGCAGCCGCGAATCGTCATCACGCCGGGGATGGACTTGATGTTCGATTTTACCTCGCATTCGGAAAGGACCTCGTTTTCCTCGCCAGCCTCGTCGCCGCTCTTTGCGACGCTGAGGTGCTTCTTGCGGCGCTTCGCCGACTTGTCAGGATATTGCGACAGCACCTCCTCGATAAGCTTCGCATGGAGGGCGCCGTCATTCTCGTATTCCAGGCTCATGGGACCCCTTTCAAGGTTCAGGGTGACGCCTCACCAACGAGGCGCCGTTTTTTGAAAGGCGCGCCGGGTCAGGCCGCGCCCCTAGTCAGTAGCGGTCGTTACTGTGCGGCCGCCTTCGCCGCTTCCTTGACCTGAAGCTCGGCAAGCATCTGCTCGTCGGTCTTCATGATGCCGAAGTCGAGCAGCATGTCCTCGAGCTCCTCCATGGTGATCGGGGTGGGGATGGTGCCCTGGCCCGAATTGGCATGGATCTTCTCGGCCAGCGCCCGGTATTCCCCGGCCTGCTTGGAGTCCGGCGCATACTGGATCACAGACATCTTCCTGAGCTCGGCGTGCTGGACGATATTGTCGCGCGGCACGAAGTGGATGAGCTTGGAATTGAGCCTGGAAGCCAGCGCTTCGGCGAGGTCGAGCTCGCGGTCGGTTTGGCGCTCGTTGCAGATCAGGCCGCCGAGCCGCACGCCACCCGAATGGGCGTATTTCAGGATGCCCTTGGCGATGTTGTTGGCGGCATAGAGCGCCATCATCTCGCCGGACATGACGATATAGATTTCCTGGGCCTTGTTCTCGCGGATCGGCATCGCGAAACCGCCGCACACCACATCCCCGAGCACGTCGTAGGAGACATAGTCGACATCGTCGTAGGCACCGTTCTCCTCGAGGAAGTTGATCGAGGTGATCACGCCGCGGCCGGCGCAGCCGACACCCGGCTCAGGGCCGCCCGACTCCACGCATTTGATCCCTTTGTAGCCGACCTTGAGCACGTCCGCGAGTTCCAGGTCTTCCACCGAACCTTCCTCTGCCGCGAGGTGCAGGACCGTATCTTGCGCCTTCGCGTTCAGGATCAGGCGGGTAGAGTCGGCTTTGGGGTCGCAGCCGACGATGAGGATTCTCTGCCCGAGGTCGACAAGGGCGGCGAGCGTATTTTGGGAGGTGGTGGACTTGCCGATGCCGCCCTTGCCGTAAAAGGCGATCTGACGCAAACCTGACATGTAGCTTTCCTTCCTTCGTTCCATTCATCGCGGCTGCCGCGACATGAATGCCGGTCGGGCAGCTGTCGCCGCCTCGCACCCAAGGTTCTCAAGACTCGTGCCAATTTGGCTGATCGAACCGAAGAATAATTTCATGGTTGCTTTTCAGGGATTTAGCTAAAGGCCAAGGAAAGGATGGTAGGAACAAACCGTGTAGCGGACCCGACAATGGCGACACAAAAGCGTCGGATAGCGATCCTCAGTCACCGCATTCGTTCAACCGCATTGTTGTGTTGAGCTGGGCGACCAGCATCTCGACCCTCTACCGTTAATTGCGGGATGCTGCGAACTCTTCTGTTCCGGGCGAGCTGACGTGCTTGGTCTCGCGTGTCCTCGTGGACACTGCGCGGAATCTTGCGCGCCACGCTGGCATACGATCGATCCACGGCCATCCATACGGGGCCGCGGACGATAATTCCGCCATATACCAACTCAAGGGCGCTCGGCTCACTTATCGGCGCAGGAGTTCAGTATCGGCGTCATCGCCTTCACATGTTCGTCGATCGGCTCGAGCACTTTCGCCGCGACAACGTCGCGCTCAGGCAGATGCCACCAGTGCTCGTTGACGAGTTCGACGGTCTCGACCACTGCCTTCAGGACTGCCGGCTCCGGAAGCCTTGCACGGTTCGCAAATGCTTTCCATCGCGGTGCTGCTAGCGACTTGAACGAGCGCTCCCCTCCAAGCGAAAGCGCCATGGCGTCGGCGGGAATATATGGCACAGTCGACAGGACGTCGTAGATTGGTGCAAGCACCGGCTTGTCGCCGTTGCCGGGATAAATCAAAGACCAGTTCTTCAGGTGCATGTCGCCATTGCCGGTGATGACCGTCAGCACCAGGCGGAGGACGAATTGGAGAGCCGCCGTAGGCGAGGCGGCCATGCCAAGGGCCAAGGCTATGTCGTGATAAGCGGCCCCCTCATATGTGCGCGAGGGATAGACACCGAAGACCTGAGCGAAATCCTCGATGTGTATCCTCTCGCCATCGGCGCCGCGATCGAAGCGTTTGACGAGAAGGACCTTGCCCTCCGACAGCGTGTTGAATTCTTCGGGAATATCCTCGAAATCGGACTTCTCGACAAGTTCGCGTTCAGGCACCTCCATGCCGATCGCTGCGGCCAGCGCGAGGTTGGCGAATTCATTCTCGGAAACGCCTGGAAAGGCCTTCGAAGGGAACTTGGCGACGTATCGGCCTTGCTCGTCGTCCATCGGCAAGGTCAGGCCGCCGCCTTTTCCAGTGTTCTTCATGACCGAGAGCTTCATCTGCACGCCGGCAAGTGAGAACCGTGCCTTGGGCTTATCCTTTGAAGCATCCTGCGATACCGCTATCGCGCCGTCACTGGGCAACGCGCGTACGGCTCCCGGCAGATCGGCGCCCAGCGCCGCTAAAAGATCGAAATCATTGCCTGGCCGCACATTGCCTTCGTGGTGCTTTTCCATCGCCTCGCGCAATTTCTCCTCCGGTAGGAGGTTCGCGAAAAAAGTGGGCAAGGCGCCCGCTAGAGGCTTCCGGATCTTTCCGCAATCCTCCCGTCGCTGCCCGGAACGACAGGCTGAAAACTGGAAAGCCGCCCGTCGCGCGGTAGGCCTCATCGAAGTTGAAGGCATTGAAATCGCCCGGCGTCCTAACGATTGTGCCGATCTTCAGTGCGTTCAAGAGCACGTCCAGCGACGGGATCGTCTTAGGTGCGCGAAAGACTGGAGCCATAATCGTCATCGTCAGGTTGAGAAACAAAGGCGGGTCGATCGTCATCATCATGCGGACGCAATAGAGCCTGGACAGCCGGCACCATGACTTGCGGAACCAGCATCATTTCCAGACCGAGCGCGCGAGCGATATTCATGAGCGTCGTCGCACGCGCCGCTGCGGCTCCCTTTTCGATATCGCGATAGCGGGGACGGGATATACCCGCCAAGTCAGCGACCTGCTCCTGCGTCAAGGCAGCGGCCAGCCTCACCTGCCTGAAAAGCCCACCGATTTCGCGCAGAATCTCCGATTCAGAGTCCGTCATGATACGTCTACGATTCATTCCAATGCGCAATGAGACGCCAAGGTATCTCGTCCAGAGAGCGAGTTAAAACTCTGAATCTTTTCGCGTGTCATATATTAGGATAATGATATGCAAAGAGATCAATCCTTCATTCGAGATTTCCCTGCTCTTTACCGCCGCGCCGAACGGCGTTCCTCAGAGAACAGCTGCTATGGACACCGCCCACCGGCGTTTCTAGCGAATGGGCCCGGTGCGTACATCGCTGCGAAAACGGCCAACTGAAAGAACATTCAGCGAACGGCTATTTAGACCTCGGCGCCGATGCGCCCGACGGTAGCCCTATGAACGCGAAAGAGACGAGCGATTTCAGCTGAAGCCTTTGAAAAGGTGGTGGCGTCCGGACAGGGACTAAAAGTTTGCCCCTAATGCCAGCACGTCTTTCAGGCAATGGATGGGCGGCATCGACGCGCATTGGAAGTCGAAGCACGAAAGCGTTATGCCGTATGCTGAATCATGGCCGCTGATCAAGGCTGGCAAATACGCCAGGTAGTCATCCCTCCCAGTCGTGCGGGAGAGACGACCACCCATGGCCTGGTCTAAGCGGCAGCTAGAAGCTGGTATCCGTCATCATTGCTGTGCTGAATTTGGATCGGTTGCGGCTTCAGTGTGTGCACACTCCGACGCGACAGCTCATCCATCCCAGCTCCGGAGGCTAGATCGAGTTTTTCAATCGCCAAACGCCGGATGATTGTCTCCGCCGACCCATCGATCACAAACTCGCCCCGCTCCCATCGTCCCACTGACTGCTTGTCGTGGTGAACCAGCACAGCAAGCTCAGCTTGAGTATACCCCATTTCTGTTCTCAGAAAACGGAGCTCGTCAGGGCTAATCCCATGCTCGTGTGAGACTATGCCAAGAGCGATTACACGATGAAGTTCATTGACAGCCGGGATGGTGATGATTTCGTCACCTTCATCGTCGTTTACGAAATCAAGACCGCTAATGAAAACGTTCTTCAGTCCGCATTCGGTGTAGTGGTGGCTATTCATCGCGTTCTCCATTCAACGTACCTGCGCGGGTAGACGGCTCGTCAACCCACATAACACTAACAATTTTTAGGAAGGTGCCGGTCTTCTCGGGAACGACTATCACTCTCAGAGTTCGGCTATTGCCGTTGGGACAGAGACCTTCTATCGCATATTTTTTGTACGCCGGTCGCGTACTCTCCATGGGCTCCATATGCACAAAGCCATGTTTGAGGACGTACAAAACGTCACCCATGATGATGTTTCGTTCGGCCATACGCTCGATCGCGTGGCGCTTATAGGAAATCGTAAGCGCTTTCGAACGCGCAATCACGCGTATTTCGTCCGTTGCCTGCCCTTTTGGCCAATCACAACCACGAACTACAACGCCCCCATGCCCGCTTGGTTTCACGTTATATCACCATGATACATTTTAAAAGCGTTCCTTTCCCTTAAAATTTGTAATTTGGTAAAAAATCTCTCCACGATAAAAAAGGGCGCCCTGGGAGGTAAGGGCGCCCTATTTATCACTTCTTGATGTGCGTCACGATATGCGTGTTCGGCTTGCGAACCGCAGTCGTAACAGTCGTGAACCGACCCGAGACCGCACTGCGGCCAATCGTAATCGTCTTCCTGCTCATGCTCATCACCTCCTTTCCGGAGCACGGCGCTCCTAGGGAGACGGGGTGAATCACATGCACTTATGTATCACTATGATACTTTATCTGTCAACGACAGTGGGCAGGAAATCGGCCAGCACCTTCGCCGCCTGCCGGTAGGGCAGCATGCTTCCTAGCCGCGCAGTTCCATCAGCTCCGGTGTCGCTCGATCGGGGCAAATTTCCTTCAGCGGCGCGAAGGCACCGACCATTCCTGGATGGCATTCCCGGCACGGCATCCATCGGGGATTGCGAACCTCAACGGTGCCGAAGACGGTTCGGATCCGGCGTGTCGTGTAGCCCTTGACCGGTCGGAACGTATGGCAATCCCGGCAAACCCGGCGAAGAAGGGCATACGTCTCCGCCTCATGATTCACGACCGCGTTCTGCCGCGCTGCCATGATCTTCTTGCTATCGCCGATCGACAGGCCGATGTCGCCGTGGAACAGGCTCTCCCAGCTCTTGTCTATGCGAACCTCCTTCCGGCATACGTCGCCAAATTCGTTCCGGCCCTCGATCGCAACCGTCCATTCCACCGCCATCGCTTTGTCTCAAAACGATGCTGATGGACTGCTCGAGCCTAACAACCCGTGTTTGACCCAGAGAAGTTACCATCTCCTCACGACTGACCGCGCATGACTCGGGGTCAATGTGGATCGCTACTCCTTTATTGCAATGGATTTGCACCATCTTCTCCTTGCCGGTCTCCCGGCGCACCTTGTTCCGACCCCTTCAGGGGCTCAGCTCGGTCGGCGTGACCGATCACCCCGATCAAAGCATCGACATAGGCGTCGAATGCGGCTTCATTCTCGGCTGTCCAGTCGGGCATGGCGGGGCGCTTCCCTGATCACGAAGCAGCACCCTAACAAATCCGCGACCAGCGCGAATCCCCCGCATCCGCGACTCTCTAACTAAGTAAGACTAGGCACCCGCCGCCACGTGCGGGCGATGCCGGCATCAACCGGCGGGCAGATGTGCCGAGGGCAACAAGCGCGCCTGACGCAACGCCGCCAGATCAGCCGAGCCGGTGCAGAAGCAGGCGACGGCCAACTGGCGGATGACGATTTCGAAATGCGCGACAACCGCCTCGGTGGATACCGTAGCCGCGCGCAGCACGCCGGCCGCCTGCCCGGCGATGTCCGCGCCCAGGCGGATGGCCTTGGCCACGTCGACGCCGTCGCGGATCCCGCCCGACGCGATCAGCTTCACCGTTGGCAGCGCCCGACGTACCGCCTGCACGCTGGCCGGGGTCGGAATCCCCCAATCGGCGAACGCCATCGCCACTGCACGGTCGGCGGCATCGCGGGCGCGCTCGCCCTCCACCGCGGCCCAACTGGTGCCGCCGGCGCCGGCGACATCGATCACCGCCACGCCCGCGTCGACGAGCGCACAGGCCACCGAAGCGGACAGGCCCGACCCCACTTCCTTGGCCACGATCGGCACGCCCACGCTGCGCGCGGCGCGAGCGATCTGCGCCAGGACGCCGCGCCAGTCGCGGTCGCCCTCCGGCTGTACCGCTTCCTGCAGCGGATTGAGATGAACGATGAGTCCATCGGCCTCCAGCGCATCCACCGCCCGACGCGCCAGGTCCAGGCCGTCGGCCTCGCGCAGTTGCGCGGCGCCGATATTGGCCAGCAAGGAAATGTCTGGGGCCAGGCGGCGCAGCGCGCGCGTCAGCCCCTGGGAGTTGCGGGATTGCAGGCTCACGCGCTGCGAACCGACGCACATCGCGATCCCCAAGGCTTGCGCTGCTTCGCTCAGATGCCGGTTGATGGCCTCGGCGCGTGGCATGCCGCCGGTCATTGAGCTGATCAGCAGCGGCGCGCGCATGGTCTTGCCCAGCAGCGAGGCGCGCAGGTCGATCTGCGTCAGGTCCAACTCGGGCAATGCGCAGTGTTCGAAACGGATGTACTCCCAGCCGGCGGCGACCGTGGCCGACGCCGTTCGCCGATCCAGCACGATGTCCAGATGGTCGTCCTTGCGCCGGCTCAGGGCGGTGTCGCTCACGCTCACTCCGTCCGTCGCATCGGGCGGCGGCGTTGCGTCGGATCGGACCGACGGCAGCGCGCGCACGCCCCCGCCTCCCGCGCGTTCAGGCCGGCGCACGCTGGCCTCCCCCCGCAGCGTCGCTGCGGTAGCGGCTGGTCGAGGTCTGGTAGTACTGCGCGCGGATGGCCGCCATGGCCTCGATCAACGGTCCCCACGGCGCGGGAAAGCGTTCTTCCGCCATCACCCGGTGCAGCATGCGCGTATGGCCGGCCAGTTCGTCGTTGAGGAACTCCACCACAGGCATAGCCGGATAGCGCTGCAGCAGCAGGATCGCCGCGTTGTCGGCCTCGCCGGCCGACCTGTCCTTTTCGCGTCCATGCAGATCGTTCTGCAAGCGCCCTATCGCGGAGATGAGCCGCAGGACCTGGCGAAACGCCGGACGCGCGCGCAGGGTCGCCATGTCCAGCCCCCACAGCAAGGACAGGCAACAGAACACGTTCGTGTAGGCGATCGAATCGATGCCGTTGTGCAGGTACTCGGCGTAGGACCAGCGTTCCGCCCGCGCCTGCGCGTGTCCGGCGCGCAGCGCCGCGCAGTAGCACCGGGTATCGTCGAGAAGCTGAGCATAGTCGCGACGATCGTAGGCGAGCTTGGCCAGCGAAGCGCGCAGCACCGCGCAGCCCTCGAATCCGGGGAGCGCGCACGGCCCGCCCTGCCCCAGCGCCTGCTCCACCGCGGCGAGCTGCTCCGGCGCGATCAGGCCAAGGTCGTTGCAATCGTCGAGCCAGAACAGCAGCGACAGTTCGCGATAGAACGCCACGATCAGCGTTTCGTCCTGCGGATCGCGGCCGGTGCGGGCGCTGGTGTTGCGCAGGCTCGGGTGGATGCGCTGCAGGATGTACTGGCCGCCCCTGACCGCTTCCACGGCATGCTCGTGGGCGAACCCGGTCAGGGAACGCCCCCACTCCAGCACCTGCTGCAGCGCGCGTTCGGTCTGGATCATGGCGCCGCTCCTGCTCCCTCGGCCAGGACGCGCCGCCCCCAACGAAGCGCCAGCCACAACCCGGCGAGTTCGGCAACGCGCACCACTCGGGTGGGGCAATACAGTTCCTTGCCGATCCACAGCGGCGTTTGCGGCAATGCATGCGCCGCATGGCGGGCGAGCATCCACTCCAGCGCACGCGCCACCGCCTGCGCGATGCGCCGGCGCCCTGTCGGCTCTTCGCTCCCGTCCATCACGTGCAACGCGAACAGCGCATAGGCGGTTTCCTCGAATGTGGACGCGCGACCGGCGCCCCAGCCGCCGTCGTCGCGCTGCGCCTGCATGAGCGCCGCCAGCGCGCGCTCGTCGCGCCACTGGGGCTTGCCTTGCGCCAGCGCAGCGACCGCATGCGCGGTGGGATACAGCCACGAAACGTGCCATTTTTCGTTGTCCCATAGACCATGCGGGTTGCGATTGGCCTCGACGTAGGCGCTGGTGCCGGCGGCCGGCTTTCCCAACATTCGCAACGCATGCAGGGCATGGATATTGGTCGAGACCGAGGCATTGCGCTCGCCGGGGAAGGTGACGAACAGCTCGCCGATTTCGAAATGGCGCAACGCATCGACCGCCGGGTCGCGGCCTGCAAGGCGCAGGACGCACATCGCAACGGCGGTGTCGTCCGCATCGGCCGCGAAGTGCAAGGCCGGGCCTAGTCCGCGCACGCCCAGGCGGGCGTCGAGCTGCGCGACGATCACTTGCACCGCCTCGGCGAGCGCGGGATGCGCGAACAGCCCGGCCAGATGCAGGGTGTACAGCGACCAGCATGGCTCGAACACATTGATCGGCCAGACGTTGGGAACGACACCTTCGATGCCGCTGCGCGTCGCCCGCGATGCCGCCTGCAGATACGCGTCGGCGCGCTCGACCTGCGGCGTGCTCCCCTGTGTCACGGCGTGCGCACGCCACGCGGCGGTGGCCGCCGGACTGATGCCGATGCTGCCGTCGTCATCCGGGCATGCGGTGGTCGGCGACGTCCCCCAGGCTTCCCAGGAGTGCAGCAACGGATGGCCGCTCGGCAACGTCGCCACCGCCCCCAGCTTGACCAAGCACGCTTGCCGCAACGGCAACAGCGCCGGGTGAAGCGGAAACGCCACGCCGCCCAGCAAGGATGCGGCCTCGCCGCACAACTGCGGCAGGATCAGCTCCGCGCCGATCGGCGCATCTTCCGGCACCGCATGCGCGTAGGGATCGGGCTGGCGTTCGAGGAACCGGGTTGCAGCCTGGACTGCGTCGGCAGCGCCGGGAAGAGGATCGGTACGCTGCAATGCCAGCAACGCCGCCCACGTGGGCGCATGGCGGAACAGCGGGAAATCCGCGCTTCCCCATCCGCCATCGGCCTGTTGCTGCGCGATGAGCCACGCGTATGCGTCCTGCCGACCGGTGACCTTGCCGTGGAACTGCAGAGCTCGCGCCGTGTCGTAGACGGAAGGACCGACGCTGCCGCCGTCGCTCATCTCGCTCAGCAGGTGGCGCAATTCGGAAAGGATCTGTTCGGACAGCGCTTTCACGCGGGATGTTCCTTCTGCAGACGGTTGACGAGAACCAGGATCGGCAGACGCCGCGCACATCGCCGCGGACTTGGGCACAGTGCAGCATGCACCGCTGCCGCCGGCCGATCGCACCGGCACAGGGGCGACTCCATGTGGACGGGCGTGCTCATGCGCATGGCGCGTGCTTGAACAGATACCCGTTGGCCCGCTGCAGTATCTGCGCCAACCGTTCCGCACGCGGCCCCAGCGGGGCGATGGCTTCCCCGGCGTCGCGCAACAAATCCAGCGCGAACTGGCGCGCTGCCTGCAGCCCCATGATCGAGGCGCAGGTCGGCTTCTGCGCCGCCGCGTCCTTGCCGGGGGTCTTGCCCAGCGTCGCGGTATCCGCTGTCGCGTCGAGAATGTCGTCGATCACCTGCAACGCCAGCCCGAAACAGGCGGTGTACCGATCGAGCGCACAGTACAGCGCAGCGTGCGCGGCATCCTCCGCGATGGAGCATAGCGCGCCCATGCGAACGGACGCGCGCACTAGCGCTCCGCTCTTCATCCGGTGCATCGCCACGATCCTGTCCAGCTCGGCGTGCTTTCCGACCAGCGACAGATCCATGGCCTGCCCGCCTGCGGCACCCTCGGCGGACACGGCCTGCGCCAGTTCGCGCACGAGCGCGATACGGTTGTCGCCCGGCGCATCCAGGCTCGCCAGGGTCAGGAAGGCGTGCGCCTGCAGCGCATCGCCGACCAGGATCGCAGTGGCTTCGCCGAACTTGACGTGCACGGTCGGAAGGCCGCGGCGAAGCACGTCGTCGTCCATCGCGGGCAGGTCGTCGTGGACCAGGGTACAGGCGTGCATCATCTCGATGGCGGCGCCGACGTCGTCGAGCATGTGCGCCGGCGTGTCGGCCAGTGCGCCGGCAGCCAGACAGAGCAAGGCGCGGGTGCGCTTCCCGCCATGCAAGGTGGCGTAGCGCATCGCCGCCATCAGCTCGGTTTCACCGTCGTCTTCGGCGCAGAGAAGACGCGCCAGCGCCTGTTCGACCCGCTTTGCGCCGTCCTGCATCCAGATCTCCGGCAGCAGCCTGCCGGATGCGCCGCGCGCCTGCGCGCCCAATCCGCCGAGCGCGGAAACGCCAGTTCGGTCGTCGTGTAGCGTGGAACCGGTCTGCATGTTTTTCATGTCCTTGTACCTGACACGAGATGACCACAGCGAGCGCCAAGCCGCAGCGGTGTTGCCGGCGTCGCACCGAGCGCGTGCGCTGAGTGCAGCAATGCCGCGCCTCGCCGGCGCCGCTGCCTCGCCACACGGGGCATGCGATGCCAGCTCATGAGAAGCCTATGCGGATTGCCATGGACGGATGTGCGGTCGGGTAATACCGCCGGCCTTTTTCGACGCCGCTCAGCAACCGCGGCCGCACCCCGGCCTTGTGCATGATCAGCGCCAAGGCGATGCAGAACTGCACCATTTCCAGCCATACCAGGTGGTAGCCGATGCAGACGTGTGGGCCGGTACCGAACTGCAGCATGTCCACCGGCCGGATCGGCTCCGTGCGTTGCAGCCACCGCGCCAGGCGGAACTGATCAGGCGCCTCGTGCAGCAGCGCCGAGGTCGAGAAATGCAGCAGCGGTATGCACAGATGGGTGCCCGCGGTAATGCGCCGTTGGCCGAGTTGCAATTCCTGCAGCGCGCGACGAGGCAGGAGCGTGGTCGCCGGATGCAGGCGCAGCGTCTCGCGGAACAGCGCCTCGGCGACCGGACACTGCGCCAGGTCCGCGTGCCGGGTCGGCACCGCGCCCACGCGTTGCGCCTCCTCGACCAGGGCGTCCCACAGCACAGGCTGCCGCGCCAGCTCGATCACCATCCAGGCCATCGTCGAGGCAGTGGTGTCGTGACCGGCAAGCAGCAGCAAGCGGATATTGGCGACCAGGACGTCATCGGAGAGCCTATCGTCGCTGCGGTCGAAGACGCTCACCATGTCGTTGATCAACCCGGTGCGCGCAGCATGCGCGCGCGCGTCGCGAACGAACTGGCGCAACTGCGCGTCGATCCAGTCGCGGGCGGCGCGGCCGCGCCGCAAGGGCAGTCCGGGCAGGTCGACCGGGGGCGCGACGATCAACTGCAGCAGTTGCCGGTACTTGCGATGCCATCCCGGCAGGTCCTGCGCGGGGATGCCCATGAGGCTGAAGATGAGCTTGAGCATCAGGTCGCCGGTTTCGCGCAGGATGGTTGCCTCGCCGCGGTCGCGCCACGCCTGCACCCGCGCCCGGATGACGGGCGCGAACAGGTCGCCGATGCCGGCCTGGGTCAGCCCCTTGGGCAGGAACGCCGCCTTGATCGCATCGCGCGCCTGCCGGTGCGCGCCGCCGTCCTGGGCAACCAACGTTCCGCCAAGCAATTCGGGCGCGATCTCTTCGATCAGCGCCGAGGACACGTCCTTGTGCCGGAGCAGTGCGAACGCTTCCGGATCCACGCAGGTCATCAGGTGTCCGGCAGGGCCGAAATCCAGCCAGAAGTGGCTGCCCAGCGTCCGTTCTGCGCGCTGCAGCAGGCGCGGCAGGTCGCAAACAATGGCGGGAAGATGCCCGACCAGGGGGAAAGCGCCAGGCATGACCGGGATGTCGCATCGCAGCCGGTGCCGACGGTTGAGTGGGTTGAGCAGCATGTCCATCAGCAGCGCGCCGCCGCCGCCGATTCGGTGTCGTCGGCAGGGCGCGCGGCGCAGCTGTTGCCACCGTCGGCGTATGTCGGCACATGCGCCAGCATGCCGCCATCGATGCACACGACCTGGCCTGTGATAAACGCAGCATCGTCGGAGAGCAGGAACGCCACGAGCGCGGCCACGTCCTCGGGGCGGCCGACGCGCTGCAGGAGCTGGTGCCGGCGCAGATGCCGTTGCATGCACTCGTCCAGCTTGGCGAGGAGACGCTCGGTCATGACGAGACCCGGCGCAACGGCGTTGCAGCGGATCTGCGCATGACCGTACTGGGTGGCGAGCGAAGCCGAGAGCATGTTCATCGCCGCCTTCGACGCGGCGTAGGACGTCTGCGCCGTGTCACCGCTGAGCCCCTGGCACGACGACATGTTGACGATCGCGCCACCGCCGCGGGCGATCATCCGTGGGATGGCCTGCCGGCAGCAGAGCAGCGTGCCGCGCAGATTGGTCGCCATGGTCTGGTCCCAGACTGCCAGGTCCAGGTCGAGGATCGCGCGGTCGCGCTGGGTCAGATGCATGGCGCTCGCATTGTTCACCAGCAGGTCGACCCCCCCGAAGTGCCGCTCCGCCGTCTCGAACAGCCCTGCCACCGCCTGCTCATCGGCGATATCCATGGCTATGGGCAGCGCGTGGCCTGCTTCGGCCGCGATCTGCGCGGTGCAGGCGATGGCCGCCGAGCCATCAATGTCGGCCACCACCACTCTGCCGCCCCCGCGCGCGATGGCGAGAGCGCATGCCTGGCCGATGCCGGCGCCGGCGCCGGTCACCACGGCCACCTTGCCTTCAAACCGTCCCATCGTGTCTCCTGAATTGCATTGGTCTTTCGCAGCATGCCGCTCGGCCTCCGCCGGAGAAGGCGCAGGGTCGGCGCTGGCGCGCTCGTCATGGCCAGCGTCGCTTTCGATGACCCGAATGGCGGCGACCGGGCACTGGTTGGCCGCAAGCCGCACGGCGGCGTGCAGCGCCTGCGGGACCGTCGCCACGCACACTTCGGCCACGCCGTCCGGTTCGCGCTGGCGAAAGGTGCCCGGCAGCGTCAGCACGCACTGCCCGGTAGTTCCGCACAGATCCTGATCGACCAGGACGCGCATCTCAGCCCTCCTGCCCATGCAGCCGCACCGGCAGCGCGCGGAACGTCCTAAGGAACGCGGAGGGCTCCCGGGTCGGCTGCTCGGCCAATGCCAGCGTGGGGAAGCGCGCCTGGATCCGCGGCAGGCTCTCGGCCAACTGCACTCGGGCCAGTTGCGCACCCAGGCAGAAGTGGATGCCGTGGCCGAAGGTCAGCATGATCTTCCCGTCGATCGACATGCCAGGACTGGTGCCGTAGAACCGCACGGGATCGAAGCGGTCGGGATCGGCGAAGGCGTCCGGGTCGCGATTGCCGGCCGCGATCAGCACGCGCACGTCCGCGTTCTTCGGGATCACCACGCCGCCCAGTTCGATGTCGCGCTGGGCGATACGCGGAATGGAGCTGAACATGGCGGGCGCGTCGTAGCGCAGGGCTTCTTCGACGAATGCCTTCACCCCCACGGCGTCTCCCTTCAGCCAGTGCCGCTGTTCGGGATACGCCAGCATCGCCAGGACCGCATGGCCGATGGCCGCGGCAGTGGTGGCGAAGCCGCCCAGCAGCATGCCCCAGAGCATGCTGATCAATTCCGCATCCGACAGCATCTCGGCATCGTCGTCGTGTGCGCCGACCAGCATTGACACGATGTCGTGGCAGGAATCGGTGCGCTTGCGCTGTATGAGGTCGCCGAAGTAGGCCTGCACTCTGGCGCTGGCCGCGTCCCCCGCAGCGAGCTGGGGATCGCTGGCGTGCGGGCTCAGGCCTTCCAGAATGGCGCTGATGCCGGTGACGAGCCCGAGAATGTCGTCCGGGGGCATGCCGAACAGTTCGCCGAAAACCAGCATGGGCAAGGCCAGCGCGAATTCCTGATGCAGGTCCACTGCCTCCCCGCGCTCCAGTGCGGGCGCCATGCCGTCCAGGCGCGCTGCGACAATGCGAGCGATGGTCGGCCTCAGGTTGTCGATCTGGCCGATGGTGAAATCGCGCGAGATCAGCCGGCGCAGACGCGTATGCGTTGGAGGTTCCTTCATCGCTAAAGTGGACGCCAGCAAACTTAGCGACAGGCTGGTCGCCGCACGCGGGAAATAGCGCGCCAGTTCGCCTGGTGCCGGCCCCCGAAACGCATCGCCCGTGGCCTTGAGCGCCCAGTAGATGTCGGCGTGGCGGCTCAACAGAAAGAGGCCCGACGCCGCGCGATGCACCGGATCGTGCTCGCGCAACCACCGCATGAACGGATACGGGTCGTGGATGCACCCTGGCGACGCCAGTTCGGCGAAGGCGTCCCGGCATGCTGCCGTGGTTTCTTGCACGTTCATGTTGGTTACCTGTTGGCTGGCTGATCTGACCGGCGCGCGCCAGGCGCGCCGGCAAATTGCGGAGAAGATCGCGATTCCCGGCGGCGTCCGCGCATCACCAGAGCACCGGGAGCTCCTCGAACCCGCCAGTGATGATCTCCTTGCGCAACTTCAGTTCTTCGGGCGCCACGGCCAGGCGCAGCGCGGGAAAGCGCTGGAAGATCGAACCGAACACCACCTTGAGTTCCAGCCTGGCCAGCGCCGCGCCGATGCAGTAGTGCGGCCCATGGGAGAACGCCAGGTGCGGGTTTTCGTCGCGTCCGATGTCGAAGATTTCCGGGTCGTCGAAATGGCGCGCATCGAACGACGTCGCCGGCAGGCCGACCAGCACCTTGCTCTCCGCAGGAATATCCACGCCCGCGATGGTCACGTCGGTCCTCGGATAGCGCATGATGCCGTCCCAGCCCGCGCCCGGCGGGTACATGCGCAGGATTTCCTCCACCGCCTTGTCCACCAGGGATGGATCGCCGACCAGGCGTTCGCGCTGTTGCGGATGGCGGAACATGGCCAGCAGGCCGAATTCGATCTGCGCGACGGTGCTCTCGTGCCCCGCCACCAGCATGCCCGTCGCCAGGCCGATCGCCTCTTCCTCGGTCGCCTTGCCCTGGTCGACCGCCGCGAGCAGATCCGTCAGCAGGTTGTCGCCAGGATCCTGGCGCTTGTCCCGCATCTTGCCGCGAATGTAGGCGCGCAGTTCTTCCCAGGCCAAGCGCGACGCGCTGCGCGGGCCGCTTTCATGCTGGTGCGTCATCACCTCGTCGGACACCCCGGCGAAAAAGGCGTGATCCTCGTAGAGCACGCCCATCAGCGCGCTGATGACCATGGCCGGAAGTGGAAAGGAGAGGTGGCGCCGCAGGTCGGCGGGCTGGGGCTGGGCCGCCAGTGTCTCGAACAACTGCGCGGCGATCACCTCGACCTGCTGCGCGAGCAGCTTCACCCTGCGGTTGCTGAAGGCTGGCGCCACGATCGTGCGTAACCGGGCATGCTCGCCCCCCTCGTGCGAGACCAACCACCCCGGCGATCCGAGAATCACCGAATCCGGGGTGAATGTCGCCGGCGGCATTCCCGAGGGCCGGAACGCCGCGTCGGACAGCACCGCCTTGGCTTCATCATAGCCTGTCACCCACCAGCCTTCGTGCCCGGACGGGAAGCGCACGCGGTGGATCGGACCGTTGGCGCGTTGCGCCAACATCTCGGGCGAGGGCTCGATGTGATCGACGCGCCACATCGGCAGCGTCGGCAAGGGCTGTTCGGACATGGTGGCACTTGATCTCTAAGCGATGGAAGGGCGGAAGGTGACCGGCAGGCGCTGCGGGCAGCGAATGGCTTAGGAAGGCATGTAGACGACGTGCTCCGCAGCGTAGCCCGATTCGATTATCAAGGTCGGCCAACGTGTAACTGCCTAGGCATACCGCGCGGCGAGATGCAGAACGTTATCCTGCGCCTTCGAGTTCGGGATTAGGCGAGTGTGGCGGGCCTTTGAGTCGCAGCCGGCCATCAAGATTTCCTGCTCAAGGGTCGACAAGGGCGGCGAGCCTGTTTGGTAGGGGGCGGTTTCGCCGAGGCCCCCTTCCCATAGAATGCTATCTGATGCGGATTTGACATTTTGCTTTTCTTTCTTCGTTCCATCGATCGCGGTGCCATCCACGAAATGAAGGTCGGTCGGCGGCTCCCGGCCCAACGAAGGAGCTTCAAAACTCGTGCCAATTTGGCCGACCCAGCAGAAGAAAAAAATTGTGATTGCTTTTCATCGGGTTAGCCTGAGGCCAGACAAGAGCTCGGCGAAATGGCCGGTGTCGCGGACCAACAAAGGCGACAGAACAGTGTCGGATAGTACGCGCCTGGGCGACCTTTCGGTCGGGCTTGCGACATTCTGGTCCAGTTTCGAACATAAGAGGGTGGCAAATAGACACGATTGCGGAATTCGATCCTCACGGAGTCAGGCGCTTGCCGAAGCGCGCGCTCATGGTTGCTGCGACAGGCGCATGTTCGCGAAAGCCGAGCCTGCGCACGCAAGAACACGTTTGCGGCAGACGCTACGAAATCGCTGCAGTGCCCGCCGGTGTGAGGTAGGGCATCGGCTCGGCTTTCGGTTCGTCTTTGTCCAGCCGGTGCGGAAGCGCCGCATATCCGCACCATACAGCACCCTTGTCGAGCGTGCTGACGAGGCGGTTATAGGGCGCGCCCGGTCTTGAAGACACGGTCCTCCAAGAAAAAGGATCGCTCCAAAAGCATCTCTATTTGAAATGGCACGCCGCTTGCTGCTCCTGGTCAGAGCCCATCAAAACACGATGAAAGCGACTTGCGCCATGCCCGACACGCGAAGCTCTAGACCGTGGCCTGAGGAGACGGTGCCTGTTCCCGCTGAACATCGGTACATCATCTCCTCCGGAGGTCCCTCCTCGGCAGCCGCTTTGTGCACGGCTGGTCCGATGCCGGCACGCCAACACATGGCGCTCGCGCAATTGCCGTTTACCGGTTCTGATCAGCATGTGAGTGCCCAAGAGCCCCATCAAAGAGCCACCGAAGCCAAGGTCGGCGGGTCACTGGCAAACTTCGACAATACGCCGAACCAGCTCAGTAACGCGGGTCTCTTGCGTGAAGTCACATTTGAGGCCTCCACACGCGTTCGATATTGGCTACTTCGGGCCCGCTATCACTTTGTCCCGGGCACGAGCGCGAGCGATGGATGCCGCTTCCGGCGCCATAGCCGTGGGAACCAAGCGGCTCGACGGTGTCCAGCTCGCTCAGATCGATCGCATTCGGGTGGCCAAGACCAGCCGCCAAGACGTTCCCATACGTCGGGAGGGAAAAAGGAGGTTGCGAGCCGCGAGGTCCTCATTCCGTGCCGGGCATACGAGCCTTTGCTCGGTATTGCGCCAGCCTCTGCCAGAATTCAGCGCCAGTTTTCTTCTTTAGGAGCAACTTGATGACAGTTCAAAAGAAAGTTCCCTTCGTCACCTTTCTCACGCGTGTTCACGATAAGTCAGTCCAGGGCCTAAATCCATATCGCTGGCAAGAAAAGACATCTGACGACTACTTTGCCGGCAAGCGGGTCATCCTGTTCTCGCTGCCTGGCGCCTTCACGCCGACCTGCTCGACCTACCAATTGCCCCAGTTCGAAGAGCTCTATGATGAGTTTGAGAAGGAGGGAATTGACGCGATTTACTGCCTCTCAGTCAACGACGCCTTCGTCATGAATGCGTGGGGGAAGTCCTTGGGTCTGAAGCAGGTCGAGCTCATCCCCGATGGCTCAGGCGAGTTCACACGCAAAATGGGCATGCTGGTCGCCAAGGACAATCTCGGCTTCGGGATGCGCTCCTGGCGCTACGCCGCCCTGATCAACAATGGCGTGGTGGAGCATTGGTTCGAGGAGGAAGGTTTCTCCGACAACTGCGAGGCCGACCCCTATGGCGTCTCGTCCCCGCAAAACGTTCTCGAAACGCTGAAAGCCGCCGCATGACCTAGAATACGTCTCAGTGGTGCCATTGCCGGCCCCAAGAGGCTCCTCGACAGGATTTTCGCGCTCACCATGCAATCCTCAGCAAGCCTGCTTCAGCGCCAGAAGCAATCCATGGTCGCATCGCCTCAACTCATTGAGTCGATTCGCCTGCTGCAACTGGCGCATACTGAACTGCATCAGTTCGTGGAGCGGGAAATCGAGAAGAACCCGCTTTTGGAATCTGCATCAAGCGATGGCGGGCCTTTTGACGACGTCTCGATTTCGGGAGCGGATCAGCCTGTCGGCCCTGGCGCAAACGCCGTTGAAGGACCGCCCGGGGCAGGGTCGCCTGAACGGCTCGGGCAATGGAAATCACTCGGCAACACGACCAACAACCCGCCGGGCAATGGCCCTTCCCTCGACGAGTTTGCCACCCTCGCCGAAACATTGCACGACCATGTCGCTCGTCAGATCGCCCTCACTGCGTTCACACCACAGGAGCGGCTGATCGCTGGCCAGCTTGCCGCCGATCTGGAAGATACTGGCTATCTTCGGGCAAACCTTTTGGAGCTGGCCGAGAGCCTGAATGTCCATGAGGCTGTTGTGGAACGGGTTCTCGGAACCTTGCAGCAATTTGATCCACCGGGAGTTTTTGCGCGAAGTCTCAGAGAATGCCTCGAGATTCAGTTGCGCCAGCGAAATCGGCTCGACCCGGCAATGGCATCCTTGGTTGCCAATCTTGAAATGCTTGCGCGACGCGATTTTGAGGCACTGAAGCAGCATTGCGGCGTCGATGAAGAAGACCTTCTCGACATGATGCATGAGATTCGGGCGCTCGATCCCAAGCCTGGGAACCGATTCCAATCCGGTGCGTCTGAATCAATCATACCCGACGTCTGGGTCACGCCCTCGCCGCAAGGCGGGTGGCAGATCGAACTTGATCCTGCCACGCTGCCAAAGCTGCTGATCAACCAAAGCTACTATGCCGAAGTCTCGCGTCAAACTCCCCAAAATTCGAAAGATAAAGCATTTCTCGACGAATGCTTGCAAAACGCGACCTGGCTAATCCGCAGCCTCGATCAGCGCGCCAAGACCATTGTTAAGGTTGCGGCTGAAATCGTGCGTCAGCAGGATGCCTTTTTGGAACATGGCGTCGCCCACCTGCGGCCTCTCAATCTCAGAACCGTCGCTGACGCGATCGGCGTGCACGAGTCGACGGTAAGCCGGGTGACCTCGAACAAGTACATGCTTACCCCGCGCGGAGTCTTTGAACTGAAGTATTTTTTCACCGTCGCGATCGCGTCCTGCCAAGGCGGCGATGCGCACTCCGCCGAAGCTGTCCGGCATCGGATCAAAGCGATCATTGCCGCAGAATCTCCCCGCGACGTGCTTTCCGATGAGGACATCGCTGTCCGGCTGAAGGAAACCGGCATCGATGTGGCGCGCCGCACCGTCACAAAATATCGCGAAGCAATGAACATCCCCTCCTCCGTGCAACGCCGCCGGGAAATGCGCTTGTGTTTTTAGATTTGGGTCAAGGCAGCCAACATCACGTTGCATTGCATCACAGTGGAGACTTCGTTCATGACCCAATCCGCAGCAGGCGTCATGGACGCTGTTCTGCACGACGCAGAAAAGCCCGTCCCACCGTCTGGTCCCGCATGGGGTGCGGTCATTTCGCTTTCCTTGGGCACCTTCGGGCTGGTCACGGCAGAGTTTCTGCCTGTCAGCCTGCTCACGCCCCTCGCGCATGATCTCGGTATCAGCGAGGGAGCGGCTGGACAGGCGATGACGGCGACAGCTATCGTCGGGGCGATCTCGGCGCCGACGGTGGCCATCATCACAAAGCGCCTGGACCGCAGGACCGTCATGTGGACCATGACGCTGCTGCTGATCCTGTCGGACGTTCTGGCGGCCGGCGCGTGGTCGCTGGCGGTTCTCCTGACTGCACGCGTTGTGCTCGGCATAGCGCTCGGCGGCTTCTGGTCGATGTCGGCAGCACTGGCGATGCGGCTCGTTCCAAGCCACCTCCTGCCGCGCGCCATGTCGGTCATCCTCACCGGCGTTTCCGTGGCTACCGTTTGCGCAGCTCCAATTGGCGCTTATGTGGGCGATATCTGGGGATGGCGAAGCGCGTTCATGCTCGCCGCAGCCGGCGGCGCCGCTACACTGCTGGTGCAACTCATAACCATTCCGAGGCTGCCTCCGATTGGAGTGGCTAGCGTCCGCAGCCTGCTGGATGTGGCTAAGATTCCGATGGTCAAAGTTGCGCTTTTGGTCATCCTGTTGGTCACTTCCGGCCACTTCGCCGGAATCACCTATATTCGCGCCTTCCTCGAGAAGATTCCCGCGCTGGATGTCGAAACGATCTCGCTTGTGTTGCTTGCTTTCGGCATCGGCGGATTCTTCGGCAATTTGGCCGGCGGGCTTCTGGCCGAGTACAGTCTCAAGGCAGTCGCGGCCCTTGCACCGCTGCTCATAGCGATAGCCGCTGTTTCGCTGCTGACGGCGGGAGCATCGGCCTTGGCCTCGGCGATTGCGGTTGCCGCGTGGGGCTTTGCCTTCGGCGCGGTGCCGGTAGGATTGCAGACGTGGATGGTGCGGCGGGCCGTCCCCGAGCACGCCGAAAGCGCCGGTGTGCTGATGGTCGTAGCGTTCCAAGTGGCAATCGCAGCGGGCGCGATTTTCGGCGGACTATTGGTGGACAATGCCGGGATTACCAGTGCCATTGCCTACAGTGCTGTTGCCACGTTCCTCGCTGCCCTCATAGTGTTCCTGCTCGGCCCGAAGCGCGAAACCTAGACCGCCTGACAGAAGAGGCCTCAGCAGCGCAGCGGGACGAGAGATGCGATGCACAGCGCGGCGCCGCGCGGTCCTCCGCACGATTACGCATGGACCAGCGCAAGCGCCTCGCCGGCTTCACCTCCGGGCAGGGACCTTCCCCGCCAGACACGCGAACCTCGCCGGCACCGGTTTCCATATTTGGCGACGGTGAGCGCTGCCGGCGCGATGGAACCCTTGCTGGCGGTCATATCCTTCACGACAAGCCGGGATTCTAGGCAAGCGACAGCTACGCGCCGGCCATGCCCGTCAGAACGCCGGTGACGATGCCGCTCGATAGCGCAGACAGGTCGCGAATTGCCAGTCGTGTCAACGGCGGCCGGATTATCGTCGACCGCGCGTACCTTGTTTCGGCCGCAGACTATCGTTCGGCAGCTTGATCATGTTGACTACATAGCCTAGGAGCTATATATGACTTGGGAAGTCGTTTTTGGCGATGAGTTCGATGGGGAGTTCGAGGCGTTGCCCCAGACAGTCCAAGATGAGCTATTGGCTTCGGCTAAGCTGCTCGGTGTGTTCGGGCCCCAGCTGGGGCGACCGCATGCGGATACCTTGAATGACTCGTCGTTCGCGAACATGAAAGAACTTCGCTTCGACGCTGATGATGGTGTCTGGCGGGTTGCGTTCGCATTCGATCGGAAGCGGAAGGCGATCCTGCTCGTCGCCGGCGATAAGTCGGGCGTGAGTGAGAAGCGCTTCTATAAAAGTCTGATCGCCAAGGCGGACAAGCGCTATCAAGGGCATCTCGACCGTTTGGCGGCGGCGAAGAAGGAGAAGAAGTGATGGGACGCAAGCTTGATGACCTAATCGCTGCGCTCCCCGAGGATCGTCGGGAGCGGGTCGACGCGCGTTTCGAAGAGTTAAGGGGAGAAGTCGAGAGTCTCGGCGATTTGCGGCGTGCCGCTGGAAAGGCCCAGGCCGAAATCGCTTCGGTCCTCAAGATAAAGCAGCCTTCGGTCTCGAAGATCGAGAAACAAGCCGACATGTACTTGTCTACTCTTAAGAGCTACGTCGAGGCGATCGGGGGGCAACTCGAACTCGTCGTTCGCCTTCCCTCGCGCGCGCCCCTCCGTATAGAGCGGCTCGGCGACGTCGTGGCTCCCAAAGCCGTCTCCGTGCGTAGCGTTAAAAGAGGGGCAGGTGGGCGTAATCGCACAAAGGCCGCACGCGCCGGCTGACCTCACTCTGTTTCGGCTAAAGACTACCGATGGTGCGAGATGGTCTCGTCGATGCAAGGGGCGGCAGCTCATCGCTCAATCAGCTTCGCGCCATCACATGGCACGGCTTACTTGGGCAATGCGGCGGGTTCCTGACGCCAGTCAAGTGCTGATTCTGGACGATATGCTCGGAGCCGATCTGGCAGGCGTTCATGCTGCCAAGGTTGCGTTTGCGGCCAACAAGTCCAACCGACGCCCTGGACGAAATGCGGATCTCGCATGTCCACGAGTACCGCGTCGTACTTACGACCATTGGCACCAAAGACGCCGAGGCCGTTTTAAAACGTTGCCTCCTTGACCGGGAGTTTGGTGCCGAAGCTGCCGTCGGGCTGCAAGTGATCTGGCAGCAGCGGCACGAGCCGATTCCGGAGGGCAAGTTCGGCAATTGGCCCGACTTTGCGCGCGCTGCTGCAAACCGCTCCAGAGACCGAGCCCAGACGTGCGATATTGCCGAAGTTCTCATAGCGGCTGCCCACACAGTCAAGGAGGAAGGTTCCCCTAATGACCTGGTACGCGTCGCGCGGTTTGTTGGATGTGCCGTCCTCATGCCTCATGGCGATCGAGCCGCAGAGTTCGATGAAATTCTGATTGGAAACATTACCGATGGTGTAAGGCGCGAGCTAGCGCAACGCATGGTCGTTGGTGGCCTCGTTGTTCCTGCCGACACAATCTTGAGTGGGCTTGAAGCGGTGATGGCCGAATATGGCGATCGTAAATGGATACGAGACCACGAGCTGCCCGCACTTTTCGCTTGGGTCGAGTTGCTGCCGATGTCGGACCGACCAACGGCCTTCTTCGTGGGGCTGGATATGCTCGGGACAAAATTCGATTTCAACAAATGGAATGTACGCAATTTGTTGGGCAGCGCGCGCTATCTCGAGGAGGCCCAGCGGATCGAGTTGCTGCGAGGTCTCGTGACGCGCTATCCTTCTCTGACTACCTTGAGGCGAATTGACGCCGAGGGGGACGCGGAAGGCGGTTTTGATGCCGGGCCCCGTCACCCGGACATCTCGTCTGGTTTGCCGTGGCCTGTCGTCGCCAGTTCAAGTCTCAGTATTGTGAACGGCCTTTCGCCGCTCACCGCTAACCGACCACAACGGCAGCGATGCGGCGCGTTCCTGACATTCGGCCTAGGGCCGGACGGTGACCGCAGCTTTCAGCAGCAACCGTGAGGGTAGCCGCCGTTCGCTGGAGGCTCCTTCGGCAGCGATCGTCTTGGAAGAACTGCCTCGTCTCGGACTCTGCCGTATATTCGGCCACGAATCTGCAATTATTGATGTTGAAACCGATTCAAGCTCCCTAGCCGATGGCGCGGCCTATCTTGTGCGCTTGGTTCAGGCATGCAAAGTACTCCATTCGTTCGCGCTTCCGGCGTTCGCAGATTACTGCGGCTGACACCATCTTTACATGGATTGACCATGAGACTTTCAACCGTCTATGCGCGCTTCTACAAGTCGTTTAACTTCGACCATATCCGCAAGGCGACGCCCCATGCCCAGCCCAAGGGCGATTGGGAAATGTTTCGTGACGCCTGGTATCCCTACGTTGAGGTCGAGTTCGACAGTCGGATTACGACCATCGTCGGCGCGAACGAATCTGGGAAGAGTCACCTTCTGAGTGCGGTCGAGAAGGCCGTGTCAGGGATTGGCTTCGAGCAGCGCGATCTCTGCCGCTACTCGCCTTTCTTCAGCGTGGAGCGGGAGGCGACCTGCTGGCCGCACCTTGGCCTCGGTTGGAGTATGGTCGAGTCGGATGAGGCGGAAGCGATCGCCAACGTCGCCGGCGCAAAAGATGTAAAGTTCGACCGCTTCATGATGTTCAGGGAGACGCCCGAGGCGCTCGACATTTGGATCCCAGACCCCGATGAAGGGTGGAAGAAGCACGTGGTCGAGGCGTCCTCAGTGGCACAACCGCTCGCCGACATCCTGCCGAAGCCCTTCCGTCTCATGCCGGACGTCGCCTTAAACGCAGCGGTCCCCCTGCACTGGCTGGCGAATGGGGACGCCCAGCCCAGCAGCATCTCCGACCGCAGACAGCGCACAACGCTGCTCGAAGTCGCCGGCAGCTTCGCGGAGATGCTGGGAGATGATAAGATATTCGCCGCCAACGCTCCCAATATACGGCTGGCGCTGTCACCAATCGCGAACGCCCTCCGCGAGGCTCGCCGCGTAGATGGCGCGGAGAAGTCGCTCGCTCTCGCGCGCGATTTGCTCTTGAAGCTCGGCAACGTCGAGCCGGCCAGGCTGAAGGATCTGCGGGAGGCGATCGCGGACGGCAAGGAGGGCTACGCCAACGCGCTAGTGGAAGCCATTAACGAACAACTGGAGCGCTACCTCAACTTCAAAAAGTGGTGGGTCCAGGACCGTGACTTCTCGCTGAAGGTCACACCGCGCGAACACGAGTTGGTATTCACGATCAGGGACCGTACGGGGACCGAGTATACCTTTGACGAGCGCAGCAGCGGCCTCAAATACTTCCTCTCATATCTCATCCAAGCCCAGTCGCACCGTCCACAGACTGAGCGCGAAAGCCTCTTACTAATGGACGAACCAGATACCTACCTCTCCGCCGAGGCTCAGCAGGACCTCATGAAAGTCCTCCAGGATCTTGCCGACCCTCAGGACGGCCGCCCACCGGTGCAGGTGATCTACGTCACGCACTCGCCGTTCCTGCTGGACAAAAACTACGCCGAGCGTATCCGAGTGCTCGAGAAGGGGCGCGGCTATGATGGGACCCGGGTTGTTCGAAACGTTTCGCGAAACCACTATGAGCCCCTTCGCTCTGCCTTCGGTGCGTTCGTCGGCGAGACGGCCTTCGTGGGGTCAGTCAACTTGCTCGTCGAGGGGATCACGGAGCAGGTGCTTCTCGCCGGAGCCGCCCGAATCATGCGGCAGAGGCGGCCTGGCGTAACGGCCGAGACCCTCGACCTCAACAATCTAGTAATTGTGCCCTGCGGATCGGCGAGCGAGATCCCTTACATGCTCTACCTGATCAGAGGTCGGGATACCGACAAGCCGCCTGTTGTCGCCCTCCTCGACTCTGACCCCGCAGGCAACGATGCGGCCAACCATATGCGGACGGACAAGAAGGCGAAGCGCCTGATCGACAGCCAACATCTCTTGCAGCTGGGAGCACTTGAACTCGCAGACGGCGTCGAGGTGAAGGAGATTGAGGACCTGATCCCCGTTGAACTCGCCACCGCCGCGATGAACGCGTGCATCGGCGAGATCACGCGGTTTCGCGATACGGAAGCTCCTACCATCTCCCTGCAAAGCATTCAGGCCCAGATTGAAACCGGCAAGTCGATGTTCGTCGCCATTCAGGCGGTCGCCAAGGCAGAGAGCGGACATATCGAGAAGCTCGGCTTCGCACGCGCCGTCGTTGAGACAATCGAGCGAGATAAGGGTGAGCTCCGGGGGCCTATCGACATCTTTCTCGAGCGCATGTCCAGCCTCTTCAAGGCTGTAAACAAGGCGAGGCGGCAGGCACAGCGGGAAGCGAACCGCGAACGCCTCGGGGCAATGATCATGCGCTATCACAGGATCTTCATCCGCGATCACAAGAGCAGCGGGACTGCGAGCAGGGTGCCGAGATCCTCGAGGAGATCCAGAGCCAGCTCGACGACACGCCGCAGTCCGACGACGTCCGCATCCGCATCCAGGTCATCCGCCGCGAGTTCGCCCTGGACGAGGATCCTTCAGCGGCGATACCTCACTTCGAGGTGTTTGTGGAGAGGCTAGCGAATCTCAGATTGCCCATGCAGGAGGTTGTCGAGCCTGACACGACGAGCAAGACCAAAGTGGCCGCATCCATATCGAGCCTGTTCAAGGGCGAGGCCGCCTCAACTGAGGCAGTTGAACTCTTAGCCGAAACTAGCCCTTCTGAATTGGTCCAGCCGCCGGCGACTGCTACAACAAAGGCTGCTGCCGGGCAGGCTCCGCCCGCTTCGACGGCTGCCTGACTCGCCCGTCAGATCGAGAGGCGCTGCTGTTCAGCATGGCTCAGTCGGACTGAACTGAAAAAACGTCAGGTTTCCGGATCCGGGGTTGGCGAGTCCAGCGTCCGAGATTGTGATGGGTTATTGTGATGGGTTTCGGATGCCGGCCGTCTACTGAGATGGCGTGGCTCGAGGCCGGCGTCCGGAAGCCTCGAGGGAAGGAACCCGCGGGGTGGAGATTTCGGTTTTGCGGCTATGGGGATTTGACGGTTCGGCTTGGTCCGTTGTGACCGCACCGATGGGCTTGGTGGGTGGGCAGGCGTAGCTCGATGGGCTGGCGATGGCTGTGCGCATTGCGATGCGGCCCTTGAAGAGCGGGCGGTTTCGGCGCTGCAGATGGTGCGGGACATGCGATCGGCCGGAGACGCACGATCGCCTCGGGCCGCCGACGACCAAAGTCCTCGGCGGGTATGCAGAGCGATGAAGAGCGGTTTGTGGTCATGGCGCCCTCGTCCAAGGCGGCGCGCGGGCGCGGTCGCCGCCGCGTTCGAAGGTCTCGATGACGATCATCCTGCCGCCGCAGCATGGACATGGCGGCCGCCAGTCCGATGGCGTGGCGGCATCGGCGCCCGTTCCGTTGCATTCGGCCTTGGGCTGCGGCGCGGCGAGAAGTTCGCGAGCGCGCGCGATGTTGGCCTTGGCGTGCGCACTGGCGAGCAGCCCATAGTGGCGGATGCGATGGAAGCCTTTGGGTAGCACGTGGAGCAGGAATCGGCGGATGAACTCGCCCGCTTCCAGCGTCATGGTCCGGTAGCGCTCGCTGCCATTGCGGCGGTAGTCCTTGACGCGGAATGTGACGCCCGCCTCGTCGAGCGCGATCAACCGGCTGTTGGAGATGGCGACGCGGTGGGTATAGCGCGACAGGTAGGCCAGCACGGCCTCGGGTCCGGCGAAGGGCGGCTTGGCGTAGACGAACCAGTTCTTCTTCTTGAGCGGTGCCAGGAATTTAGCAAAGGCGCGCGTCGCCGAGGCCAGCATTGTCGCCGAAGAACCTCAGCCGGCCGGCGGCATGGGCATCAGTAAGCTTGGCCAGCAAGAGCCGCCGGAACAGTCTTGAGAGCACGCGCACGGGCAGGAGGAAGCCGGGCCGGCAGGACACCCACCGCTCACCATCGAGCGCGATGCCGCCGCCGGGCACGATCATGTGGACATGCGGATGATGGGTCATCGCCGAGCCCCAGCTATGCAGCACGGCGGTGATGCCGATGCGGGCGCCGAGATGTTTTGGATCGGCGGCGATGGTGAGCATCGCTTCCGAGGCGGCGCGGAACAACAGGTCGTAGATCACCGCCTTGTTGGGATAGGCGATGTCGGCGATCTCGGCCGGCAGCGTGAAGACGACGTGGAAGTAGCCGACCGGCAAGAGATCGGCCTCGCGTGCGGCGAGCCATTCCCTTGCCGCCGCGCCTTGGCACCTTGGACAGTGTCTATTCCTGCAGCTGTTATACGCAATGCGACTGTGGCCGCAGTCCTCGAACGCCTTGACGTGACCGCCAAGCGCCGCGGTGCGGCAGGTCTCGATCGCCGACATCACCTTCAGCTGGCCGAGGCTCAAGTGGCCGGCCTGGGCCGCGCGCCAGGCGGCACCATGGCGATGGAAGATGTCGGCGACCTCCAGGGACGGGCGGCGCACCGCCGCCGCGTTATCTGTCCGGTCGTATCTCGCCCTCTGTGAGCAGGCTGATCCGGTCGAGCGGACTCATCACGGTGTGGATCGTCTTGGTGGCGACATGGGCATAGAGCGCGGTCGTATCAATTTTGGCATGGCCGAGCAGCCACGCGTCATAATGCTCACTTTCTATGTCATTGAAAATCAAAGCGCTGTTGAGCGGGATCGGCTGTTAGCGGGCGCTGCGGCGCATTCTGCATG
>NZ_JAMYQT010000032.1:0-53511 GCF_040320985.1 Mesorhizobium sp. M0571
ACCGTCCTTGAGGACCGCGGCGGCAAGCTCATCAAGGGCCTGCAGGATGTCTTCCCGGATCAGAAGCCGATCGACCGCACCTTCATCAACACCTGGGAAGATGCGCGGGTTGTCGATGCCGTGAAGAAGACGGGCCGCAAGAAGATCATTATGGCGGCGCTTTGGTCGGAGATCTGTCTCGCCATGCCGGCCATCCAGGCTGCGGGCGAAGGCTACGAGGTCTACGCGGTCACCGATGCGTCAGGCGGCGTGAGCGCGGAAGCGCACGACATGGCAGTGCGCCGCATGGTGATGGCAGGCGTCGTTCCAATCACGTGGATGGCGGTGGCCGGTGAATTGCAGCGCGACTGGGCCCGCGAAGAGACGGCGAGGATGGGGGCTGAGATGTTTCTTGAGCATGGCGGTGGCACCGGTATCGCGCTCGCCTGGGAGCTGCAGCTGCTCGGTCAGAAGGCGGGCGGCGGTGCCTGAGCGGCGTCGCACATGACAGAGCGCAGAACCCTCAACCGATCGGAGCATGTCATGACCAGCAGCAACGCAAGCGAAGCCGCAAAAGCGGTCGTTCGCCGCAACACCGAAGAAGTGCAGGGCGGCGGCAATTTCGCGGTGTTCGATGAATTGTTCGCCGAGGACTTCGTCGACCACACACCGCAACCGGGCCGCACGCCCGACAAGGCAGGCGCGAGAGAGCTGTACAAAGTCCTTCGCGCCGCGTTCCCCGACTTCCACGCCGAAATCCATTGGCAGCTTGCCGATGGCGACCGGGTGACGACCTACAAGACCTATCACGGAACGCATCTGGGAGAGTTTTTTGGGGTGACGCCGACGGGCCGAAAAATTCAATTCGAGACCGTCGACGTCATGAGCGTGCGCGATGGGCGGATCGCCGAACATTGGGGCGTCGCCAATCTCTTCTCGCTGATGCAGCAGCTCGGTACCGCACCAGTCAACTGAAATCGATCGTGAGCGAGCGCCGGTACGACCGCGTCCGTCTCCGACTCTGAAGGAACATCAAAATGACCATTGGTATCATTGGCTCGGGCGCGATTGGCACCGCCTTCGCGCGGACGCTGAGCCGGGCGGGTGTCGAGGCCACCATCTCAAACAGCCGTGGCCCGGATTCACTCAAGGATCTGGTCCGCGAGCTCGGGCCATCCATCAGGGCGGGCACCCGCGAGGAAGCGGCACGTGCCGACATCGTCTTCGTCGCTGTGAACTGGACAAAGCTCCCGGCAGCGATGGCAGGTCTTCCGGATTGGAAAGGGCGCATCGTCATTGATGCCAATAATCCGATCGAGGCACCGCTATTCAAGCCCGCAGACCTCGGCGGCCGCGTGTCGAGCGAAGTGTTTGCTGATCTCGTGCCCGGAGCCCGGGTCGTGAAGGCCTTCAATCACCTCCGCGCAGAGCTACTGGCCACTGATCCACGCTCGGACGGCGGACGGCGCGTGCTGTTCTATTCCGGCAACGACACCACGGCCAAAGCAGAGGTCGCATCCCTAATCGAGCGAATCGGATTCGTGGGGATCGATCTTGGCTCGCTGGCGATCGGCGGCAAGCTCGCTCAATTTCCTGGTGGGCCCCTCCCGAACCAGAATCTCGTCAAGGTCGGTTGATTGTTTGCCATTGGCACCAGAGCGGGATGCGATTTCTAGCGGGCCGACCGCCATACGGCTCGATTTTATACGTCCCGCTTAGGTCGGTTCCGGATGACAAACGAAGGTCCGCTCCTGAAAAGCGTCGGGATTGTCGGCCTCTGGAGTCTCTACGACTTTTGCACGGCATATAAACCGTCCGGCCGACCTCAGTCGTACTGGGCGACGCGTAACCCCTCGTGATGGATCGTGCGCGTGGGGTGCCGGGCGGGATAGTTGTGCACCAGAATTATCGTGCTGTATTGCTTCGAGACGAATTATCCATTCAGATGGCCACCATCAGCGAATGTCAGTATCGGTGGTTTTCGATATGGTCGGCCATCTGTGACGGGACGATACGGAACAATACGGGAGACTCTCTGATTCGAGCCCACCAAAAAGCCAATGAAATCAATATCCTTGGCGCATCCTCCGGGCCCACCATTGTCAAAAAAATATCAAAGGCTTACCCGAAAGCCTTCACGGGTGAATTTATTTATCTCGGCTAAGCTCATGGTGTTCGAAGGAAAACATTTGGGGCCCTTTGCGCGTCGATTCTCCTTCTCATCCAAGACACACTCACACCTAATACAGAAATTCTGGCGTCGAAAGGTCGCTCAGCGATCCGTGCGGTGATCGGCGGCAACGACGTGCAAATGGGATGGGTTGAGCCAAAGCAGATGTGTTCCGATAGCGCGCTCAACGTCCGCAAAGGGTCGCGCTCCTAACATTCAGTCAGGCCAAAGCTTGCACGTGCATCCCCGCTTTGTAGCAAACGCCAGGCCTGTTGCTCCTTCAGAATGCTGATGATTCGAATGTCAGAAGCTTTCGCCATGCCGCCAGCATGCGATCAGATGACCGTCGCCGACCTGCCTGACCGGCGGTTCTGATTTTCTGCAGTCGGGGAGAGCTAGGGGGCACCGATCGGCGAAAGAACATCCGCTGCTCGGGAAATCGGCTGCCGTAATGTCGAGCTGAGCCGAGATCTTCGGCGCGGTCTCATCCGAGGACGCCGCCAGCAGGAGTTTCGTATAGGGATGCTTGGGGCCGCGAAAAATCTGGTCGGATGAACCGGTCTCGTCGAGACGGCTGCGATAGAGCACGCTGATCCTGTCAGCCATGTAGCGTACGACCCTGAGGTCCTGGCTGATGAACAGATAGGTCGTGTCCTTGTCCCGCTGCAGGTCGTTGAGAAGGTTGAGAACGGTCGCCTGGATGGAAACGTCGAGCGCCGAGGTGGGCTCGTCCAGCACGACGATTTTCGGCACGCCGGCGAAGGCGCGCGCAATGGCCGCTCGCTGTCGCTGGCCGCAGGACAGCGACCGCGACTTTTGCTCAGCCGTGCTGCTGGCCAGACGAACCGAAGCAAGCAAATCACTGACGTGCTGCTTCACGTCGCGGCGGCGCAGACCGGCAAGCCGCCGCAAAGGGCGGCCCAAAATCCTGCCTATCTTTTGCCGTGGGTTGAGCGTGCGGTCCGGTGATTGGAAGACCATTGCACGTCGCGTCGTTCGCCAAGATTTCTCTTCTCGACGCGCGGTACGACCGTCTTGCCGAACAGCGCGACCGATCCGGTACTTGGGATCTGCAGGCCGGTGACGATCCTCGCCAATGTCGACTTGCCGGAACCGGACTCGCCGATCAGCCCGAATGTTTCGCCCAAGCCGATGCTGACGTCGATCTCGTGCAGCACTGGCTGGCTGCCGAAGGAATGGCTGATGCTTTGCAGGCGATCGCGATCTGACGTTCTTTTGGCGAGCCGGCATTTTCATCCGAGATTGCCGCCGTCGGATCGGGTCCATCCGTCTCAGCCAGCCTTCCGTCCCGCTTGGTATAGTTGAGTGCCGGGATCGAGGCGATGAGCGCCTTTCTGTAAGCATGGCTTGGGTTGTCGAAGACATCGCCGGCGGCGCCGCTTTCGACCACGGTTCCCGACTGCATCACCGCCACCCGGTCGCAGGATCGGCGGATCATGTTGATGTCGTGGCTGATCAGAAGAACGCTGGTTTGTGGTCCCTGCGAAGATCCTGCAGGATGGCGATGATCTCGGACTGGACGCTGGCATCCAACGCCGTCGTCGGCTCGTCCAGCACCAGCAGCGGCGGGTCGAGCGCAATGGCGATGGCGATGTTGGCCTGCTGCCGCATGCCGCCGGACAGTTCGTGCGGATAGAGGCCCAGCACCCGCTCCGGATGGCTGACGCGGACACGCCTGAGCAGTTCGGCGGCGCGCTCGCGCGCCTCGTCGTGGCGAACCGGACGATGCCGCATGATCGTAGACCGCGGCTGCGGCCCGCTCATCGGCTGGCCGGGTAGTATCAGCGTCTCCTGGAAGCTCCGATCTTCATCTGCCCGACGGCGTTTCCGATCGTGAAATCTGTCAGTCCAGCTGGGAAAAATCGACCAGTGCTGTCGATAGTCCTCGAAATCTGGGCAAGATGTCGGAGGCGGTCAGTGCCAGGATCGAGGAGCAAATGCAGGCCGGCAGTTTCCCGGTTCGCCTGAAGGGCGACGACTGGGACAGCGGCGACATCGTTCTAGCCGCTCGATGTGGTTGCCGCAAGCGTGCCAATGGGATGGTTCGAGCGCCCGATCGAGAATGCTGCAGAGGCAATCTGAAGATGCGACGTCCAGCCGAACTGGAGCCATGCTACAAAAATTGCCAGGGCAAAGTCGCACAATCTGGAACTGGCAGAAGGACGTGCCCCTCAAGACCCTTTCGAACCTGAAACGTTTACAAGGTGTGTTCTTAGATTCAGCACGGTGGCCTCGGCCATAGCGCATCGAAGTTACTTTTCATTCGGCTACTGCGCGTCTTCGCGCAACAGAATCGCCAATTTGCTGAATCTTCTGGCAAAAAAACCCAGGGAACCGAGGTTTCTGCATATGTTTTGGCAGGTTTGTGCTTGCCCGTGCTCATATCGTCGGCAGATTTGCCTGGCTTATGATTGGAATTTTTACTTCTAATTTGGCGGCCCGCACAAAAAATATATCCTGCCCCCAGCAGACAGCCAGACATCGAAAGAATGTGGATTGCCGACGACAGGTTCGGCATGCAGGGGAAGGGTTTGACCATGAAACAGGTGAAAGAGTCGACGAACTCACTGACCAGAAGAAAGTTTCTCAAAGGCAGCGCGGCGGCTGCAGGCGCGGCCGTCGGATCGGGTGCGATCGGCGGCTTTCCGACGATCTGGGCCCAGGAGATCAAGGACATTGAACTGCGCCATCTCGGTGTTTCCTACTCGGTGGTGAAGGCCATCGGCGACCAGGCTGCCAAGGATCTCGGCTTCAAGGTGACGATGCAGAATCTCGACACCTCGGCCGCCATCAACCGCTTCATCACCCAGCCGAATTCGGTCGATATCGCCGATCTGGAGGGTTGGCAGGCCAAGCTCGCCGCCAAGCGCGGCGTTATCCAGGGCATCGAAATCAAGAAGATCAAGGAGTTCGACAACATCCTGCCGATCTTCACCAAGGGCGAGATCGACGGCGCCGTCGTGTCGCGGCAGGGCATTTCGCCCTACGAGGCGATGTACATAGAGACGCCGGACGCGACCGAGCTGCATGACGGTGTCACCGACTGGGCGACGTTCCTGCCGCAGGTCTACAATGCGGATTCGATCGGCTACCGACCCGACCTGGTCGGCCATCCGGTCACCGAATGGAAGGAACTGATCGATCCGAAATTCAAGGGCAAGGCGGCGATCCTCGACGTGCCGGCCATCGGCATCATGGACGCCGCGCTGTGTTTCGAGAGCGCCGACCTCATCAAATATGCCAACAAGGGCAACATGACCAAGGCCGAGATCGACTTCACCATCGACAAGCTGATCGAGCTGAAGAAGTCGGGCCACTTCCGCGCCACCTGGACCACATTCGACCAGTCGGTGCAGCTGATGGCGGCCGGCGAGGTCATCATCCAGTCGATGTGGTCGCCAGCCGTCGCCGCGGTGCGCGTCAAGGAGATCCCTTGCGTCTACGCGCCGGTCAACAAGAAGGGCGACAAGGAAGGCTATCGCGGCTGGTGCAACGGCATGGGCCTGATGAAGCACCTCACCGGCAAGAAGCTCGACGCCGCCTACGAATACATCAACTGGTACTATACCGGCTGGCAGGGCGCCTTCGTCGCCCGCTACGGCTACTACAGCCCGGTGCCGACCAAGGCCAAGCCGTTCCTCACCGCCGCCGAGTGGGACTACTGGTACGACGGCAAGCCTGCTCCCGACGAGATCAAGGATCCTTATGGCATCCCGATGGAGAAGGCAGGCACGGTGCGCGATGGCGGCTCCTTCCTCGAGCGGGTCAAGAACATCTCGTGCTGGAACACGCTCATGGACGAGGCGGCCTACATGAACAAGCGCTGGAACGACTTCAAGGTCGCTTGAGATGCTGCAACCGGATCGGGCGCGCCGTGCCCGATCCACACCTTCATCCGAAAATCTTCGGAGAGCCGCGATGGCGCAAAGCGCTGCGTTCAAGCGAAATCTGGCCGGATGGGCCTATGTGGCGCCGCTCGTCGTCGTGCTGATCCCGTTCTTCGTGCTGCCGCTGATCGCCGTGGTGGCGGCGAGCTTCTTCGAGACCGACGGCTTTGGCGGATTGTTCCCGGCCTTCAACCTCGACAATTATACCGAGATCCTGACTTCGGGACTGACGTTCAATCTCTATTACGAGACGATCAAGTTCACCGTGCTGACCTGGTTTTTCAGCCTGCTGATCGGCTTTTTCGTTGCCTATTTCCTCGTCTTCCATGTCAGGAACCCGTTGCTTGCGCTTGGGCTGTTCCTGCTCTGCACCGTGCCGTTCTGGACCTCGAACATCATCCGGATGATTTCCTGGATCCCCTTGCTCGGCAAGGAAGGGCTGGTCAACGCGGCCTTGATCAGGCTCGGTCTGATCGACCAGCCGCTCGAATTCCTGCTGTTTTCGAGCTTCGCGGTGGTGGTCGCCTATGTCCACCAGCTTACCATCTTCATGATCGTGCCGATCTTCAACGCCATGGGCCGCATCGACAAACATGTCGTCGAGGCCGCGGTCGACGCCGGCGCCAGCCGTTTCGACATCATGCGCCTGATCATCGTGCCGCTGTCGAAAAGCGGCATCGCGCTCGGCTCGATCTTCGTCATCTCGATCGTCATGGGCGACTTCTTCGTGGTCAAGGTGATGTCGGGCGGTGGTTCGGCCTCCGTCGTCGGCGCCTTCTACGAGGACATCTCGGTGCTGCAATATCCGACCGCCGCGGCGAGTGCTGTTCTGCTGACGATAATCCTCGTCATCACGGTCGGCCTGATCCTGCGCTTCGTCGACATCCGCAAGGAGATTATGCGATGAGCCTGGCCCGTATCTCGGACGTTACCTCAGCCAGCGCACCGGCGCGCAGGAGCCGGGCGATCGCGCCGGCCAGCGGCCGCCGGCCGTGGACCTTCTACGTGCTTGCCACCTTGTTCACGCTCTATCTGCTGGCGCTCTACGGGCCGATGGCCTGCATCTACATCCTGTCCTTCCAGGATCTGCGCGGCGGGCTGGTGTTCCCGATGAAGGGCCTGTCCCTGCACTGGTTCGTCGACCTGTTCACGCAGGTCCGCACCGGTGACGTCAAAGGCTCCTTCGAGCGCTCGTTCGAGCTTGCGATCGTGGTCACGGTGCTGACCGTGCTCGTGTCGTTCCTGGCCGGGCTTGGCTTTCGCAAGCGCTTCGCCGGCGACACGGTCGTCTTCTATCTGATGATCGGCAGTCTGGTCGCTCCTGGCCTGGTGCTCGGCATTGGTGTCGGGCTCATCTTCAACGCGGTCGGCATCGACGCAAGCCTGTTCACCTCCGCACTAGGCGCGCAGCTTTCATGGACGCTGCCCTTCGGCGTGCTGGTCATGTTCGCCGTCATGTCGCGCTTCGACCACGCATGGGAAGAAGCGGCGCGCGACCTCGGCGCCTCGCCCTGGCAGACGATCCGGCTCGTCGTCATCCCGGTGCTGGCGCCCGGCATCGTCGCTGTCGCGCTGTTCGGCTTCACGCTCTCCTATGACGAATTTGCCCGGACGCTGCAGACGGCCGGCTCGCTCAACACGCTGCCTCTGGAGATCTGGAGCATGACGCTGAACATCACCTCACCGGCGCTCTATGCGCTTGGCACCGTAACCACGATCGTCTCGTTTGTTGTCATCGGGGCAAGCCTCGGCACCATCGCCTTCATGCAGAAACGGCGTGAGGCGCGCGCGCCTGCCGGCCAGCAGGGAGGTGCTGCATGAGCTTCGGCAAGGGCAATATCGAGCTTGCCGGCGTCGCCAAAAGCTATGATGGCTTCGCCTATGCGGTCGACGGCGTCAATCTGAAGATACCGGACGGCGCCTATTGCTGCATCCTCGGCCCGTCAGGCTGCGGCAAGACCACGATCCTGCGCATGATTGCCGGCCATGAGGATCCGACCGTCGGCGAGATCATGATCGGCGGCGAGAACGTCGTCGGCCTGCCGCCGGTCGAGCGCCGCACGGCGATGATGTTCCAGTCCTACGCGCTGTTTCCGCATCTCACGGTGCGCGACAACATCGCCTTCGCGCTCCGGGTTCGCGGGTTGTCGAAGGCCGAGCGCTACACCAAGACCGACGCCATGATCGAGAAGGTGCGGATGACCGAGTTTTCCGATCGTCTCCCGGCGCAGCTTTCCGGCGGCCAGCAGCAGCGCGTGGCGCTTGCGCGCGCGGCGATCACCGAACCGCGGGTGCTGCTGCTCGACGAGCCGCTGTCGGCGCTCGACGAACATCTGCGCATCAGGATGCGCGCCGAACTGCGGCGCATGCAGCGCGAACTCGGCATCACTTTCGTCCATGTCACGCACACCCAGCTCGAGGCCATCGCCCTCGCCGACATGGTCGTCGTCATGGAAAACGGCAAGATCAAGCAGTCCGGTCCGGCGCGCGAAATCTATGCCGCGCCCAAGGATCGCTACGTTGCGGAGTTTCTCGGCGGGCAGAATGTGCTCAGCGGCAAGGTCGGCAAGATCAACGGCACGCGGGCGATGATCGCCAGCCCCGAGATCGCCGGCATTCAGATTCCGATGCACGCCGGTGCCCGGCTGGAGGCCGGCCAGGCGATCGACATCGCGGTGCGGCGCGACGATGTCGAGCTCTTCCGCAAGGGCACGGCACTGTCCGAGCAGGACATGGCGTCGGTGCCGGCGACAATCCTCGGCATCGAGTATCAGGGCAATTTCGTCAAGGTGATGCTGGACGCAGCCGGCGAGGAGGAATTCGTCGCCTATGTGCCGGAGCGCCGTTTTTTCGAGAATCTGTTCGAAGTCGGCGACAGCGTCCTTGCGGCATGGCTGATCGACCGCGCACATTTGCTTGCCTAGACCTCCGTAAGGATTTGGAGCCCGTCATGGAAATCAGTCTCACGCTCAATGCACGCCCGGTCAGCGTCTCGGTCGAACCGGCGATGCTGCTGGTGGAGCTGCTGCGTGAGCAGCTCTCGCTCACCGGAACGCATGTCGGCTGCGACACCAGCCAATGCGGTGCTTGCCTGGTGCATTTCAACGGCGAGTCCGTGAAGAGCTGCACCATGCTCGCGGTCTCGGCCGATGGCGGCTCGGTGATGACGGTCGAAGGCCTGTCGGCCGCCGGGCAGGCGAAGTTGCATCCGATGCAACAGGCCTTCCATGAAAACCATGGACTGCAGTGCGGCTTCTGCACGCCAGGCATGCTGATGAGCGCGGTCGACCTCGTCGGGCGCAATCCCGATCCGAGCGAGGTCGAGGTGCGCGATTGGCTGGAGGGCAATCTCTGCCGCTGCACCGGCTACCACAACATCGTCAAATCGGTGATCGCCGGCGCTGCCGCCATGCGCGATGCGAAGTGAGGGACTCATGAACATGTCAAAAGTGGTCGGCATCGGCGCGTCGCCAAAACGCAAGGAGGATCTGCGCTTCGTCACCGGGCGTGGCAACTACGTCGCCGACATCAAGCGGCCCGGCATGCTGTTCGGCGCGTTCCTGCGCTCGCCGCACGCGCATGCCCGGCTTGGGGCGATCGACGTGACGGCGGCCGGTGCGATGCCGGGCGTGGTGGCGGTCTATACCGGCGAAGACCTGAAAGCCGACAATGTCGGCGGCCTGCCGGTCGGCTGGGGCATCCATGGCAAGGACGGCAACCCGATGAAGGAGCCGCCGCACCCGCCGATCGCGCATGGCAAGGTGCGCCATGTCGGCGACGCCGTCGCCTTCGTGGTGGCGGAAACGGTCGAGCAGGCGCGGAGCGCGGTGGAGGCGATCGACGTCCAGTACGAGATCCTGCCCGCCGTGGTCAGCGTCGTCGAAGCCTTGCAGGCGGGGGCGCCCGCCGTCTATGACGACATTCCGGACAATCTTTGCTGCGACTGGGAACTGGGCGACGCCGCCGCCGTCGAGGCGGCTTTCATTGACGCCGCGCATGTCGCCAGCATCGAGCTGGTCAACAACCGCCTTATCGGCAATCCGATGGAGCCACGCGCGGCGATCGGCGAGTACGATTTCGCCACCGGCCAGCACACGCTGTGGACCACCAGCCAGTTTCCGCATGTGGTGCGCTTCTTGATGGGCGAGTTCGTGCTTCATATCCCCCAGCACAAATTACGCGTCGTGGCGCCCGACGTCGGCGGTGGTTTCGGCGTCAAGCAGTTCCACTATGCCGAGGAAGCCGTCGTCACCTGGGCCGCCGCCAAGCTCGGGCTGCCGGTCAAGTGGGTATGCGAGCGGTCGGAAGGTTTTGTCTCCGATGCCCATGGCCGCGACCATTTTACCGAGGCCGACCTGGCCCTCGACGAGAGCGGCAAATTTCTGGGTTTGAGGGTGCGCACGCTCGCCAATATGGGGGGCTACCTCTCGACCTTCGGGCCCAATATCCCGACCAATCTTTATGCCCCGCTGCTGTCGGGGGTCTATCGCATGCCGGCGATCCACTGCTCGGTCAAGGTGGTGTTCACCAACACCGTTCCCGTCGATGCCTATCGCGGCGCCGGGCGGCCTGAAGCGACCTTCGTGCTGGAACGTCTGGTCGATGTAGCGGCGATCGAGATGGGCATCGACAAGCGCGCGATCCGACGTCGCAACATGATCCCGACAGAGGCCTATCCCTATCAGACGCCGGTCATCGTCGAGTATGACAGCGGCGATCCGATGGGTTGCCTCGACCGGGCCGAGAAGCTCGCCGATGTGGAAGGCTTCGAGCAGCGGCGGCTGGAATCGGCGCACCGCGGCAAATATCGCGGCCTCGGACTCTCCACCTACGTCGAAGCCTGTGGGCTTGCGCCATCGCGGCTCGCCGGCAGTCTCGGGGCGCGCGGTGGTCTCTACGAAAGTGCCACGGTGCGAGTGCATCCAACCGGCGCCGTCACCGTGCTGATCGGCACCCACAATCACGGCCAGGGCCACGAGACGACCTTCGCGCAGATCGTCTCGGATCGTCTTGGCGTGCCGTTCGAGGATATCGACATCGTCTGCGGCGACACCGCCAAGGTGCAGTTCGGCATGGGCACCTACGGCTCGCGCTCGCTCGTCGTCGGTGGCGCAGCGCTTTCGAAGGCGGCCGACAAGGTGATCCTGAAGGGGAGGAAGATCGCGGCACACCAGCTCGAGGCCGACCTAGGGGATATCGTCTTCGACGCCGGGGAGTTCTCCGTCGCCGGCACGGATCGCAAGAAGAAGTTCACCGAGATCGCCGGTGCGGCCTATGTGCCGTTCGACTATCCGCTGGAAACGCTCGAGCCCGGGCTTGAGGAGCAATCCTACTACGACCCGGTCAACTTCACCTATCCCGGCGGGGCGCATTTCGCCGAAGTCGAGATCGACCCTGACACCGGCACGGTGACGCTCGAGCGCTATACCGCCGTCGACGATGTCGGCACGATCATCAATCCGATGATCGTCGAGGGTCAGTTGCAAGGCGGCATCGCCCAGGGCGTCGGCCAGGCGCTGTTCGAGCACGGCGTCTACGACGAGAGCTCCGGACAGCTGCTCTCCGGGTCCTTCATGGACTATTGCATGCCGCGCGCCGACAATTTCCCGGCGATCGTCGTTGCGCCGCACTCCACCACCTGCACACATACGCCGATGGGCGTGAAGGGCTGCGGCGAGTGCGGCACCATCGGCTCACCAGCTGCCGTCATCAACGCCGTGGTCGACGCCCTGCAGCCGCTGGGCATCACCCATGTCGATATGCCGGCCACGCCGAACCGGATCTGGAACATCATCCGCAATTCGCGCGCCGCGCTCGCGGCCGAATGAGGAGGCTTCGATGAAATCCTTCGCCTATCTGAAGCCCGCGACGACCGTGGCGGCGGCCGCTCTGCTGGCCAAGCACGACGATGCCAAAATCCTGGCCGGCGGCATGACCTTGCTGCCTACCATGAAGCAAAGCCTGGCCGCGCCGGCCGCGATCATCGATCTCTCGGCGGTGGCAGCACTTCGCGAGATCGAATTGGAGGAGGGCGCGTTGGTGGTCGGCGCCATGGCGCGCCACTACGACGTGGCGTCCTCCGCGCTGGTGCGGGCGCATATCCCCGCACTGGCCGCGCTCGCCGGGCAGATCGGCGACCCGCAAGTGCGCCATCGCGGCACGATCGGCGGTTCCGTCGCCAACAACGATCCAGCCGCCGATTATCCGGCGGCGATCCTGGCGCTTGATGCCACCGTGATCACGACCAGGCGGACGGTCGCCGCCGCCGCATTCTTCGTCGACATGTTCGAGACGGCGCTCGAACCCGGGGAAATCGTTACCGGTTTCCGCATCCCGGTTGCCGAAATGGCGGCCTACGCGAAATTCCGCAGCCCGGCGTCGCGCTATGCGCTTGTCGGCGTGTTCGTCGCACGGACGGCCGGAAAGGTGCGTGTCGCCGTCACCGGTGCGGCCTCGTCGGTTTTCAGGGCGCTCGACGTCGAGGCGGCGCTGCAGGAGCGGTTCGATCCGGATGCGCTCGACCGCGTCTCGATGGATCCATCGGGATTGAATTCCGATATCCACGCGGATCGCGACTATCGCGCCAATCTGGTGATGGTCATGGCACGGCGAGCGGTAGCGGCTGCGCTTCAAAACGCCGGCCAGGGTGCAACAAAAGGACAATAGCGGCCGGCCGGCGCGGTTCGGCCGCGCGAGTCCGGCCCGGGAGGGCTTATGACCGTCAATCCAGCCAATTTCGGCGCGGCCAGCGCGCCGGGCGACCTTGCGCGTCTTTCCGCCGCCGACATGGTCGCCGGCTACAGAGCAGGCCGTTTCGACGCTGTCGACGTGATCGACGATACGGTGTCGGCGCTCCGCCGCGCGGACGCTGTCTGCGACATCGTGGTGACCGACCTTTATGACGAGGCTGTTTCCGCCGCCAAGGTGATCGCACAGCGCTACCGAAAGGGCATTGAGAACCGTGCGCTGGCGGGCGTTCCTATCACCGTCAAGGATCTCGTCTTCGTCGCCGGTAAACCGGCGAAAGCGGGCGCACCTTCGCTCGCCGGTTTCGTGCCTGAGGTCGATGCGCATGTCGTGCGCCGCCTGCGTGACGCCGGCGCCATCGTAACCTGCAAAACGACCACCTGTGAATCCGGCTACAAGCTCACCGCCGACAGTCCCGTCAGCGGCGTCACCCGCAATCCCTGGTCACCGGACCGCACCAGTGGCGGCTCCAGCGGCGGTGCCGCCGCCGGTGTCGCCGCCGGCTGCGGCCCGCTGGCGATTGGCACCGACGGCGTCGGTTCAATCCGCGTCCCGGCTTCGTTCTGCGGGGTCTTTGGTCTCAAGCCGACTTTTGGCCTCGTTTCGCGCGCGCCCGGCTTCTTCCCGCCGTCATGGGCATCGCTTGCGCATACCGGCCCGATCGCGCGGACGGTCGCGGACGCGGCCCGGCTGCTGGAGACAATTGCGGGCTACGACGTGCGCGACGCCGCCTCGCTCGCCTTGAAGCCACAGGAGTATTCAAGGACCCCGGCGTCAGCCAGGGGCCTGCGTGTCGCTCTCTCTGTCGATTTCGGCTACGCGCCGGTCGACCGCCAAGTCCGGGCGGCGTTTATCGCTGCCGTGGATATCCTGGCGTCCGCCGGGGCCGAACTCGTCGAGGTGCCTTTCGCCCTCGACCCGCATATGCTGGACAAGGTGCTCAAGCCGATCGCCTTCACGGAGCAAGCGGCATCGGTCGGCGATCGCGCTGAGGATGCGTTTATCGATTCGGACGACGAGTTTCGCGCGGTTCTTCGAAAGGGCCTCAGCTACAGCGGTGCGGACTATATGGCGGCGACGCATCTGCGCACACGGCTGAGGAGCCAGTTCGTCGAACTGTTTCGCACCGTCGACCTATTGCTGACGCCGACAGTCGCGGTGACAGCCTTCGCGGCCGGCACTCTCGGCGCTTCCCGTGTCGATGGGCAACCGGTCGACGCGCATCTGGGCTGGTCGCCCTTCACCTGGCCGGTCAATCTGTGCGGCCTGCCAGCCGCGACGATCCCTTGCGGGCGCGATGCCTCGGGTCTGCCGATCGGCCTGCAGATGATCGCGCCATGGATGCGGGAGACCTCCATCATTGCTCTCGCCGGGGCCTTCGAGCAGGCGCAGCCCTGGGCGCAGGAATGGCCACCGCTCAACTGATTGGTTCTTCGCTGTCGGCTTCGCGCAAGTCCGGCATCAGCACACCACCGATCTCGCGGCTGATATTGAGATAATGCGAAAGATAGTCGTACAGCGCCTTGGCGGCCGGTGTGGTCGCACCTTGCGCCTTGTAGAGCAGCAGGTCGACTTTTGGCAGTGTCGGAAATTCAACTCTGGCGACGATCTCGCGCATGCCCGAAACGAGCGCGCTGCGGCCGAGAACGGTGACGGCCATACCCGAAAACACCGCGGCTTGGAGGCCGCTGACGCTTTCGCTGACACAGGCGATGCGCCAGGGGCGGCCCGCCATTTCGAGGTGCTCGATGGCGTGGTCGCGATAGATGTTGCCAGGCGGCAGCAGTGCCAGCGGCAAGGGTGTCTCGATATGCGCCGTTGAGTGTTCCCCGGTGACCCAGACGAGCTGTTCCTGACGCACGACCCGCCCGCCGATGAAGTCGTTCATCCGCGTGACCAGCGCGATGTCGATTTCGCCGCGATGGACCTGCGCGACCAGCGGCGTCGACAGCGAGCATTGAAGCTGGACCTGGACGCGCGGGAAGGCGCGCTGGAATACGGCCAGGATCGACGGCAGCAGATAGGCAGCATAGAGGTCGGGGGTGCCGAGGATCACCTGGCCTTCGATATCGGGCGATGAGAGCCGCGACAGCAGCTCGTCGTGCAGGCGAAGAATCGAATTTGCATAAGAAAGCACCAGCCTGCCATCGGAAGTGAGCACCATCTTGCGTCCGTCATGACGGAACAGGTTGCAGCCGCAAATGTCGTCGAGCCGCTGAAGTTGCAGGGTAATGGCCGGCTGTGAGCGGCTGAGGCGCCGCGCCGTCTCCGTAATGCTGCCGGTTTCCGCGACACATTGCAGAGACCGGAGCATTCGTATGTCGACGCTGATGAGGTTCATAAACGTGCCCGAGCCAGATCCGATATGGCCGGTCTATTTTCATGCAAGATTCATTCCAAATCTGGTGCCCATGCTTATGGCTTCCACCACTCGGCGGATGGCTGCCTGTCACAATGCAACCAATTTTGCAGAGGCAGACGAGATGATGCCTTCACAGCCAGTATGAGGGCAGTACCACATTTTCTGTGGACAATCCACAGAAGCCATGCGTAAGATTTCCCAGTTCGGAACGGCAGGGTGAGCGGTTAGTTCGCTCCAAGCAGAATGGAGACCGGTCGGTCGATGAGCAGTGGAGCGCATTTGCCAACGAAGGATGGGAGCCTGCAGCGGTCTGCCTCACCGATGCAGGAGAAGGACCGGCTTTCCAAAGCGGTTCGCCAACAGCGCATCATGGCGCAACTGGCTGCGGCACCCACATTGCGGGCCACCGAACTGGCGGTGGCTTTGAGCGTCTCCGGGGAGACCATCCGCAGGGATCTGCTGGAACTGCATGAACAGGGGCTAATCAACCGCACCTATGGCGGCGCTTCTCGCCCATTTGCGTTTGAGGCGGCGCGCAGTGACCGTCGCCGGATAATGGTCGCGGAACGGGAAGCCATTGCTTCCGCGGTTTCGGCAAGGATACTTCCGAAGGAAGTACTGATGCTGGGCGGCGGCGCCACCACCTATCACGTCGCCCGGTTCCTGGCGGCCCGCAACCGGGACATCACGGTCATCACCCACGACTTCGCCAGTGCCAGCGCGCTTGGCACCAACCCAACCATCCGCGTGTTGTTCTGCGCCGGCAGGCTTCATCCCGGCGAGGGATATCTGCTCGGTGCGCAGACCATCGCCAGCATCAACGGCTACGAGGCCAACCGGGCAATCGTGGGCGCGACCGGCATCAGCGCGCGAGGCATATACGACGCCGACGAAGAGGCCGGTGCCGTCTACAACGCCATGATCGAGCGCGCTGCCGAGGCGATCGTGGTCGCCGACCATAGCAAGTTCGATCAACTCGCCGTCTCAGTCTGTGCACGATGGAATGAGGTCGACCGCCTCGTCACCGACAAACAGCCTTCAGGAACGCTGGCCGCGGCACTGCGCAAGGCGGGGACCGACGTCATCGTTGCGGGAGTGTCAGAAATGAGCGAATAAAAACAAATAGTTGTCAACAGGGAGGTTGAGGACAGGAACCAAGCATGATGCACAATCCGGGTATTCGCACCAGACTGGTAACACAACGGCAGATCCAGATTGGCCGTCTTTTCGTTGATCTGGCAGTTGCCGAACGCCAGCTCGTCTGCAGCCGGGAACGCGTGGCCGGTGTGCGTGACCAGTCCTATATGCTGGTCGTACCCTTGAGCGAACGTCTCCACTATAGCCAGGCCGGGCGTTCAGGCACGATCGATGCCGGCGAGTACATTCTTCTGAGCCAGATGGAGTTTTATGAGATTTCCTCGGACACCGAGGCACTCCTGCTGATGGTTCGGATTCCGGCAGTGGAGCTGAGAGGGCGCCTTGCCTCGGTCGACGATCACATAGGCTGCCGCTTTGACGCCAACCGGCAGATGACGCTCTTGCTGGTCGACCTGCTGCGCAGAGTGGTGGACCTGTTCGCCGATTGCCCTCCGCCCAATCCGGAGGCATTGGCCACCGAGATCCTCGGTTTTATTGCTCTTGCCATTGGCGCAGAGGATCGTGGTTCGACCCTTGACGTGCGCAACGCCCGCTACCGCCTGCGCCGCCGCATCTTCGATTTCATCGAGACCAATCTCGGCAACCAGGATCTTTCGCCGCGAAAGATCGCCGCCAGCAGCCGGATATCCCTCAGCTATCTCTACAGCCTGTTCAACGACGACGACACGACGGTTGGTCAATTTATGCAGGTCAAGCGTCTTCAGCGCGCTTACGAGTTGCTGGTCGCCGATCCGAAGGGACACCTCACGGTCTCCGAGATCGCCTACCGGGTCGGTTTCAAGAACGTCTCCCATTTCTCCCGCACCTTCAGCCGGCATTTCGGCATGGCTCCACGCGAAGCGCATCAACTCGCTCGGCCGCTCGCTTCGGGGTCGTCCATTCCTCTTTCCGGGGGAGAAGCCGACAGGGCGGGTGCCGGTGCTTTCGCATCCGGCGCCTGGAATGCCGCGCAAGAGGCGCTGCACGAAGCCATTTAACGGGTTCGCCAGCGGAACGGCTGCGCTTGCCTCAAATGGCGCGCAGCCAGGCCTCCCAACGCGGGTCGTACATGACATCGCGTGCGCGCATGTACTTCCAGACACCGTATTTCTGGTAGTCGAAATCCCAGGTCTTGAGCTTGCGATTCACCACCGCCCAGGACGCCCATTTAACGTCGGCCAATGCGCGGTTGAGCATGACGCGGGCGACAATATCGGGGTTGGTCGAGCCATAATATTGCTCGACCAGCTCAAGGATGAGTTTCTCGTCGAAGAACATTTCCGCGAACAGGACGCCGAGTTCATAGGCGCGCTCATTGTTGGACGCGAACTCGTAGTCGATCAGCTTCATCGGCAGCTGGCCTGCGCTGTCGAGGCCGATCAGGAAATTGCCGGGCATGGGGTCGTTGAAGCAGGGAACGAGGTCCAGGCCGGACGCCATGAATGCGGATCTGGCTTGCTCATAGCGGTGTTCGATCCAGGGCATGGCTGGCGGAAAATGCGAGCCGAGTTGGCGGCCATGGTCGATGTGCTCGTCGATCATGTCGAAGATGGTTTTGGTCAGCGATAGCGCCGGGCCGGCATGAACACGGCGATAGATGTCGAGAACCGCGCTCTGGATCGCGGCACTGGAGAAATCCGCATTGGTGCAGGCCCGATATCCCTGAAGGAATTCGCTGATCTCGACGCCGTCGCCAGGGTCGAAGAACACGACCTGGGGGCCTACGCCAATGGAATGCGCGTTGCGTGCAGCTTGGTTGGCGACCACGCGATCGACGAACATTTCCGAACCCGCGCCCGGCACCTTGACGAAATAGCTTCGGCTGTCTCCGGCGACCTCGACGACCCAATTCTGGTTCATAAGGCCACCGACGAGCGCGGCGTAGCTGATATCGCGGCCTCGCCATTGTGGCACCCGACCAACCGCGTGCTCCAGTGCATGTTCGTGGTCGTTGCTGGCTTGACCAAGGGCCTTCCTGATCGACATCAGACCCTCCGCAGCGCCTGGCCGAAGCGCGGCTCTCGCAGCGCCATTCGGCAACGCAGGAATCGCCAGCTGGCGAATTTGTAGAATTCATGCGTATCGCGCGACGACTTCGCCGCAACCAGCGCCCCGATCAGGCCCCAACGCAAATCATCGGCGATACCGTAGAGCCACGCCCGGTTGAAGGCTCTTTCGTCGAAGCCGCCGGTCATGCGGGAAAAGGCGTCGCGCGCTTCGGGCATCTCGTCGAAGGCCTCGACAAGAAAACTGCCGAGATCTTCCAGCGGATCGGCATTGGCCGCCCGGTCCCAGTCGACCAGCCGTACCTCGCCGGCATCGCTGATCAGCACGTTGGAAATGTTGCCGTCGCCATGGATCGGAACCGCTTTTGCCGCGACCGGCCGCATGGCTTCGGCGGCGAGTTGCAGTTCCGCCAGCAGCCAGCCCGCATCCGACGGCAGCACGGCGCACGCCGCAATCGCATCGGCATGAAAACGCTCGATCTCGTCGAATACGCTGGCTGTGCGCGGCAATGGTGGGCCATCCTGGAAACGCTGTCGAGCGGCGAGGATCTTGTCGACGATGGCGGTATCGAGCAGCCGGTCGAGCGTGCCGACGCGCCAGCCCTTGTCGAGATCCTCCATCACCAGCATGCCGGAGGCAATATCGGCCTTGAGCACCCTCGGTCCGATGCCGAGATCGGAAGCCCGCTGCGCTGCCTCGAAGGCGCAGGCGACATCGATATAGAAGACCGCATCGGGGTCCATCAGTTTGACGAACAGGGTCTCGCCGCTCGCCGTGTCGCTGACACGCCAGGGCGAGCCATCGACACCGCGCCAACTTGGCGAGGCGAGGACGGGCAGGGCGGGTTCGGCCACGACGGCGCGCTCTTGCCAACCGGGCAGCGAGCGGATGCTCGCCTGAACCAAAGTTTGCTCCTCGTCGAATCTGCTCATACTGCCTTGGCTCGTCTGCTTTGCGGACATGGGGAAGCGCGGCTGCAAACCGTTCTTCCCAGTGTAGTTTCGCTGGGAATGGCGCAAAGGGGTATGTCTCATGCTCCATCATTTCTTGTCCGGCAGATCGACGCCCTACCGCAACACAGCCAAGCTTCGTAATCCAGACACTGTCGGCGCTGGCATTTCGCCTCACCCACAGGGAATTGCATATGTCCATCGAAAGTCTGGTCGCCATGAGCGTCGGTGCGCTGGTGAATGCCTATGCGACGGGCGAACTGTCGCCGGTCGAGGTCACCAGAACCGTCGTCGATCATTCGCAGGCGACCAACAAGGCGGTGAATGCCCTGTTCTGTTTCCGGCCGGAGCAGGCGCTCGCCGCCGCGCAAGCCTCCGAGGCGCGCTACCGGGCCGGCACACAAGCCGGCCCTCTCGATGGTGTTCCGGTAACCGTGAAGGACAGCGTCGCCATTGCCGGCTGGCCCTACAGGCACGGCATCGGCGCCAACCGCGACTTGCCGCCGTCTGACTATACGTCGCCGCCGGCGCTGGCGCTCATGGAAAGCGGAGCGCCAATCTTCGCCAAGACCACCATGCCCGATTGCGGCCTGATGGCTTCCGGCATCAGTTCGCTCCATGGCGTCACCCGCAATCCCTGGGGACTGGCCTGGAACACCGGCGGTTCCTCGAGCGGTGCCGGCGCTTCGGTCGCGGCCGGCATGGGCTTTCTATCGGTCGGTACCGACATAGCCGGGTCGGTGAGATTGCCGTCGTCCCAGTGCGGTCTCGCATCGCTGAAGCCGACCCATGGCCGGGTGCCGCACCTGCCTGCCGACACCATGCGCATGGCGGGTCCGATGGGACGGCGCGTCGAGGACATTGCCCGCATGCTGAGCGTGCTCGCGCGTCCCGACGAGCGCGATACCTGGAGCTTTCCCGGCGATGGCGCCCTGTATCATAATCACCTCGAGCGCGACCTCAGGGGTGTCAGGATCGGCGTCCTGACCGACATGGGCTTCGGGCTCAGGCCGGAACCCGCCGTGCGCGAGGCAGTGGAGGCTGCCGGCCGGCTGTTGGCGGGCGCAGGCGCCAATGTCGAACCGTTTGTGTCGCCGCTCGACCATGACGCCTATGCACCGATCGATCTTTTCCTCCAGGTGCGCGGTTTCGTCGAATATTGCGGCCTGCCACTGCACGGCGACGACGACATCGATCCCTATATCCGCGCGTGGGCATTGGCCGGCAGCAGCCATTCCGGCGCCGATCTCTACCGCGCCCTGGGCGAGATCGCAAAGATGAAGTCGGCGCTGCTCGCGGCATTCGAGGGTTGGGACTATGTCATCGCGCCGACCTTGCCGGTGGTGAATTTTCCGGCCGAGGAGCCGGGCGTTTCGCGCGAGATGCCGCTCGCCCATACGCACTTCACCGCCATGTTCAATCAGACCGGTCAACCCGCCTCTACCATCTGCACCGCCTTCGACGAACGGCACCTGCCGATCGGCGTCCAGGTTATCGGCCACCGCTATGACGATCTCGGCGTGCTGCAGATCAGCAAGGCTCTGGAAGACTTGCGCGATATTGTCATGGACTGGCCGCTCACGCCGCGGGCGTGAGGTTTCGCTCGAAATCGACACCATCCGAGATGCACCGTTTCGTCAGGCAAGCGCGAGTATTTGATGTCCCAGGAGCTTCACGATCTCATTGCCGCCTTTGCCCGCCATGGGGACAGCGGTGATGGCGGGGTCAAACGCCTGGCGGCGTCGTTGGAGGACCGCGCGGCACGCGATCTGCTGGTGACGGAAATCCGGCTTCGGGGGCTCACCCTCCACGTCGATGCAATCGGCAACATGTTCGGTGCGGCAGCGCTGGCGCCGGCCTCGCCAGAGGCGGTCATCGTCGGTTCTCACCTCGACAGCCAGCCCACGGGCGGACGCTATGACGGCGCCTATGGTGTCTTGGCGGGCCTACTGGCGGTCCAGGCGGTGGCCGCGCGCGCAGCGGACACACCGGGCGCGGCGCGGCGCAATCTGGTTCTCGCCAACTGGACCAATGAGGAGGGCGCCCGCTTCCAGCCGAGCCTTACCGGCAGCTCCGTCTATGCTGGCACCTTCCCGCTCGCCACGGCCCTCGGCCTCGCCGATGCCGACGGTACGACGCTCGGCGAGGCGCTTGCCGCCATCGGCTATCGCGGCGAGTCGGACCTGCCCTTCGATCCGGTGAGCTATCTGGAGCTGCATGTCGAACAGGGCATGAGGCTCGACGAGACTGGGACGGACATTGGTGTCGTCACCGGCGCCTGGGCCGCTCGGAAACTCTCGCTTGTCTTTCGTGGCGAGCCCTCCCACACCGGCCCGACGCCGATGGAGCGGCGGCGCGACGCACTGCGGGCGGCGGCGCGCGCCATCGATGTTCTCTACGATGAGGTCGAGGTGAGCGACACTGGCGCCCATGCTTCCGCCGCGCGCATCACGGCATCTCCCAATTCGCCGAATGTGGTGCCGTCCTGCGTCCAGGTCTGGTTCGAGTTCCGGCATGAGGAAGGGGCGGTGGCAATCGCCCTCGGCGACCGTTTTCTGACAAGGACAAAGGCAGCCATGCTGCCTCTCGGCGTCTCTTTCGAAGTCGCCGTGGACGAGCGGCGCGACGCAGCCATGCTCGATGCGGACGGTGTTGCGCTAGTGCTTGCCGCGGCGCGCGATCTCGGGCTTTCGGCGCTGGCAATGAAGACGGTTGCCGGACACGACGCGCTCGCCCTTCAGAAGCGTGTTCCGGCGTCGCTGATCTTCGTGCCGAGCCGTGAAGGGCTGAGCCACAGCCCGAAGGAGTTCACTGACGAGATCGCCCTCGACAAGGGGCTCGACCTGCTGACCGCGACGCTCTGGCGAATGGTCACCGCGGCCGGCTGAGCATTGATCTTTGTTTTTATGCATGTCGTTATCCCAAAACCGCTGCGCATTTTTGGGCAACAAGCATCAGGCCGCCACGGTGCGGCCGTCTTCCATCTCGTCGAGCAGATGGCACGCCGCGAACCTGCCGGCTTTGTGTTCGCGCAGGCGAGGCGTCTCCACCCGGCAGCGGCCAAAGACCTTCGGGCAGCGCGAAGCGAAACTGCAGCCGGGCGGAATATCGATCGGGCTCGGCGGCTCGCCTTCGAGGAGGTAGTCGTTGGGATCGAACGGTTTCTCCTCCAGCGTTGGAGCAGCCGACAGCAGCGCCTTGGTGTAGGGATGCTGCGGGTCGAAGAAAAGCTCGTGGTTGTCGGCGATCTCCACCATCTCTCCGAGGTACATCACCGCGATCCGAGTGCAGACCTTCCTCACCATGGCCAGGTCGTGGGAAATGAAGACATAGGTGAGGTCGTTCTTGTCCTGTAGGGCGGAAAACAACTCGATCAGCTTGGCCTGCTCGCCCTGGTCTAGAGCCGACAAGGTCTCGTCCAGAATGAGAAGTTTCGGCGACAGGATCAGGGCGCGAGCGATCGAAATGCGCTGGCGTTCGCCGGTCGAAAGCGCGTTTGGCAGTTCATCATACAGGCGTCCCGGCAGACCCACTTCCTGCATGGCGGCCATCACGCGCTCGCGAAGCCCCTTGCCACCCCGGATGCGCAGGCTTTCCTCGATCGTGCGGCCTACGGTCGTGCGCGGTGGCAAGGCGTTGTAGGGATCCTGCAGGATAAGTTGGAATTCGCCGCGCTTCTCGATGAGCTGCTGCGGGGTGAGCGTACGCAGCGAGACGCCGCCGAGAACGATCTGGCCATGGTCGGGTTCTTCCAGCCAAGCCAGCAGGCGGGTCAGTGTTGACTTGCCGCAACCGGATTCGCCGACAATGCCAAAATTCTCGCGCGGCATGATATCGAAACTGACGCCTCTGACCGCCAGGATGTTGCGGTAGGTGTTGAAGGTACCGCGCTTGCGTGCCCGGTAGCTACGGTGCGCATCCTGGATACGCATCAATGGCTCGTCCGTGGTGTTGCGCCGCGACATCGGCCGCTCGCTGGTCGACCAGATCCGCGGTACGCTCGCGATCGCGCGGCTCGTATAATCGCTGCGCGGTGCGCGGATGAGTTCGGCGAAGGCCTGCTCTTCGACAAGCCGGCCACGGTGCAGCACGGCAGTGCGCCCGCCGAACTGGCCGAGTGTCGCCAGCGAAGACGACAGATAGATCGTCGCCATCTTGTGACGCAGGCACAGGTCGTGCAGCAGCGCCACGATCTGGGCGGCAATCGTGACATCGAGCGGCTGCGTGACGTTGTCGGCGATCAGCACGGCCGGTTCGGCGCAGATGGCGTCGACGATCATCGCGCGCTGCATCATACCGCCTGAGAATTTGGACGGGTATTCCCAGTAGCGCTCCTTCGGCGAAGGAATACGGACTTCGGTGAGGAGCTGGATGACGCGATCGTGGCAATCCCTTGTCGTCCATTCGGGACGCACGCTGCGCAGCTTCTCGGCGATCTGAACGCCGACCGGTTGGGTCGGGTCGAGCGAACTCTGCGGCTTGGAGCCGATATAGGCGACGTCCCGGCCGATGCGCCATGTAGTTTTGGCCGAGCGGTCCAAAATGTCGCGACCGGCAAAGAAGACCGAGCCGCCGCGATAGGCAAGGCCCTCGGGCAACCAATGCGCGAGAGCGCGGCTGAGCACGGTCTTGCCGGCGCCGCTCTCGCCGTAGATGCCGAAAATCTCGGAGGAATGCAGTTTGAAACTCACGCCGTCGAGGACGTTCGCCGCGCCTGTCGGGGGACCAACAGTCAGGTCGCGCGCTTCCAGGATGAGCGATATGTCCACCGTCATGTCAGGCGCCTCCGTAAATCCTGTTACGGGCCTTTTCCAGCGTGGAGCCCATCAGATTGATGGCTGTCAGCGCCACCGCCAGGAAGACGCCGGGGCTCGTGGCGATCCACCAGGCGTTGATGAGATATTTGCGGCTGTCGGAAATGATCGAGCCGAAGCTCGGTGTCGGCGGCTGGATGCCGAGACCGAGAAAGCCCAGGATCGCCTCGAAGATCATCATGCGGGCGACGTCGAGCACGGCGACGAAGGCGATCGGCGGCAGGATGTTGGGCGCGGCATAGAGCAAGAGGATGCGCCAGTCCGTGGCACCAAGAACGCGCAAACCGCGCACATATTCCTTGCCGCGCTCGGTGATCGCCGCGCTGCGGGCGACGCGGGCGTATAGCGGCCAGCCCGACAGGGCCAGGACGATGATGATCGTAGGCACCGTCGGCCTCGAAACGCCGAGGATCGTGATGGCGAGGATGATCATTGGAACAGAGAGCTGGGCGTCGGTGATGCGCATGATGATCATCTCCCACCATTTGCCCTTGAAGCCGGCGAGCAGCCCGAGGCCGCAGCCGATCAGGAACACAAGCACCACCGTGACGATGCCGATCAGCAGTGAATAGCGCAGGCCGATGAGGCATCGCATCAGCATGTCGCGGCCGAGCTGGTCAGTGCCGAGCGGATGAATCCAGCTCCATTTCTCGCCCAGGAACAACGGCGGCAAGAACTTGTCCTTGACAACCATTTTGGTGGCGCTGATCGAGGAGAGCTCGGGATAGATTATCGAAACCAGCAACAGTGTGACGAAGACGAAGAAACCGACGCGGAAACTTCGCGTGCCCCAGGCTGCGGCAAGGATACGACGATTAACGGACATGGTCCGGGTGGGCTCAGGGACGGCGACATCGGTGGAGATCACGGTCACGCTCAGATCTCCACACGCGGATCGATCAGGTAGGCCACCAGGTCGACGAGAATGTTGATGAAGACGAAGACCGCACTTGTGGTGATGGCGATGCCCTGGATGACCGGGAAATCACGACCCAGCACCGAGACGACGGTGAGATTGCCGAGCCCCGGGTAGTCGAAAATGTACTCAATCACGAGGACGCCACCGATCAGCGTGGAGAGCTGGATGCCGAGCAGGTTGATCAGCGGAACGGCGGCATTGCGCAGCGCGTGCGAATAGATGATGCGCCGCCGCGACAGGCCGCGTACGCGCGCCTCGTCGATGAATGGCGCCTGCATCACCTCGCCGAGCGAGGTGGTGAGCGTGCGAATGATGAAGGGCGAGATCTCCACTGCCAGAACGAAGGCCGGCAGCAACACGTAGCTGAAACCCTTGTAGCCAAGTGCTGGAAGCAGATTGAGCTTCACCGACAGGAACAGGATCAGGATGATCGCCAGCCAGAAGTTCGGAATGGAAACGAACAGCGACTGCACGCCGAAGGCGAGGGTGTTCTGCCAGCCATGCTGGTGCAGGCCGCCGGCAAGGCCGATCGGGAAGGACATGATCAGCGCAAACAGCAGCGCCATGCCGCCGAGCTGGAGCGTGAGCGGCAGTCGCTCGACGATGAGATCGGCGACGGGCGCCATCTCCGACTTGGTCGGGTCGACATATTGACCGCCGGCCGCGACGCCGCCGCTAACCGGCCTGATGTAGGACTGGCCGAGGTCGCCATGCGCGAGACCCGCCATATAGTGGGCGTATTGCACGATGATCGGATCGCGCAAGCCCATCTTGTTGGCCACCTCCTCGACAACATTGTCGGGTGCCATGCCGCCGACGATGAGGCGTACGGGATCTCCGGGCACGACCCGCAGCAGCGTGAAGATGATCAGCGAGGTGAGGACGACGATGAGGATGCCCTGGGCGATCCGCTTGGCCAGAAATTCGAGGATCAACACGGGGCGACCATCCTGTTGGCGTGCCGAAAATGGAGGCCGGCGCCGTTGGCACCGGCCCCGGTCCGCCGCGGCTCAGGCAAGGGTCGCCTTGCTCATGTCCTGCATACCGTTCGGATAGATGTAGAGACCATCGAGTTTCTTGTTGTAGGCGTGAATGAAGACGGAGGTGAACAAGGCATAGGCCGGCACCTTGCGAGCGATGGTGGGAAGCGTCTCCTGCTGCAGGATCGTCTTGCGCTCTTCGATCGAGGTGGCGTTGCGCTCCTTGTCCAGTACCGCATCGATTTCCGGATCCACGATGCCGGTGATGCGCTTGGACGAGGAGTGGAAGTGTGTTCGGATCACGAGGTCCGGCTCCGGCGAACCGGTGCACCAGCCGCAATCGATCATGTGACCTTCGCCGCCGCCGGGCTTGTCGTAGAGGAGGTTGCCCCAGGCGGCCACTTCGAGCGTCTGCAGGTTCACCTTGAAGCCCTGTTCCTGCAGCATGCCGGTGATCAGCTCGGCATATTCCTTGGTCTTCGGATAGAAACCGACCGACGTATAGTAGGTCAGTTCCGGCAAACCTTCGCCATTGGGGAATCCGGCCTCGGCCAGCAGTGACTGCGCCTTTTCAGGGTCGAATTCCGGGTAGTCCGGCACCTCGACATAGCCGAACTTGACCGGCGAGATATGGGCCTTGGAAAACGTGCCCGATACGCCGAGCACTTCGAGCACCTGCGACCGGTCGATGGAGTGGCAGGCTGCAAGGCGGACGCGCGGATCGTCGAACGGCTTCTTGGAGCAGCGGAAGAACAGATACTTGTTTTCCACTGACACCGCCTTGTGAACGGCGAAGCGGTCGTCCTTGGCGATGGTGTCGACCTGTTCCTGTTCAAGACGTTCGATGATGTCGGCTTCTCCGTTGAGCAGCGAAAGCGTGCGCGTCGTGGTGTCGCCGACGAAATGATATTCGAGGCCGGGGATCTTCGGCGCGCCGAGGAAGAAGTCGGCGTTGGCGGCTAGAATGGTCGTGTCGCCCTTCTGGTCGACATATTTGAAAGGGCCGGTGCCATTCATCCGCGCCGAGAGTTGGGCTTTGTTGGCGATGTCCTTGGCCGCCATGATCGGCAGGAAGGACGACAGATAGTAGTACAGGGCGGCCGGATAGCCATGTTCCTTGGTGTTGATGCGGCAGGTCAGGTCATCGACGATGTCGACGGTGACCGGGCCTGGATACCATTGCGCCGGGCGGTCTGGCTGCGAGCCATACTCATAGGTTGCCTTGACGTCGGCGGAGGTGAACGGCGTGCCGTCATGAAACTTGATGCCCGAACGCAATTTGACCTCAAGCGTGTTGGTGTCCAAGGGCGTAAGGGATTCGGCGAGTTCGAACACCAGCTCGCCGGGGTTCTCCGGCTTCATTGGGGCGCGGGTCAGATAGCCGAAGACGAATCCTTCGACGATGAGCTGTCCGAGATTGGTGTGGGTGGTCGGATCCCAGTTGCCGGTCAGGGCTTCCGCACCGAGGAAACGCAAATTGCGCTCCTCGGCCGCGAAGGCTGAACTTCTCAGGAAATCCGGATTCACGCGGCCGAAACCGAAGGCGCCGGCTCCGGTCAGCGCCCCAAGCATGATATCTCTGCGATTGATCATTTGTTGTTCCCCTGAACGTGCGTGAATTTTCTTTTTGAACGCGGCAGGGATCCGATCGTGTGGATTACCTGGTTGCCGGTTCATTCCACCACTTTCCGGGTGGGATCGGAAAACTCTAGACCAGATGCAGTTCCGGCCTGATACCTGCCGCTCCACGATTCCGTTGCTGACGCTTTTCGCTGCACGCTTCTTGGGCAGGCAAGACGACATTGCTCGGATGCGGACTCCACGCTCAGCACAGGAATTCCGGATCGCTGGCGATGGTCCATCCGCGTGCTCTTCACTTATGTTGGCGTCGCAGAAACCGTCGGGCCCTGCAGTTGAAGGTCCTGGATATTGGCGTGCCCGCCGACCGACTGAACGCCCATATGATGCTGCCACGCTCCATGCCAAAGGACACGACCATAAGCGGCATCATTTCCGACCTCGATGGGGTCGTCTATCGCGGTGACAATCCCATTGCTGACGCAGTGCAGGCATTTCGGGCCTGGCACAGCAACGGCGTGCCCTATGTTTTCGTGACCAACAGTACGACCAAATCCTCGGCCGAGTTCGCCACGAAGCTCTGTCGCATGGGCGTGCCGGTTACGGAGGGTCAGGTCTTCGGCGCCATCGCGGCGACGGTGAGCCTGATGCGCCGGCGCTGGCCGAGCGGCGCAACCGTGTTCGCGATCGGCGAAAGGCCGCTCTTCGAGGCGTTGGAGGTTGGTGGCTTCCGGCGCGCCGGCGAGGATGCCGAGATCGTCGTCCTCAGTTTTGACTATGCACTGACCTATGCGAAACTGCGGACTGCCGTGCGCGCAGCGCTTGGCGGGGCAGCGGTGGTCGTCACCAATCCCGATATACTCACACCGGCGGAAGATGGCTATGAGCCCTGCGTCGGCACGCTGATGGCCGCGATGACGGCTGCTGTGCCGGGATGCGCCCCGATCGTGGTCGGCAAGCCGGAGCCATTCATGATCGAAGAGGCGCTTGCCTTTATCGGCACGCCGAGGTCGCAGACCATCATGATTGGCGACCAGGTCGCTACCGACATCCTCGCCGGCCAGCGCGCGGGGCTGCGCTCGGTGCTGGTCACGACAGGCGTGCCTGCCCAATCCGTGCCAGGCGTCGCGCCGGATCGCGTGGTCGCGAGCCTCCTCGACATCTAGTCAAGATTGCCCAGGGAAAAACCGGTTGGTTGCAGCTTCCTTGGTTGCGGTTCCCAGCTATCTACTTAGCAGAGAGGTCGGCCGAAGTGCTCGCAGATGACGTGCGCGCCTGTCCTTCAATTTGACTGACTTGCCCGCTCTTCCGCTTCCTTCCTGGTTCAGTTTGGACGGCATGTTTGTTGGCGCAGGGCACATACGATGGCGGGAGCTTACGAAAAGATATGGGAAGACTTCTGGTTTTGGCCCGCGAAAAGGACAATAAAATCATTATTCCTGGCACATCCTCCGCCCACCAAAGTACTATTTATCAATGACTTATAGGGCGGCTCGCCACGAGGTCCACCATTGGTTCGTCAATTAGCGGTTTGCATGCGACCAGCCGAATGACGCGGTCCATCCCCTGCATGGCCAAACGCGTCTGCGATGTCTCGTGGGAATAGAGTCTGGCGTGTCGATATCGTCATCGCCAAGGACATCCATCAGCTGCCTCCGCTTCGGCCAATACACGCCGAGCGACTTTCTGAAGCGTCGGGCACTTCGTCAATCCGGCGAGAGCACACCAGTGCGTAGTTATTATGGAGCGAAACAACCGAATGAGTTATCCGGACAGGCTGGTCAGGGCCGCGATCACTAACTCTATCGATAGCCGCCGGAGACGGGAATGTTCGCGCCGGTCGCATAGCTCGCCTTCCGACTTAAGAGGAACGACACGACATCCGCGATCTCGGATGCATCCGCTGCTCGACGAAGCGGAATGCCCTGCAACGACGCCAGATAGTCCGGTTCGCCGAGCAGCGCCCTGGCCATAGGACCTTCAACGGTTCCCGGGCACACCGAATTGACACGTATCCCCCGAGGCCCAAGATCGTCCGCGAGATGGCGCACGAGCCCGCTCAGAGCCCATTTGCTCACGCTATAGTGAGGCCCGCCAACAGGACTGTGGTCGAATGCGGCAGTCGACGACACAATGACAATGCTGGCGTTCTCGGCAAGCCGCTCCAGCGAGGCATGGATGATCGTGTATATGCTGTTTAGATTCATATCCAGCATGTGTCGCCACGCGACAGGAGGCACCCGATCAACTGGCCCCGGCTCCAGCATGCCATGGGCGAACACCAACCCGTCGAGGCTGGGGGTGATCGACCCAATCGCCTGGCCAAGATCGTCGTCACTGGCAAAGTTGGCCACGAGATCGATCATCGGCCCCGGCTGATGTCCAAGGGTGATCACTTCGGCCCCTGAGCCGCTAAGCTCCGCATGCACGGCGGTGCCGATGGTGCCGTCGGCGCCGGTAAGCAGGATGCGTGGTCTGTCCATCTTGGTTTCCTCAGAGGAGATCGTTCTTCGCCAGTCGTTCACCGACCATTACCAGCCGCAGATGCTTAGGCGCGCCAAGGATCCGGATATCCCTGAGAGGGTCGCCGTCGATTATGATGAGATCGGAGCGGTAACCGACCGCAATGCGGCCGATATCGTGCTCCCTTTGGAGAAGGGCCGCGTTCGTGCGGGTCGCGGAGCGGATGACCGCAGCCGGCGAAAGCACCTCTGTCCGGAGGGCGAATTCGAGCCCTTGATCTTCCTGGCTATCGCCGTCGAGGTCGGTGCCGAAGCCAATCGCAGCGCCTTATGATTCAATAGCTTAAAGGTAGACTGGTAGCGGGAGAGCGCTACCGCCTTTCCCCACACTCATCAGCCTGCCAATTCAAGCTGCGTTGCTGCGGGTGAGCAGAGTCCGCTTACCGGCGCGCCATATGAAGCACTATCGCAAGGAAAATCGGCGGATCGGGCGGGCGTAGCCGAGTTCGCGGTTCTCAAGTTGCAGCGCTTCGAGTGCTGTAGAGAAGGCCAGCATCGTGAAAGGCCAATGCCGCTGGTGCCGCCCATTGTCCCACCCAGTCCCGCAGTAATGCCGCTGGCGCCGCCGACGCTCCCCAGCCATCGGAGAACGGCAGGTTTCATAATCAGCACGGAACACACGAGGCTTCCTTGTGGCCCGCCTCGTCACTTCGAAGGCAGTTGATGGTAGCGGCCATTGAATAGCCGGCTCTCAATGCGGGAGACATGATCGATGATTGTATGTTCATAGAGCTTGCGGGAAATTTTAAGGTTTAAAGGCAGCGGCCAGTCCAAGCCAAGTAGATCAATCATGGTCTGAGCATTAGTCGCCATTTTCGACATTCCCGTTCCGCCTTCGCCGAAACGCGCTACACTGTTTTGTGCCAACTGCACGATCTGCCCGTTGTTCGAGGCATTGACGGCGCGAGTGCAGGGCCAAGCGCAAACCACGTCCTCAAATCGCAGCCCCATCTCAGGCGTGATCGTCCTCAGGAGGCTTGCTAAGGCGCTGATGCCGTAGCTTCGGCTGTAGACCGGGAGCCCGATCACGCCGCCGCAAGTTACCTTGATCAGTACATGCGTTTTGGTTCTGCCGATCTCAACGAAATGCGTTTGCTTCATTCCCGTGAACGGAATGTTCTGCGCCTTCACGGGGTCGATGATTCGGAACAGGACCTGTGCGGAGAGACCGGCTGCAATGGTCTGGTATGGAACTGGTAAGCCGATCTTCATACGGTCCAAGGTCCTGTTCGCCAGCCCCGGAGCGTCGCCGTACTGGAACGTAGCCGTCGGCCCTAGGGAAAGCGCCAAATGGTCGACAGGCAGACAACGCTGTTCGCCAGTCGCAAGTGATTCAATTACGACTGCAACGGCTCTGGTCGTGTCGCCTGTTTTTTCCAGATAGATCTGGCGGATGGCGTGCCTATGGATATATTCCGCGCCGCGGCGCTCAAGGATTTCGCGGCAGACGGCATCGAATCCATGACGAATGCAGGCATTCTCGGGAAACAGATCCGCCGCCACGATCTTCTCAAGGATGCCGGCGCCATAGAGGCGCGTGAGGTCTTCGGCAGATAGCCCTTGAGGACGAAGCCCCACCTTCCTCTCCAGGTCGGTATTGTCTTTCAGCGAATGCCTGAAGTGAGACGGGGTGAAGTAAAGGAAGACGGCCCTTCGGATTTCGTTCGGAAGCCGGAACGAACAGTCGAGGCTCTGTTCGAGATAAGTCAGGATCTCGCTAGACGCCTTAGAGGCAAGCCGGCTCTTGACGTGATCGTTCTGGAGCCCAAGCATTGCCTTGAGTGTTTGCCAGCGCCCATGGAGCTCATTCCCAAGATAGATCGGTATATCGCGAGCAGCGATCGCGCGGGGCCAGAGATCGACTTTCTTGTACTCAACGTCGAGCGCGACTGCCGGATCACGCTCGCCGACGAGGGCCCGCTTCACAGCCGAGAAAAGAATGCCGAGACCTGTGTTGTCCTGCTCGGCATTGAGAGCATTGGCATGGTTGATGTGTTCGTAACTTGCCGAACCGCTCTCGTTGGACTGTTCGGCGCCGTCCAGCACGAATTTCACCTCGTAGCGTTGGGATCCGCCATCCGCGACCAACGACGCGATTATAGCGCCGATCTTCGCGGCCGGTCCGCCGGCAAATACGACGACCGGCCTCTGCCGGCTTAATGCGCGCTCCTGCCGGTGCCCTGCGACCGCTTGCTGGTGTTCGGCCGGAGCATCCTGGATACGTCGGAGCGTGACTCTGTTGTCGCCGCGCGTCCGCACATTTCTCGTCCGGTAGTGCTCGCCATACGGACTCTCGGATTCAAGATGGGGACACCGGGCGATTAGGCTACGGTAGAAGTCGACGACCTCGCTACGGCGGTTGATCCAGACGCCCTTTCCCGACTGGTATGGACCTTCGAGGAGGTAGTCGAGGAATGCCGTACCAGAGCCCGTCTCCCGCGTCATGGCGCTACGAAGGTCATCGATCGTATCAAGCACACGGACTGGGACCAAATTACGGAACTGAGCTTTTCTCCCGCAGGTGAGCTCCAATCTGCTTTGACTGCCTGGTTCATTGACGCGCGCCAAAACAAGATCGCCAACGACGGGCTGTATGGGTCCGGTGGCAAGTGTGCGCATGTGATATGCCGCGACCCAGCGGGTAGCGAATTCACGTTTAGCTCTCTTCTGGTGCCCGCGAATTCTTGAAGAAGACATGATATCCGCCCAATTGCACTTTAACGGGAACTTCCAATTCTTTGTTTATTGCTCGTTCTTTTATTCACGAAGGGCGCGACCCATAGCGGCGTAGACAGGAGCGCTGAGATACTCCCATGCTGACCTCGCTCCAGTTTCGATCATGACCTGCGTGCTCATCCCAGCTTGCAATGCTACAGGCGCTGCTTTCAAAGACTCCGGTCTCAGAACAATTCGAACTGAATAGAAAGCTTGACCGGTCCGAGGATCAATTAGTCGGTCAGCTGAAAGAGTGCGAACGTCACCGCTCATCGGTTGCTGGTAACGTTTGCTCACAGCGCTCAGCCAAACCGTCGCGTGCAGCCCTACTTTCACCTGATCGACGTCGAGGGGGTCAACGTTTGCCACAACAACGAAGTTGTCTTCTTGAGGGACGATGTCCATTAGCGGCTCTCCGGCCGCTACGACCCCTCCATTCGTGTGGACCTTAAGTCCCACTATGGTGCCTCCGATAGGAGCGCGTATCTCGGTACGCGTCGCCACGTCATCAGCAGCCGCCATTCGCTGCTCGTATTCGTATATTTTGGCGCGTGTTTCTCCTAGTGCCTCGACGATATCGGCCGTCGTCGAGGCGCTAAGTTCGGCGATCTTGAATTTCGTCTCCTCCATCTTTTGCTGGGTCGCGCCGATCGATGCTACATACCCGCTTAGGGCACCTCCCACGTCTGCCTTTTCTCTTTCCAAATCTACCAGGCGTGTCCTGACCACCAACTTCCTTTCATACAGGCTGCGGACATCACCTAATTGCTCCTCGATTAGCGCGAGTTTTCGAGTAGCCGCTACGACTTGCCCTTCAAAACCCTCTATCTCCTTCGCCATGCTTCCGGTTGCTTGCTGCAGCAGGGAGAGCTGCTCTCTGAAGAGGTTTTGACGTGTCCGAAAGACACTCTCCTGCCCGGAAACAGCATCCGCTGCCAATTTGCCGGACGCTTTCAATTCAGGCGGAATTTCGATCGTGTCCTTTCCATCTCTTTCCGCGACCAAGCGCGCTTCGGTAGCCTTCGCCTCGTACCACTGCGCCTTGATTTCATTTGCAGCGGCCGTCGAAGCGGTGTTTTGCAATCGTATCAACACCTGGCCTGGGGACACGCGATCTCCTTCTTGAGCCAATATCTCTGATATGATGCCGCCTTCGAGGTGCTGAACTGTCTTGACGTTTGACGCGACATTCACCACCCCGGTGGCCAAGACCGCACCCTGGATAGGTGCCGCGACAAGCCACATGCCGGTCAGGGTCGAGAAGGCAGCGACTATCGCGAAACCAGAGATCACTAAACGCCTACCAAACGGCGGCGGATCTTCGGCTTGCTGGGTGCCGGGGTGTTTGGTGCCAAGGGCGAGCGAAGCTATCACTTAACGCTCCGCAATTCAGTTTTCCCTAAGCGAACGGGACGAACGGAACCTTCGGTGAGCTCGGGCGATCGACTTCCCAGGATCAGCGACCTGTCAACTAGTCCGGCAAGGCGGTTGGTCTGTCCGGACATGGTCACAATTACCGAGCTTCCCGCATCCTTCATAAGCCTAACCGCCGACTCAAGGGCCTTCTTCGAGGCAGGGTCCAAATTGGCGAATGGCTCGTCCAAGACAATAAGTCTCGGCGCGCGAAAAAGCGCGCGGGCAAGGGCTACTCGCTTCCGTTCACTCCCGGACAGGCCGACCGAGTCGTTAAGCAAAGTGTCATAGCCCTGGCCCAGACGAACGATAATTTCGTGTATTCCGGCTATTTTTGCTGCGGAAACCACGTCATCGATAGAACTTTGTTGAAACCGTGCAATATTTTCCGCGACGGTTCCCTCAAACAGTTCAACGTGCTGAGGTAAATAGCCAATGCCTCCAGCTCTAACATTATCCGGAAGCCTGGTTATGTCCATGTCTCCCAAGCGGATCTGACCGGTGCGGGGCTTGAGCAAACCAATGAGAAGACGAGAAAGCGTCGTCTTGCCGGTGGCTGCACGTCCTATGACCAGCAGCAATTCCCCAGGAGCCAGAGAAAGCGACAGTTTCCTAAATACGTCTGCTCGCGATCCAGCATGCCTGAATGTAACTTGATCGAGAACTAACGAGCCGTGCGGCGTTCCAGGAAGCAGAGACGGCTCTACGTCCAACGGTTTGGCAAGCTCCGCCTTAATCTTAGAGTATCCCTCCCGCGCTTCCCTAAGGCTTCTGAGCTCCCGAACTGCCTTTTCCACCATTCTGTAAGCAAATCTGGCAATGAGCCGGGCTGCAAATACGCCTCCGAGGGACGCCGAATCGTTCAGGAACAGCCAGATGCCCGATGCCAATAGAACTATGTAAACGCAACGGTTCAGCGCCCGGATCGCTGCATCAAGGCTCGATCCTCTGGCATTAAGCCGCTCCCGCTGCAAAAAGCCATCTACTCTGTTCCTACCCCAGCGACCGGCGATCGCGTCGGCCATTGCGAAGGCGCCGACTACGTCTTTGTGCCTTTCCGCTGAGATCAATACCTCTTTCGCCTGCTTGGCAGCTTCACGTTCAGCTTGGCGGGGCTCTTGTGTGATCTTTTCTTTGAGCAGGCTCATACCTGTCAGCAAAGCCATGCCTGCCAACGCGATCAGGCCGAGAACAGGATGGATCAAGTATACACATAACAGGAAAACGGGAGCCCAGACCACGTCCAGCCAAGCAGCTAGCCCTCGCTCAACAAAGCTGGAGACTTTCTCGATGCTGGTCAGAAGCGGCGGATTGGGGACGCCTGCCGTCAATCCGGCTTTCACGGACTGGCTGGTCAAGTGGTGCTCGATCCAAACGCTCCAGCGGGAAAGCATACGGTGACGAATGGCTTCCAGCACGACGCCGGTTACCAGAGCGAGCAAGGCGGCCAAGGTCAGAATAATAAGGGTTTCCACGCTGCGGCTGGAAATGACCCGGTCGAATATTTGTATAAAATAAAGCGGCCCAGCAAATCGGAGCGCATTGATACAGACACCAAAACCCACAACCGCAGCAAGGCCAGGTATCGACCTTCGCCACATTTCGCTGAGCGGGGCGCTGTACCGCCGCCTACCTCGTGTTCTCACCAAGGACACCGTCTTTCACGCCCGCCCAAGCGGGGCATGCTGGTCGCCGCCCTCGTTGAAAATTCCCGAGAAATTCATGATCATCCCATCCAAATCGTCATGAGGGCTCAAAGCAGGTCCTGCAAGAACATTTTGCTGATGCCGATTTGCTCCCAAAAGGCGTTCATCGTGATCAACTGCCTCGAACATCGACCAAGCTCCGCTCACGAGATTGTACATTTGGGTGGCGGACAGAGGAGGGCACCCGAGGGCCTGGACCAGGCTGCCCAGAGATGACTTGAGGGCTCCACGGGTTTTTGCCAACACTGCCGCTTCTATCATCTCAGCGGGCGCCTGGATCGACATAAACGCGGGGTTCGAGCCTTGCGATAGCACCTCGGGCAAAGTGACCAAGACGCTCCCAAAGGGACTGGGCCATGTCGCCCTGCTGTCGCTGGCAGGCCTTCCGTGGCCAGGTGTTTCTCCCAACTCTGCCAGAATCAGTTCGTGCGCGAGCTTGCCCAAAAAATCAACTCGCAGCTGGGAAGAATGGGCTCGACCCTGGCCGATTGCCATAGTTGGATTTGAGGAGTCAGCTATGCGCCGAAGGTATGGATTATTGCTCTGTCCGTTAGCTAGTTTTTCAGAAGCGCGGGCCCGTAGAACGGGGCTGAGTGCCCCATCCTGGAGCTCCCATGGGGAATAGACATGCAGACCAGTGGCTTCTTCAGCCTCCCTCACACCGAGCGGCGAGCGCCCGATCCTGCCGCTAATTGCAAGTACCTTGTGGCCAGCAGCGCGGAGGGTATCAACTCCATACTTTGCTCCCATCGCGTCATAGGAAGCGAAAATCGCGCCAAGAGCTATGCTACGCAATGATTCAGCCAGAATTAGTTCAGAAGTTTCCTTCTGCTGCAGCCCATCGGCAATCTCAATAACAGCGACGTCACATCCATTTTCAGCGGCATGGTTCAGTAGGCGGAAAGCACCCTTCTCAATCAAATCTACCGGGGCTAAATACGTCGTTGCAAATCCTGCATCTGTGAAATCAAGAACGATGTCGGCTCCGGCATCCCGCACAATCCAAGTGTCGCCACCCGAGCCAGTTCCTGTGATTTTCAGTGCGGCGACCTTCAGTCCCGCCTTTTTGAATCCTCTGACCAATGACGTCGCCGTCAATGTCTTGCCGGCGTTCATTGAGGTCCCAAGCGACAGAACAATCGGCAGTGAAGGGGGTAAATCGTCTGAGCTGACCTTGTAATCCCACACGTTTAGCCGGCGGCCGAACTTGTCGCCAATCAGGCCGAGAGGGGTGATCTTGGTTGGCGCCAGCATGCGAGCATGCCTGGAAAGCTCACATGCCGCGATGCCTCCCCCCGCTACTAAGTCGCACGGCCCCAGATCGGGGCCTATTACGGCCTCGAACTGGTCAGGAGCGTACCTGTTTCCATAACAGAGGATTATCTCATCTCCGGGAAACATGATCGCTTTTCGGCCGCAGATGAGCTCCAGTCTGCTGTGATTGCCGAGTTCATCAACGCGCGCCAAAACAAGATCGCCAGCGACGGGCTGTAGGGGCCCGGTGACGAGTGTCCGCATGTGAGATGCCGCGACTCGGCGGGTAGCGAATGAGCGTTTAGCTCTCTTCAGGCGCCCGCGTTTAATTCTTGAAACAGACATGATACTCGCCCCACTTATACTCAGGTGGCATTTACAAGTCTTTTTCTATTCGACCTTTATTCAATTTACGCTTTTTACGCTTTTTTTCTTCCTCTCTGCTCGTGATTTTATCGGCACGGCTATTGAACACCATAACGTCTGGATCCCCGCCATTCGAACGCACGACGACACAACCCTCGATGGCACATACCATCCAGCTGCAATGTCCGGATCAGGCTGGCGGGAAATCTCACCGGCCTTTTAAGAGAACAAGAATTCGACTTCCGGATGCTGCGGCCGTGACAATGGCATTCAGGGGCGTTCAGGCCGAGAAGGGGGGATCAGAAGAAAGCAGTCATTCAATGTGGTGGAATGGGCCACGTCCTCGCACCTTCACATTGGTCTTGCGGAAGCCTCTCATGCCGATCGGTGGGCGGCCGGTTTTCGAGATGCTTTTGAAGTGGCTGCAACGCAACGGTATTCAGGAAGTCTACATCACGACCGGTGGGACACGGTCGAAAAGCAGGCGGAGCGTGAACATCAGGGGGTCAAAAGTGGGGTTATGGTCAGCCTATCTGAAGAGTTGGGAAAAATTGAGATTGTCAGGTTTAAGGTGCTGTCGGGACTTAATGTGCATAGCACGAACACGGTGGTCAAATTAACCCTGAATATCGGGCAGCTAGCGGTTTCTTGCATCTCCGATTTTACTGCGCTGGCTCGCTCAGCGCTGTCCGAAATGTTTCCCGGTTGTGCACAAGACGCTTTGGTCCCTCGCTACATTGCCGATGCAATCCTGTCCGCTGATCTTGAGCTTCGCCGCGCGATGAATTTCTATTCGTTTTCGCCGACGGCGTCGCTAGTAGGCGACCCGTCCGAAAGCCATCTTGCAATCGTTTGGGAGTCGGATGACCCGCAGATGTCGCGCGCGGCTGCTTCGGCTGTCGTTGAGGCGATTGGTGAGGCGGCGCGAGGCGAGGACGGGGCACCGAAATACGCTCAGACTCGGGAGCTAAACCTGGAAAGGGCGAAGAGACGGCGTCTTTCAAATTCGACCGCTGTGCTTGTAGCTGCAGCTAAGAGAAATCGCATCCCGTTCGAGTTCATTGCCCGTAACCACCTTCGCCTTGGCCAAGGCAAGCACCAGAAGCAGCTGTTCTCAACGATATCGGGTTCTACATCGTTTGCGTCGGCGAAGGTGGCCTTGGACAAAAGGCTGGGCAACAGACTTTTGGCGCAAGCGGGGATCCCAGTACCCCGTCAAATTACCGTTCGCACCAAACCTGAGGCCGTCGCTGCCGCTAAACAGCTGGGTAAGACCGTCGTGGTGAAACCGGCTCAGGGAAATCAGGGGCGGGGAGTTTCGGTTAAACTGCGGGGACGCCGTGCAGTTGAGGCTGCATTCGATATAGCGCACGACGTCACTCAGTCAGAGCGGTATGGCGTCTTGGTTGAGCAGTTCATCGCCGGCCCGGAATTTCGAGCGACAGTCGTTGACTATCACCTCGTGGCGGCGGTCATGTGTTGCCCCCCCCAAGTCGTTGGCGACGGTGAAAAAACGATACTTGACCTGATTCATGATTTGAATCGAGAACCGGACAGAGACGGGAGACGTCTTTCTCCTGTAGAAATCGACGATGAGTTGCTACGGCACCTAGCCTTGCATCGTCATACGCCGGAGTCCGTCCCAATTTCCGGGCAGCCTTTGGTTCTCCGACCTACCGGTCACCTCGCCCGTGGAGGCATCCCGGTCGATGTTACAAGCTCCGTTCATCCAGATAACAAGCAACTGTGCGAGCGCATCGTCAGAGTCATCGGCCTTAGCATTGCCGGGATAGATCTCATCATGCCCGACATTGCAAGATCTTACAAAGAGGTCGGGTGTACTGTCATCGAGGTAAATGCACGGCCGGGGATCGAGTTTCATCTTTGGCCGCGAGCGGGGATCTCGAGAGATGTGAGTGAGGTAATCCTGGCCAATATGTACAATGAGCCGGGCTCATCGGAAATCGCCACCGTACTCGTCATTGGCGATCGACACACTGGTATGGTGGCAACAGCAATCGATCACCGGTTCCAAGCCGAAGGGCGAAGAGTTGGTCTCTTGTCGAAAAGAGGCGCTTACATCAACACTGTACCCCAGGAATTTGGCCGGCGGACAACCCCGCAAATGCTGGCCAGAGACCCGTTCCTGGAAGCTCTGGTTTATGCAGCCTCTCCGGACAGACTTTGGGCGAGCGGTCTTTGTCTGGGTGCTTGCCGCGCGGTCTCGATGACTCGAACGGATGCAGATAATGGTACAGTTCTCGAAGATCTCACTCAGCGGGTGTTGCAGCGCGGCAACCAGGGTTATTTCATTGTTAACAGCGAAGATGAATGGTCCCGCCGTTCGCTGTCGACCTTGCCGACTACACGACTAATATTGGTAAGTTCCGAGCCTGATATTGATACCGACCTACGTCGGCACCTGCACAGTGGTGGTTTGGTTCTAACTTTGAGATGGAGCACTGACGGATCGGGCGCCAAAATAGCGCTTGTGTCGAGATCTGGTGAGCTAGCTGCGGAACCTGTCACATCTATGTCTCAGTCGCGGCCACCGCAAATAAGGGCTGCCATGCACGCAATGGCAATGTCGTATTTGGCAAAAAAGGATGGCTGGTTCGATGAAGTGGCCCCATTTCCTTCGGTTCGGCCCGAGACGAACGACGTTCGATAGCAGTGATGAGTTTATCGATTCTGCTGAAGCAAAGGAGAGTAAAGTTATGGATACTGTTTCGCCAACTGCCACACCGATTGTTTCGCTAAATGATGCGGCGACACTCGTTGCTTTGACCTTGAAACGCACCACAAACAAAGCGGGACAGCCGCGAACCCGTGCAAGAATGTCGTACAAGACATTCAGGCGCCTAACTGGACGGCGTGTCGGCAGGGCAGCGTTCGTGAGAGGCTTCACGGAGGAATTATTGAAGCTAGGCTGGCTGATGGTCCGTATGCCATCGGCTTACGGCTTCGTGCGCGCCGCCTCCCTCGACAAGTGGCATCTCATAAAATCGAATATGGTCGCGGAAGAACTTAAGGTGATTAAGGAGGGATCTGCAGCGAAGGCATTGGAGAGCGCTCGGCAAGAGCTCGCTGCATCGGGTGAGGATAACAGTTCAGCAGGCGGCCTCAGTAAGGCAGCTCGAATAAACGGAGAGAAGAAAAAGCCGGTCGCAAGCATCTGATAGATGTGCTTCCTCAGGAGATTGATTTTGTGTAGCCCCAAAAAGGGGCGGGCGAATTGAGGCCAAAAGGCTCCAGGAAGCTGGGCTGCAGATGCGGATCCAGCTTCCCACCATGGAGGGAAATGCGGCCCCAGAGCATGTTAAAGGACAATCTCCGCGCCCCGTAGAGAGTTGGCCTGCAACCGACGGCATGTCCTTTCGGACTCAATTTCAGCACCGTCGGCGAAAGGTTTGGAGGCTTGCAGAGCGCAAGACTTGTGAATTCTTGCGTCTCAGCATTCGCAGAAGAAACAGTAGCTTTGGGGAAAAAGATGGCGACTGGATCTGTTTACGTCTGGGAGCGTTGCGATTCAGATTTTACTGGCGGCCGGGTGCATTCAACCGAGGTCGAACTGCCTTATCTTTACCAGAACACAGAGAGGCAAGGCCTGCGTGGGCGGTACGTGGACGTAATTGGTCATCCAGCCGCGGAAGTTAACTGGCCCACGGGTGAGATGGGCGAAGCACTGCCCGACAAGCAAGGTAACTATGTCTTCAAGCCTTTTGGCGGCGGCATTCTTGGTGAACAGGAAGGTTGTGAGACTGCGGCACGCTTCGGCCAGGTCAACGTCTACTACCACGTCTCCTTGATGGCTCATCGAGTGAACGAAGTGCTTCGTTCACTCGGCGAGGGCCCCTTGCCGAAGGTCAGGGCGATCGTCAATGCGCACCAGCCGAAACAAGGGGGAGTTAACGGGAACCTGCTTAGGTTGGTGCCGGTCAAAGGGACCAAATACCGATATCCAGCAAGAATCGAAAATCTCGATGATTTTTCGATCCCCCTCTGTGGGGAATTGCTGTTTGGCCCGGGGCGTGCAGTCACGGCGGAAGGGTGGCTTCCACGAATTTCAGGCGGTGCTTATCTGTGCGACCCCTCGCACAATGCCAGCTTCATATATCAGGCATTCGGACTTCACGTGGTGCGCCATACCGCTGACATCCAAGCCGACAGGCTGCATGCACCGCGCGCCAGTTTCAGCAGGCCCGGCCCACTTGAGTACGCCTTGAGCACATACTTTGCGGCCTCGATGCTCTCGACTCCCTACCTATGGTGCTGGCACCTCCGTCATGATGCCGAGTTCGTACCATCGGATACTCTTGCCAATGACTCACGTATGGACGATGCCGACATGCCGCCGCAGGAGGCGCTGGTCGCGCAAATCATAGCGGCGACAATGTGGGACCTGCACAAGGCTTTTCCGGGAGACGAACTTACTTGCATTTCGTTAGTTGTAGCTGCCCTTTTGGCGCTGGGACGACTTTCTGATAGCCCGTATGCTCCTTCCGGAATTCGAACGCGCGCCCTCAGGTCATTTCCGGAGAACTTCGCCTCGTGTTTGCTTCATGCAGACCGAACGAGATTCAGCAGCCGGTACGAAACACTGATCCGAAGCGTTTTTGAGAAACGTGGGATCGGCTTTAGTTCTTCAGCGGTTGAGACATTGTTGGCACCCTCCGTTCAGCCACCCCTCTACCGCCTCAGTGAGTCGGAAGAAGTCCGGCGCCATGTTGAAAATATTCGCGAGAAGTTTTCAGAGGTCATAATTCCGGATGACATCGATCTCATCGACCCGGACCAACTTGAACAGTTCCTCTCTTCGTCCGCCAGCGCTCCGTACCATTTGGCGGCGGTCGGAGATGTGATGACCGGGATGCGGATGCGTCATCGTATCCGCAGGTTTGGCCCAGACTATGCCTTCGCCTGGATCAGGCCGATCTTTAGACGCTGCGCTTTGATAACGGGAAACCTTGAGGGGCCGTTCTCCACCATCTCAGAGAAAGCAGGTACCACTCGGAACTACTCATACAAAGTCGATCCCAAGTCAGCCTCTGTCTTACGTCGTGCAGGCTTCGCTGCCATGACTGTCGCGAATAACCACATTCAAGACTGCGGTCGGGGTGGCGTGGTTGAGACGCTAGCCACGTTAGAGCGACAGTATATCCAACCGTACGGTGGTGGTAGGAACCAGAGCTCTGCTTACCACCCCGCGATTTTTGATGGCGCAGATATCCGTATCGGACTTCTCGGATATTACTGGAACCGTCGAACAGCGGCTCGTGGCGAACTTCCAGGCTCCGCACAAGATGTGCCCGAATTCGTCGAGCGTGACCTGGCCCAGCTTCGTCCACTGGTCGATCGGATCGCCGTGATGGTACATTGGGGTTTGCCATACCAGCGCCAACCTACCGAGCAAGATCGCATGAAAGCACGGCTATTTATCGACCTGGGTGCGGACGCAGTCATCGGCCATCATCCCCACATCCTTCAGCCGATCGAGATTTATAATGGTCGGCCGATATTATACAGTGTCGGCAATTTTGCTTTTGGGTCCGGAAACAGCAAAGGGGAGTCCATTCTGCCTTGCTTCCACTTTGGTGCGAAGCAGATCTGTTTAGATATTTTTCCAGTTTACGTTCAAAACAGAGACCCGCGCCTCGATTACCAACCAAAGATAATGGGAGGGGCAGCCGGTCGCGCGACAATCGATCGGTTGCTGGCGTTGTCGCCTGGACTCGCCGATGTTGTCGTAGCCGTTCAAGACAGATGCCTTAAATTGGCCATCCCTGCACTGGCGTGAGGCTCCGAAGCTTATGCGTTGCCGTACGCGGATTTGCACTGGGTTCCTCGATCGCAATGGCGGCGCGAGCGATACGTGCCGACAAAACGAGGAGCCGATACCCTGTCACTCAGGACGCTGAGGTGCCGCGGAGGCGTCGCTTGCGAACGTTGCGAGGACCAGACTTGGAGAAACGAACTCTTTACTGCTCAGCCGGTTTTGATTTGTTTAGCTGCCGCTAATGGGATATGTCATCCCTGCGGGATCGTCCATGGGAGCGACAGGTGCGATTTCTAATCCGTCTGTTAGCGGCAGTCGTCTTAGGCTGTAGTCTGACGTATTCAGGCCAAGTACTTGCCTGGAAGGTTGGAAAAGGTACGACCTCAGCAACTATTAACGGCATAAAGTTGACGGTATACACCTATCATCCGAAGAACTGTGCCAATCCGTCGATCCTGTTCGTGTTCCATGGACTAAGCCGAACGGCCGAATCCTACCGAGACTACGCGCAGCCTCTTGCGGATCGAAATTGCCTGATCGTTATGGCGCCGCTTTTCGACCTGGAAAGGTTCCCAGGCTGGAGCTATCAGCGGGGAGGCATTGTCAACTCGGGCACAATTCAACCTCGGGACAGGTGGACTGTCTGGTACGTGAAGGGCTTGGTAAACTGGGCGAGGGCCCGAGAGGGGCTGCCGACTGCGCAGTATTACCTTTTTGGGCACTCGGCGGGAGGTCAATTCATGTCGCGTGTTGCAGCATTTGCCTTGTCGGATGCCAAGAGAGTGGTCGTAGCCAATCCGTCGACCTACGTATTGCCCTCGCTAGCAGAGGCGGCAGCTTACGGGCTGGGATGTCTCTCCTCGGGCTGCGTCTATACGCCGGATCAAGCCTCTCAGGAGTTGAAGGCCTATCTGGCTTTGCCTCTAACGATCTATCTTGGAGAAGACGACACTGGCGATGTCGATCTAAACGAAAGCGCAGCTGCTATGCGCCAAGGAGAGACGCGTTTGGATCGGGGGCAGTTCACTTTTGAGCTGGCGCAAGCTGTCGCGACCGCTAACGGGTGGCCTTTCAATTGGCGGCTCGTGATTTTGCCGGGTGTAGGACATTCGGCACGCGACTTGTTGCAGTCTGACCAAGCTCAGCAAGTCTTCGGCCTTAAGTAGAGAATTAGCACATCGCTGACTTCAAGGTCTGCCGCGTTTCACTCAGCCAGTGAGTAGCGAGACAGCTTGCATCGCCTTTCTGCCGAGCGTGAATTGCCACTGCGTTTGATTGTTCTAATTTAGTAAATTCTAAACCGCCTTCGGTCTAAGTTGCTCTTAAGAGAGGGCTTCTGGATGCGGACACTGAAAGATCTGCTGCTCGAAAGGAAAGGGAACTTTGCCGTCGCGATGGCCTTAATGGTGGTGCCACTGGGCTTGGCCCTTGGCCTTAGCATTGACTTTGTCAATGCCGCTTCCTGGAAATCCAAGCTGCAGGAGATGGCCGATTCGGCGGCTCTTGCTGCTGTCGAGAGCGACGGAGGAAACGAAGAAGCCGTCCATGCCGCGAAGAATTGGGCGCTGGCCAATAGCTCCTTCGTGACCGGCGCTGTCGTTGGGGTGAGCATCACCACTCCTACTGCTGGGACGCGAGAGGCGGCGGTTGAAATCTCAGCTGGAATGCCAACCGCTTTCATGAGTCTTGCTGGAATTCGGAGTATTAACCTTCACGTGGCGGCAACGGCCCGAAAAGCCGCGCCAGATTATTGCTTCTATGTCCTCGATCCTGCCTCAAATGGAGCGCTGACGGTAATGGGTTCCGGGGGCCTTTCGGTGCCAAACTGCGGTATCCAAGTGAATTCCTCCAGTCCAAAGGCGCTGAGGCACGTTGGAACCGGAAAGATCGTCGCCAGGGAAATCTCTATAGTGGGCAATTACCAAGGCGGCGGTTACACCATCATCCCGAAAACCAACCAACCCGAACTCGCAGACCCACTTGTCGACATACCGCAGCCCGCTCCACCGAACGGCTGCGATTACAGTAATCAGATGCTGACCGATGTTACCATTCCGGCCGGTCGGGTGTTCTGTGGAAACATCGACTTCGACGGAAACGTCGTTCTTTCTACCGGAGTTCACTATTTTCAGAACGCAACAGTGAGCATCGGCAGCCATGTGAATCTCTCGGGCGACCAAGTCACGATATTCGTTGACTCCGAGTCAAGCATTATTCAGTCAGCAGGCAAAGGTGGCGTAAGGATTTCGGCTCCCACGAGCGGCATTTACGCTGGCATCGCTATCTTCGGGTCACGCACAGTTACGCCCTCTGTGCCAACGGTCTCATTATCCGGAAACAAAAACTACTTAATTGAAGGGGCTATCTACCTGCCCCACCATCATTTTCGGATGAGAGGGACAAAAGACCTGAAGTCGACTGCCAACTCAGGTTGGATTGTTGCCTGGCAATTCTTCTATAGCGGCAACTCGAGCGTGACCCTGGATAGCTATGGTGCGACTCCGCCGAAAGCTCTTAGAGAGTTAGGGATAGTGCTCCTTCGCTGAAGCAGTGATGATGTTAGTCCTCGCGACAGGGCCACACCTTTGTTGTCGCTGCGTTTTGGACGGAATAACCGGGGCTGGGACGAAGCAACCATTCCGGGCGGCTGCGGTCAAATGCATGGCCGAAATTGCCGCCAGAGATCTCTGTCAGTTCCGCTGCTCTGCCGGCAGCGTGCCATTTTTGCGTCTACAGAGAAGGCAGTCTACGCACTCCGCGGCTGGTGGTTGGCGACGATCCCGGGTGAAACGCGACAGTCGATCTGAAGGTGACTGACATCGCCGCTGCTCGCTTCAGCGGGACTGGCGCCGTGAGAGCTTGCCTATGTCTCCGCAGACAGGCTCGGCTCTAAGCCAATAGCGTGCCGACGAGCCGGAAACTAGTATACTTCCCAGGTCCTACCTCTTCCGCTAAGTTAGCCAAAACGGGGTTGGCCTGGGCAATTTCAAATGGTGCAGATACCACTTCTGGGTCCAATTAATATTTATGACGGGGTGCCGCAGTTCCGCACGGCCCACGCGATGAAGGCTGCTTTTAAGGAACTTGGCTACACCTCGACAAGATTCGGTGATTTGCTGCGGGTCGCAAAGGGCGGTCGACATTGTTATTTGTTCGAAGGCGAGACCAGTTTTATGTCGCGCTTGGGAAGCCGCATCTTAAAGGATAAAGTATTAACTTCGAGAATTCTGAAGGAACACGGCCTGGAGGTGGCTGAACAGCACGTCTTTGTTTCCGATCAGTTAGAGGCGGCGCGACCCTTGGTGGCGCGGATGGGTAGCGTTGTAGTCAAGCCTGCCGACGGCAGAAAAGGCAGGGGGGTTACCGTCGGTGTGACGCCCGAAACGTTAGATGCAGCTTGGGGTCTCGCCAGCGTCGGGTCCTCAAAGGGCATTCTCATCGAGTCATTTTTCAGTAACGCAGTCGAAGCGCGATACTTGGTCATAGATGGACAGTGCGTCGCGGTGATTGAGAAGGTTATTGCACATGTCGTAGGGGATGGAGAGCAAAACGTCGCGGCCCTTATCGACGAAAAAAACGCCCGGCGTGCTCGCAATTCACATTTGTCCGAGTATCCAATCCAGGTCGACGCAGCACGGCGCAACTTCTTATCCGGGCAGGGAATGACGCTTGAAGATGTTCCGTCCAAAGGTCGGATCGTTCCGCTCGCCGCCAAATCCGGTTGGTTGCTAGGAGGCGAGACGCGGAACATCACCGACAGCGTACATCCGGAGATGCGGCGTATCGCCGAAAGAGCCACTCAAATCGCGCCAGGCTTGGATGTGATCGGTCTCGATGTCATGGCGTACGATCATACCACAGCCCCGAACCCCGGTAGCTACATCATTATCGAAGCCAATAACCGTCCCGGTCTAGGGCTTTATGTATATCCCGCACACGGCGATGCAATCGATGTATGCCGTCTGATAGCGGCGTTTTGCGACCGCCAGCTGTTTCTCAAGGCACACCCGCCAACCGATATGCTGACCGCCGACAGGCCACGGCCTTCGGCAGCCCGCGCCGAAGAGCCCGCTCTGGTGGTCTCGCCTGACCTAGACCTACCGTTTCATAGGCTTGAAGTCTCCAGCAGCCAGCCGCCCACCATCATGTTCGGCGGAGACACGAGCCTTGGTGACGGCTATCTCAGCGACCGGTGGCCTGAGACACGCGCCCGCTTAAGCAAGGTCCCGGACAGCTTCTTCGACGCCCTGCGGCCGATGATCGCCAATCGTGCAGTTCTGGTCCTTAACCTCGAGACAGTCCTTGCCGTTTCGCCACCGGATATCTTTGGCGGACAAAAGAAATTTCTTTCCTGGGAAGACCCCGTGCGCACGCTCAGCGTACTTCGGCGCCTTGGGGTAGACGCCGTGACGCTGGCCAATAACCATTCAATGGACTTTGGGCAGGAGCCCGCATTGGCGATGAGAGACACTTTGTCGTCCAGCGGAATTCATTCGATCGGGATGGGGCCCGACCTTGCCGCAGCAACAACCCCACTTTTGATCGATTTAGGTGTTGCCCAAGTCATAGTTTTTTCTGCTTTCGAGTACCGCAGAGACTACGACCAGAATTTCAAGTTCTATGCCGGGCCCCACACGCCAGGAGTGGCCGGATTTGGGGAGGGATTCTCGCATTTCCTGCCCGACCAAGTGCGCCTCTATCGAGCCGCCTTTCCTGAGGCGATGATCGTGTTTCAACCGCATTGGGGCGGCAAGAATTATCGTTGGGCGACGCAGGAGATGTTCGCTTTGGCGAAAGAGGCAATGCGCGCCGGGGTAGATCTGGTTATTGGGCATGGCGCCCATTGTCTACAGCAGGTAGAGTTTTGCAAAGAAGGCGGGTTGGTGTGCTCTTTGGGTAATTTTGTCTACAATGCCCCCGGTCGCTATCTGAAAGAGAGTGGTTTCCCTTACAGTCTCATCGCGCGGCTACATCTGGGTGTGGGGGAGGCGGAGCTGCGCCTCTACCCGGTGTCTTGCGACAACCGGGTCACCGATTTCCGCACGCGTCCTGTGAATGCCATGCAAGCTGCATTGGTCTTGTCGGAATTGAGACGACGTGCGACACTTCCCGACCAGTTCGACCACCAGATTAAACTTAAGAAAGATGATTTTGGGTGGTGGTACTTGCAAAATCAAGTTCCTCTGTCACCGCGCTTCGCCCTTCGACGGTAGCGCAATTGCTCATCCTGTCATTTCAGGCGTTAATGCGGACGAGCGGGCATGAATGTACGCAGCTCTCCGGTTGCAAAGACGGCGCCCAGCCGGCACTACCCTGGGACGCTATATCACGGCGGACCTAGTCGAGAGTCCAATTGCCGGCGCAGGCGAGTTACAACTTCATCTAGACCCATGGCATTCGAAGCTTTTACAAGAAGGAGGTCCTTCGCGCGCAGGATAGTGGCGAGCTCGGGCAACACATCGTCTGCTGTCGCGAAGTGTGGGCCGAGGAGATACTCCGGCAGGGCACGACGGAGATATGTCATCTGCGTCCCAACCGTCATCACCATATCCAGATCGGCCGCGAGAACGGGTTCCGCCAGACCGGCGTGAAATTCGGCCGATCGTGGCCCGAGTTCCCGCATGTCGCCAAGAAGGGCAAGCTTTCGGCCCCCACTTGCGCGCTGCCCCTCAGCAAGTGCCGCCAGCACGGCGGCTACTGATGTCGGATTCGCGTTGTAGGCCTCATCGACGATATGGATCTCGCCGGACGCGAGGGCGATGCGTATGACTTCGCCGCGCCCGGGGATGGCCTCCACCTCGGCGAGCGCGTTGGTCGCAGCTCCCAGATCAAGGCCGAGCGAATCGACAGCCGCCAGCGCGCTGAGGCTGTTGACTGCCATGTGCCGCCCTGGATTACCTAACTTGTAGGCAAAGTCCCGGCCCTTCAGGACCGCATGCACCAGTTGATCTTCGGGCGAATAGTCCACGAGCCGGTAGTCGGCCTTAGCATGTTCACCGAAGGACACGACCTTCGCCCCGAACGACAGGGCGCGGGCTCGGAGGTATTCGAAATGCTCGGAATCCCGAGGCATGATCGCAGTGCCGCCCTTAGCGACATCGTACAGGCGGGCTTTCAACTTGGCGATGGCCTCACGCGAGCCGTACTCTTCGAGATGGGCGTCGCCGATTGTCGTGATGAGTGCGACATGCGGCTTGAGCGCAAGCGCGCTAAGCTTCCGATAAAAGCCAATCGACACCTCGAAAACGTGGAAGCCATCACGGGGAAGGTTGGCGATCTCGCCATACACTCCACTGTTGGTATTGAAGTTCTTGTCCGGAAACGGTTGATAACCAGTTGCGGTGAGAATGGCGTTGATCATCGCCTTGGTGCTCGTCTTGCCGACGCTGCCGCCCACGGCGATGAGGCGTCCGCCGTAAGCAGCCCGCGCTCGTTTGGCGAGATACTTCATGGCGACGCGGACCGAAGCCACCCGGAGCAACGGCAAGTATTCGAAGTTGGACCGGTACTCTCGGTCCGCGAGGAGCGCGAGCCCCTGTCGCCTGAAGCGCCTGATCTTCCTGGTGTGTACGCCGTAACGGTAGGTGCCAACGCATGGGATGACGAGCGCGCCGGGGCCGATCAGTGCGTCGCAGAAGGCTATGCGGTCGGTCGTCCAGTCTTCCGGCAGGTCGCCTTCCCATATGCCTGCAGTGATCTCCGCAAGCTCAGCCATCGTCCAAGGGTGCATTTCTCCCCCTGTCCCGCCGATCGACCCGAATCACGTTGACCCGCGCCTCGGCCACCTGGAATGCGTAGCCGTCCGACACCCCGCCCTGTGGTCCGATCACTTTCAGCCAATTCCGCCCAATATGCAATGGTTCCGGGTACCACCGGAGACCTTTGCCGGGTTCAAAGCGGCCTTCGCGAAGGCCGCTACTTTAACGACGAGATCCGCAATCACTTTTGAGATCGTCTGGTTGGGACCGATCATGATCTTGGATGACCGGAACCGTCTGTTCGAAGGTTGGTTACGCATCCGTCGAGTTCAACGGCTCATGGTTGGGAGATAGTGATGCAGCACCTCGCCAAGGTTTCGCTTGTCGAACGTCTGGCCACAAACGGGGCAGAACTCGAAATACCCGGCTTCGTCGTTGGCGGGCGGCCCGTGGCGCTTGCCCTTGATGCCGATTGCGGGGTTGTTGGTTCGATCTCGTCTCACGTTGGTCGCCACCGCGCGTAAGGGATCGATCCTGATTACCTCCAACCGTTCGGTGGGTGAATGGGGGAGCGTTTTTGGAGATCCCGTGGTGGCCACGGCAATCTTGGATCGCCTGCTTCACCATTCAACGGTGATCACCATCAGGGGGACAGCTACAGGCTGCGCGAAAAGCGCCGGTCCGGCCTTCTGCAGAAGGTCGGCTCGGTGCCCGAAACAAACGAAGCAAACCAATGAAGGGGGTCAGTTCTTCAGTTCGCCAAAGGGGTCAATTCCTGGATTCGTTTGACAAAGGCGGCAGACGCAACGTCTGCGAAGCCGTCGCCCGCGCGTTCAATTGGTGCGACGAGAGCGTTCCGCCGAGCGGGTGGTCAGTGCGCAGCATTCGCGGCCTCAGAGCGCGCGCGGGGCGATACGGATTGATCGTGCCGTCGCCTGCGGTCGGCTGCTGGAGTTACCCGGCGGGTCAGAAGGGCCTTACCGCAGCAACGACGGCTATCTTGAAAGCAAGATCGTCGATGCGCCGACATTCGAAGGCCCGATGCGCACGCCGGCGGTGGGTTCACCATGAGGAGTGTGAAAACCGTACAGGTTCGAGCCTTGCTCGAATTTAGCGAAAGATCAGGTGCAAAGGCTGGAGCAGCCCCACGTAGCGATTGATGTCCGTGAGCAAGACACGCCTGTTGTCCAGTTGTCTCTGACCCTGGGCCTGTAGGCTACACAAGCGCAATCCGCCCCGCGCTGAAGATAGCCGGCACCCATCGGGAGAGGGGGGAGGGCGGGAGATAGGTGCCGGCCAAGGCGGGAATCAGGTCCGCCGCCGCAACAGCGTAGCTGAGCCTTGGCTTGGTGTCATTGCCTGATGCCGGGACTGGGCGCCTAACCGTCGCACGCTCAACCGGCGCCTTGTGGCAATTCTTCTCTCTCAAGTCGAGGTGTGCGCAATATTGATCGAATGGCAGACCTTCACTCGAAGGGGCGACTTTGCTTTTGCTGTGTCGATTGGTAATTCTGTAAAGAAATCTCCGGGCGAGAGGGGTAATGCCGATCCATCAAAGAGCTCGGGACGCGGGTGTTTTCGACCAGTCCGAGTTGGCGTTGCTCAGTCGCGGGTTCGATCGGCTGAAAGTTGACGGTCAGACCGTGCATCAACGTGAAGCGCTCGCGTCCCGGATCATTGCAAATTACATGGCCGGCATCGTGGAGGAGGAAGAGCTTCTTTCGGCTTCCAAACAGCGCTGGGTCATGAGGTCCGTCGACGCTGTGCTGCCGCGCGCATCGGGCGTTGGCGCGCTGGCACGGTTATCCGCGCCAGCGCCTTGCTGGATGTTTATAGACTCGACAGTGCAGACATCTGCAGTCCCGGCCCGCTTCCCATGTCGCGCTCATGTCGCATGGATCTGCCGATAGCCGCAGGAAACGCTTGGAAATCAGCCGTGGCAGCTTCCAACATGCGCGACATGAAGAACGCTTCTATAAAGCAACCTTCCAGTTAATGCCTTGATTTCATTGAGATAAACTTGGTAGCGGGAGCGCGCGAGATCTTGTAGCCGGTCTTGCGCGAGATGCCGAATTCCCGGCACACATCGCTCATGCCTTCCCCGTCGAGAAGGCGAGCTACAAAACGAAGACGTTCCTCCATCACCGAATACTCTCTCCACGGCATCAACACCTCCGGCCAAAAGCCAAAAGTGTTACCCATTGGACTGCACCCCTTGGGTGAGACACTAATTAGGGACAGTTCTCCAGGTTTTGGATTGCGGCTGGGGGATCCTGGCGCAATCGCGTTAGGCCGGCTTCGTATTCATCCGGCGAGAGATAGTCGAGCGCTGAATGCAGGCGATGCCTGTTGTAGACCCGCTCGATGAATTCGCCGATGCTTTTCTTGGCATCGATGATGTCGCGATAGGCTCGGCCATCGACCTCTTCGTCCTTTAGCGTTCGCATGAAGCGCTCAGCCTTGGCATTGTCATAGGGATTGCCAATCCGGCTCATGCTCGGCTGGATGCGATGCGCCGCAAGTCGTGCAGCGTATTCAGCGCAGGCATATTGCACGCCGCGATCGCTGTGATGGATGACGCTGCCCGGCGGAGGTCGGCGCACCGCAATCGCTTGGTCGAGCGCAGCGATCGCCAGCTCGGCCTTGAGATGGGTTGCCATTGCCCAGCCGATGACCTTGCGGCTGTAGGCGTCAAGCACGATCGCCAGATAGGCGAACTCCTCGGCAAGATGGACATAGGTGATGTCGGCGACCCAGAGCTGGTCGATGTCGGTCAGTTGGAGGCCTCGTGCCAGATTGGGAACGACCCGCCAGCCATGCTTGGAATCCGTCGTCATCGGCACGAAACCTGCCTTGCGCAGACACAACAGATTGTCCTCGCGCATCAGCCGCAGCACACGCTTGTGGTTCGCCCGCCAGCTCCCGCAGCCGAGCAGCACGGCAATCCGGCGATAGCCGTAATGCGGATTGGACAGCGCCAGGCGCTGGATCACATCACGCAGACCTGCCTCCTCACGGCGTGGAGACGACACCTGCCAATGCCGATAGTAGCCCGCGCGGCTCACGCCCGCGAGCCTGCACATCCGCTCGATCCCGATCACGCCTTGCAGCCATCGAAAAGGACGCCATCATCGCCTGGATGACCGTGTAGATGCCGTCCCGCCAGGCGCGCCGCTCTGCTGGCGTTCTTCCCCGACGTGCTGCAAGGCAAAAAATCGAGATCGACGGTCTTCTGTCCGACCAATCGTTCCAGATCGGCGATGCGAGCCAATGCCTTCGACAGCTCGTCAGACGTATCCGACGGCGCAGGCACTGCAGGATCGTTTGCTTGCCGCCGCACCGCTTCGACGCGCTGCGGACGCCCAGCACCACGCAGCGCCGAAGACCCGCCAATGCGAAACTGGGGCGCCGCTGGCCAAGAGCCTGCTGTTCGATCCGCTCGGCATGCGCTCGAGCAGCTATCGGCACGAGGACTTCATTGCCGCCGGCAACAACCGCGCCCTGCTGCAT
>NZ_JAMYQT010000033.1:0-53249 GCF_040320985.1 Mesorhizobium sp. M0571
TTTCTGCTCATCTTCTTCGATCACTTGGTGTCCACCTATTTCGGTGGACACCTTGTGCATCAGAGCACTCAACAGCAAAAGGTGCGGGGAAATTCGCGCTTACCTATCAGCCGTGTTCTGCGCCCGTTGGGCTTTGAAAAAGGCTGAGTGCCTTGAGCCGGAACCCGTGCGCCGCTATGAACGGGAGCATCCGGGCGGACTCATCCATCTCGACATCAAGATTGGCTCGGTGGGGCACCACATCACTGGACGGCAAACCGGTCCCTCGGTAGCCGCATCCCAGCGTCCTAATGCACTCCCAGTCGTCACGTAGGGGCAGATGGAAGTCGCCACTCAATCATAACTTTTCTGACAGAAAGCTGCTTTCCCGGGGAGCGGCAGACAGCCAAAACTGACCATCTCCAGTGTCGGCAATCTCATTTAGGGATTTATTTCAGCTGTTCAGTGAGTACCTGCTCACATCTGTCCACAACAAATTGGTCTCGTCCACAGAGAGCATGGCTTGGCTACAACCTCAGCTTAACGTCCCCCGAATCCGCCACAATCCACTCGCATACTACATTTTGACCTTAGCGCCTTGCACTATCGTCATAACGTGGGTTTTCCGCAAATAAAAACTTTGATTTGTACCACTCACAAAGATCCGATATGGATGAGCTGATCCAGACACGTCGAAGCAATTTCTAGAAATCAATTGTTGATCCGCCTTTCAGTAAGTATTTCTGGCGCATCTTTTTTGGATGCCATCCGACAATCCTGCCACCGATCAACCATTCTATCAGAGCCTGCAGGTATGTGATTTGGCGCTAATATACACCTTCTAGTAGGCAGACATCCGCGGGGCGCTATCGAATCAAAATGAGGGATTATGGATGGCGACTCTGCACTACACCTCGGGTGGCTCCCCCACCGAAATTGCAACCGCCGGCTTCAATCTGGCTGACGTTCAATATGTTTCGCTGGTCAACGCGTTGCCGGATGGCATGAAAGGCCTGGTGTACCTCAATGAGCACGAGGGCGTAACCGCATCCTTCATCGAGAAAATGACCCCCTTCCTTGGCAATCCGAACGTGTTCGGATTCTATCTGGTTGACGAGCCCGATCCCACGGGCAGGTGGGGCACCTACGCAACCGCTGAGAACCTGAAGGCGGAATCCGACTGGATCCATGAGCATTTTCCAGGCGCCAAGACCTTCATCACCATGATGAACATGGGATCCCCCACCAATCCGGATTTTACCAACACCTACAATCCCGCCAACACGCATATCGATTATTTCGGATTAGACCCCTATCCGGTACGCACGGGAACGGACACGGTCGACTACGACATGATCGACCGAGCCGTGGCTGCAGCGGTGAAGTCGGGCATCCCGATCAGCAACATCGTTCCGGTCCTCCAGGCCTTTGGCGGCGGTAATTGGGAGACCTCCGACGGCGGCAGACAGGTCATGCCCACCCCCGAACAGATGCAAATCATGATGGATCATTGGGCCAAGCTGGTTCCGTCACCCGCCTTCGACTATACCTACAAGTGGGGAACGCAGAACGGCGACACCGCGCTTGAAAGCTCGCCGGAACTGCAAGCCTTTTTCCGGGAACACAACCTGATCGATACTGGGACTGCCCCTCCTCCCGCCGACACAAGCGACACCTTGTATGGCACCAGCGGCGACGATGTATTCCACGGAGCCGGTGGTCATACGATGATCGGCTATGGCGGCAATGACACCTATTATGTCGAGGATGTCCGCGACAAGGAGATTGAGGCGGCGGGCGGCGGTACAGACAAAGCACTTGCCTCCGTAAGTCATGCCCTTGCGGCCGGCTCCGAGATCGAGCTTCTCGCCACCAGCAATCAGTCCGGGACCACGGCGATCAACCTGACCGGCAATGAGTTCGCCCAGCACATCCAGGGTAACGCCGGCGCCAATGTCATCAACGGCGGCAGCGGCGCCGACAAGATGGCCGGCTACGCCGGTAATGACACCTATTATGTCGACAACGCCGGCGATAGGGTGTTTGAGGCGGTGGGCGGCGGCGCCGACAGGGTCGTCACTTCGGTGAGCCATGCGCTTTCAGCAGGCTCGGAGATTGAGATTCTCGCCACCAACAACCCGTCTGGGACGACGGCAATCAACCTCACCGGCAATGAATTCGGCCAGACCATCCAGGGCAATGCCGGCGACAACATCATCAGCGGCCGCGGCGGCGCCGATACGATGGTCGGCTATGGCGGCAACGACAACTACTATGTCGACAATGCCGGCGACAAGGTGATCGAGGCGGTGGGCGGCGGCTCCGACAAGGTGCTTGCCTCGGTGAGCTATGCCCTTGCAGCCGGCTCCTACATCGAACGTCTCGCCACCACGAACCCCTCGGGTACGTCGGCAATCAACCTCACCGGCAATGAGTTTACCCAGACCATCCAGGGCAACGCCGGTGCCAATGTTATCAATGGCGGACGAGGCGCCGACATCTTGACCGGTAACGGAGGCAATGATGCTTTCGTATTCAACAGCGCTCTTGGAGGCGGCAATATCGACAAGATCACCGACTTCAACAAGCTCCAGGACAAGATCCAGCTCGACGACGCCGTTTTTGCCGGGCTTAAGTTGGGTGGCCTTTCATCCGATGCTTTCTTTGCCGGCACGGCCGCGCATGATAGCTCCGACCATATCATCTACAACAGTTCAACCGGAGCGCTCTCTTTCGACAGCGACGGGATCGGCGGCGCAGCTCAAATACAGTTCGCCACTCTCTCTCCAGGTCTGTCGCTTGCAGCAGGTTCGTTCCTTGTGATCTGAACGACCCGGAACGGCGGACCTTCAATTCGAGACGGTCCGCCGCTTTATCTTTGTTCAAGCACCGGATTTCCAAGCGGAATGCCAGTTTTGGCTGGTGCTCTCCCCCTGAAGCTAGCGGGCGTGCCCTCCATAGGGTGAGCGAGAAACGGAGTGGTATCACTTGGTGAGCGTCCTCGGGGATAATCGGTGCGAGTAGGCTGCCATCCGAGCTCATCGTGATCGGCTCGTGCGAGCCCTCCCTACTATCGGAACCCACCCGCACCGAGCCGCCGTGGCCGACCATGAGAGCCACACAGGGCTCACGGTTCTCCTCGGGACAACGCGCAACCCCAACGACATTCGAGTTCGTCTTCCCCGATGAACATTCCGCGGTCGTTCCGGTGATCGACGAGAGGTTTTTCTGACGTCCGTTGTTATCCTTCACAAAAGTGGCGTGGATGGCCTGAGCTAGTGTCAATACTGAGATTTGGTGATAGCCCGCGGTCGCCAAAAGCGCTCAAAACGTCTGCGATTTGTCGCTACCTAGACGTCGAGCAGAGATGCGGAACTCCATTCAACTCGCGACCCTCAATTATGCGCTCGTAGTCGCCGAGGAGGGCAGCTTTCTGCGAGCGGCGCGGCGCGCTGGGATCGATCACACCGCGCTCAGCAGGCGCATACGCGATCTCGAATACGCGATGGGGACGAGGATATTTCATCGCCATGCTCGCGGCGTTGGCCCGACCCCGGCCGGCGAGCGTTTCCTGGAGCGTCTACGCTCCGTGCTGCTCGAACTGGACAATACTCTCACGCTGGCAAGGACCGGCATCCAGGATGAACAACAAAGGCTTTCCATCCGCTCCAACGGACTCATCCTGGCGGGACGTGCGTTGGATGCAATCATCGAGTTCGGGCAACGCTATCCAAACGTCACCACCAGCTTGATCGAGGGATCTCACCCTGAACCTGGAGGCGCTCTCGGTGGGGCGGAGGTCGACGTCACCGTCACTTCCTCCTCCCGATCTGCTGGCGGCGCGTTCGAACTGAGATTGTGGAACGATACCCTAGCCGTCGTTGTTGCTTCAAATCATCCTCTCGCAAGCAATTCCGTGATCGAGTGGTCGGAGCTAGGCCACGAGACGTTACTGGTGCGCAGGGGCGAAGCATCCCTGCTCGGCGACGCTGTTGGGAACGGTGCGCAGCTCCCCACGATCGTCGAACATTACGTCAGTGCGGGCATCCTTCTGCGCCTTGTCGGAAACGGTCTGGGAGTCGCTCTGATCCACGAGGGAGATGCCAGCAGTGTTCCCGAAGGTGCCGTCTGCCGTAAGCTGCGGATCGGAGGCAAGCCTGTCCAGATGTGCAATTTTGTCCGTTGGCGCCCGGACAACGCCAATCCTGCCCTGCCGATCTTCATCGCGTTCCTGCGCGATCGGTATTCGTCCTGACCGCCGTTCGACCGGAATGGACCGAATAGTGACTCCGGCCTCAGACTTCGACGGGCTCTGGCAAGCGTTCTACCCCTTTTTTATGAACCAGGTCAGCATTGGCGCTTCAGTTTTGCCGGATCGCCGACCATCTGTCTGGTCTCGCGGCCGAGCAATTCGCATAGTTGGCCAGATCGCGAAGACCGCCGCCAGGCGGTTCGATCGTGACCTAAACTAGCCGGTTCATCGGGAATGACGGACAGTTTCAGCTTGGTCATGACAGGTCTTTCGCCGCCGAACTCGGTCCGCACCAAAGCCTTCGGCGATGCGCACCAGGTCGCTGAGCGCTGAGCGGACTTGCGGCCAGGGAAACTCGGAGCATTCCTCCCATGCCTCGCCTTCGCGCAACACGGCATCGAGCTTGCCCGCCACGCCAGCGAGAGTCGTGGCAGGCATCCTTGAGAACGCTTCCAGCAGCTCCTCCGCCCGGTCGCCGGCCTCGCGCTCGGCCCTGAGCGTTCCGGTGTAGCCGATTTCGTCCGCAGCCTCATCCCAGCGTGCCTGATGCGCCGCGAATTGGGCTTCGGCCTTGTCGCGGAGAGCCGCCATATCGGGCGCTTTGCCGAGCACTTCGTTGAGCATCTCGATCGAATGGACCGTCACCTGCTCACCCTCGCCCAGGCGGACGGTCACGCAAGGAAAACCGACGCTCTGGACAAGCCTCGTCTCCAGGCGCTGCTGCCTGCCGCAAAGCCGCTCTGTCTGTTTGTGGGCTTTCTCCCATTCCCGCCAAAGCGCCAGTGCAGGATCAGAACGCACATTCGTACTTCCGGCGCCGCTTCCGGTCGCGTTGCCTTCGAGCGTCCGCGCGGTGGTGGCCGCGACTGTTCCCGCAAGCACTCGCCTCCGGGTGACGTAAGGCAGAGTCGTGGTATTGTCGGAATCAGCCATGATCCGAACTCCAATCAGCTTGGGTTGTGGTCAGGCTGACTAGAGTGTTGGCGCACTCTGGCCAGCCGCCGCATGTGCGATGCAAGTGCGGTGCACGTGCATATCTATGCGCCTTTTAAAACTGAATATCAAGCCGCAGAGCGAAAAATGACAAAAAAGCCGTTCACCACCCGCCTTGATCCGCCGGTGTTGGCCTTGGCGCAACAGCTTGCCGATGCGGAGCGGCGTTCTATCACCTCGGTGATAGAACTCGCATTGATCGAGTACGCGGAACGGCGCGGAATCAAGATAAGTTCGAAGGAAGGGGAATAGTCAGAGCGAGCTGTCGGACGCCGCCAAGGTACCGAGTTGGCGAGCACGCATGCGATCACAAGGAGCAGAAATCAGCCGACGGCCCGGCTGGCCAACGGGTAGGTGATTGGCACGCCTCCGGCCCTGCCCGCGCTCGTTCGCCACAGACATGCTGGCCGTCGGATCGGAGACCGGCAGGCGCACTCTTCTTACAATCTCATCCAAAACAGGACCGACAAGACTCGTTACGGTCGTCGATCTTGCTAATGCGGAACGGCTCACTGCCAACAAAATTGGCAGCACCGCAGCCGCGGATACGCCGCCGTTACTCCGCCGCGCCGCGTTCAGCGCGATTGTTCAGGGTGACGAGGTTTTTTGCCCGGGCCAGGCGATTGGGCTGCTCATGGCGATAGCGGGGTCCGATGTCCATGATGAGGACGGTCCCGGGCAAGAAGACCAACTCGCCAAAGATGTCTTCCGAGTTGATATCGCCCCAGCCGACAGGCAGGTGCAGGTCGCCTATACCCAGCGCTGCGTCCTCCTGCGGGAGGTAGGTCCTGTGGAAGCCCTGCGGGCGCCCGAAGGAGTCATGGACATGCAGGTGCCCCGCCACCGGCGCCATTGCCCGCAGCTGCTCGCGGAAATTCAGGCCGCGATGGATGGATTCAATATAAGCGTGGCTGAAATCGATGAGCGCCACCAGGTTGGGATGGCCGACCGCCTTCCCCGTCTGCGCCACCTCGGCCGGGGTCTGCCGGCACTGACCCGGTTCCATGGCGAAGAGGTTCTCGAAGGCGATGCGCACACCATAGGCCTTGCAGAACTCGGCAAGTTCGAACAACCGTTCGCGTTCGCGTTCCTCGGCACCGGCTCGTTCGAGACTCTGGTCGGCGCGAAATGCCCGCTATGCTGGACAAGGACGCGTGCATCGATCCGATCGCAGAGTTCGACCAAGGCCTTGGCCGCATCAATCTGGTAGCGGCAGACCGCCGGATCCATGAGGTTCGATGAGGCGACGCCGTGAACCGTATAGCGGAAATCGAATTGGCTGGTCAGTGCGACAAGCCTGTCGGCCCTCTCAGGGATGACACGGCCACCCGCTATCAGGTCGAGGGTCGTCAGTCCCAGTTCGACGGCTTCGACGCCCATATCGGCAAAGCTGCGAAAGTCCGCTGCAAGGCTCTCCAACCCGCCATTGGCAGAGATTGAATTGAAGCCTGCTGCGATGATGTTGCTCATATGCATTTCCGAGGACGGCCCGTAGGAGTTTCGGCGGGAATTCCGGGCCGATCCGGATCACCCCAGGTGAGATGGCGTCTGCGGGGTCACCGCTGCTGTCAGTCGGCGTACATCAACTCATAATGGGCCGCAATAACTTCGAGAACCATAAAGCGGACTGCTGGGGCCGGAGGAAGCTGTTGTATTTCCGCACTGGTGCGATCCGATACTTAACATATTATGTCACTTTCAATTGGGGGCGGGCGGCAGATGAAAGAAGAGAACGACGTTCAGAAGTTGGTGCGCACGCTGCGTGCTCGAGCACCTGATGACGCGGCTGAATTGCTTGGCCGAGAGTCTCCCGAGTTCATCCGGGACGCACTAAAGTTGTTGCCGGATGGGCACGCCCGCAAGGTGGCCGAGCATTTGCCACCGCATATGAGACCTGTCGAGCCTCATCGCGATGGCAAGGATTTCGTGATCCCCGATTCGCTCGTCGAGCTGATGGACCCGATTCCCGCCAGCGTTCCTGTGGGGACGACGGTAGCCGCCGCAGTGGAGGCCGTCAGACGCGCCCAGGTGCCGACCGAGCTCACCTACCTCTACGTCACGGACGTGGGCGACAAATTGGTTGGCCTGGTGGTCCTGCGCGATCTGATGCTGAGCGAACCGGACGCGACGGTGGATCAGATCATGCTGCCAAAGCCGTTCGCCCTTAACGTCGGTCTGTCCTTGAGCGACGCCTGCAAGGCGGCGGTACGCCGTCACTACCCTGTCTATCCCGTGGTGGACGCGGAGAACCGGCTGCTCGGGCAGGTTCGCGGCTGGCGCTTGTTCGAGCAGCAAATCATTGAGATTTCTGCCCAGCCTGGCCAGATGGTGGGTGTGCAGAAGGAGGAGCGTGCTTTTACGCCGCTGTTTTCAGCCTTCTTGAAGCGTCATCCGTGGCTGCAGCTCAACCTGCTAACGGCCTTCATGGCCGCTTTCGTGGTCAGTTCATTCACAGGCACGATCGAGAAGATCGTCGCCTTGGCGGCGTTCCTCCCGGTCTTGGCCGGGCAGAGCGGAAACACCGGCTGCCAGGCACTGGCTATGACGCTGCGTGGCCTTGCCCTGGGGGATGTGGACAAACGACCGAAGCTGCACCTGGTGATGCGGGAGGGCGCGCTCGGGATCGCCAACGGCGTGCTCGTCGGCCTTGTTGCGGCTGCGGCGATGTGGTTCTACGCCTCGCGGCAGCCGGAGTCGGCACCCCAGGCGCCCATGCTGGCATTTGTGATCCTGCTCGCCATGTCCGGATCCTGCCTCATGTCCGGAATCTCCGGCGTGCTGATCCCGCTGGGCCTGCGCCGGGTCGGCGCCGATCCGGCGGTCGCTTCGGCGATCTTCCTCACCACCGTGACCGATATTGTAGGCATGGGCCTGATGCTGGGGCTGGCCACCATGCTCGTGCTGTAGCAAGGCGCGTCCGCCGACGCGTCCCCGGGGAGATGGGTTCCTATAGGCTGAGCACGTCGCGTTCAACGAAATGGCAAGAGCCGTGCCGCATCGCGTACGCGTCGTCAGAAGCACCTGGCGGCAGCTCTCCGATCGCTTGCGCGGTGCCACGGAAGACCTTTGGATGAGCCGTGGGTGACCTTGATCGCTCATTCTGTGACCAGATACGCGCAGAATCGCGCAAACAATATTAATCTTGTCGGCTGTGCGATCCACGACTGGTGATGATTTGAGTTAGTTGCCGCTGGTGAAGAATACTTCAATTATATACAATAACGCTGAGAAGATGTTTTACCGACCAGCGTAGCCGAAATACGCATTGCCCCGATAGCTTGTTGCGCAGCTGCAACAGCTGCTAAGACTCGGATGGCTTGGTGACAGTTCAGTCGCCTTTTTTCGTCAAAGCGTGCTAACTCCTTTACACTAGTCGGGCTTGGGGTGGGTTCTCGGCATGCAATCCTCGTTTTCAACGATCTTCGGCTTCGCCGCAGCGCTGCTTTGTACCGGTGTATTGCCGGCCGGCGCGCAGGGTCTCTTTCCGGCCTATGACGATGCATTTTCGGCCCGTATTGCCAATCCGACCGACAATGGAACGCTCGCCCAATTCGTCACAGTTGCCGTCAACGCGGGACAATACGATCAGGCGATCTCCTCGATCGAGCAATATCTGATCAAATATCCCCGCGATGCGCGCGCCCGGCTTGCGGCCAGCCGGTTGTATTATCATGTCGGCTCCTATGAATTGGCCCGGCGGCAGGTGCAGTACGGCATCGAAGTCGGCGGCCTGACCGCAAGTGAGCAGCAGGAAGCTGTTCGCCTGCTCGCCCGCATCGAGCGCGCGTTGCGTGGCGTCACCTGGGAACTCGCCCTGACCGGCGGCGTGTTCAGCGCATTTACCGATTTTGAGCCGGGCGGGGCGCAGGACGACGACAGCTTTGTGTCGCCCTATGGGCGGGCGGAAGGCTTTGTCCGGTGGGACCTCGGCACGCCAAGTGCCGACGCTCTCGTCCTTTCGGGGTCGTTGACGGCGACACAGCGTTTTTTCACGGAAGACCTGTCGGTTCCGGGTAGCGAGAAGACTTTTATCCACGGCAACGCCGCGATTACCTGGGACAAGGGGCTGCCCAACAGTGGGATCGATTCGCTGCGCCTGCTGCTTTCCGCGTTTACCGTTACAGATCGTTTCGACAGCGATATCCACGAAACCGGCATCGGCCTCAGTGGACGCTTCCTCGTGCGTCCGACGGTCGAGACGACGCTTTTCGCCGGTGGCGGCTACATCGATCTAAGCCCCTCGCAAGGCATTTTCGCCGATAGCAGGGTTTTCTATGAGGCAGGCGGCAGCTACCGCTTCCGCAATGGCCAGGCGCTCGGACTGCGCTTTGTCGGCTCGAATGACTTCGCCTCCGGAGCTGGCGAAATCGGCCGCAGCTACATGGGCGAGGTCCGCTATGGCGGCCTGTTGATGAACGTACCGGATCTTTTCGCATGGTCGCACCAGGTCGCCTTCTCGGCCGGCCACAGCGACACTCCCGATCTGTCCGTCGGCATCGGCACAAACATCAAGAGCGACTTCTGGCGCATTGCCTCCGAAAGCGATTTCCAGCTCACCGAGGCGCAGAAGATCAGCGTCGATCTCGCCTATCGCGAAACCAACTTCGACATCGCCAGCCGCGACCGAAAATCGTTCGAAATGCTCATGAGCTACACATTGACGCTCAATTGAAAGAGGCCGCGATGAGGACCCCGTACCGTCAGATCGCCATTTTTGTCGCCTCCCTTGCCTTTGCGGCACCTTCCGCCGCTGAAACGGTCGGGTCGATGACGGCCTACCAGACTAACATCGTCCGCAACAACGGCGCGACAATGAACGTCGGCTCAGGCGTCGAACTCGGCGATCAGCTGCGCAGCAATCCCACCGGTCTCGGAATGCTGGTGTTCCGGGATGAATCGAGCGCCAAGATTGGTCCGAACACCAGCCTGACGATCGATGAATTCGTCTATAATCCAGGCGCCGGATCGGGAAAGATCGACATCGGGATGAACAGCGGCCTGGCCCGTTTCTATGGCGGCCAGGTTTCGAAAGGCGGCGTCATGCAGGTTGCGACGCCGCATATGGTGCTCGGGGCCAGAGGCGGCATCATCGAAGTTCTGGTGGCAGCCGGCCAGACCGTCGGCATACTGCGCGCTGGCCGCATGACCTGCACGATGAATGGCCACAGGCTGGTCATCACAAACCCGGGCTACGCCTGCACATCGGAAGATGGCAAGCTGCTGACCGGCTACGGCGGAATCGACACCTTCCCGATATTGGACAGCATCGCCCGGATAGCTGGCACCGGCCTGCCAGGCGCACCGGGTCCGGGATTGGACGTAAGCGCGATTTGTGCGTCGGCACTCGGCGGCTCGCTCAAAGTCTGCGAGTCCAGCGATGGCGCATTGCCAGGAGTGGTCATGGAGTTCCCCGACAACCCAACGCCACCTGTCGGCGGCGGGGTGGATAAGTGTGAGGGTGAGGGTGAGGGTGGCTGCTATCCAGACAACTGGTAGACCCGCCCGACCGGCATGAGCCCCTTGTTCGATTGGCGGCAAGCTGCCAGGCGCAAAATATCCGGTCTTGTGGTCGTGCTCCTGCTGCTCGCCTGCCATTTGGCTTTCGACGGGCCGCTGTCGCGCCTGCGTGAGCGTACCTACGACTTCTACCAGTTTCTGGCCCCGCGCCAGGCCACGAGCAATCCCGTCGTGATCGTCTCGATAGACGATGCCAGCCTCAAGGCCCATGGGCGATGGCCTTGGAACCGTGGCCTCTTGGCCGATCTGGTCGGTGGTATCACCGAATCCGGTGCCGCGGTGATCGGGCTTGCGCTGGTGCTGCCCGAGGCCGACACCTCGCCTGAGGGCATCGCCGGAGACAAGCGCCTGGCAACGGCACTGGCGAAAAATCGAACGGCACTTGCCGTCAGCCTGGGCAACGAGGCGACGGTTTCAGAAGCAGAGCCCAAGGCCGGCTGGTCGATCGTCGGGCAAGTACCCGACACACTTCCCGGCTTCACCGGCCTGACCGGCTCGCTTGCGGAATTCTCGAACGCTGCCGCAGGCCTCGGCGTAATTCGCACCTTGCCCGATCCCGACGGCGAACTGCGCCATGTGCCGCTGCTGTGGCTTCGCAACACCGCTCAAGGCGTGCAGCTGTGGCCGTCCTTCGCACTCGAGCTCCTGCGCCTTTATGCCGGACAGGACGGCTACATAGCCCGGATGAATGCCGCCGGGTTTGACGCACTCAGGATGGCCGGCGCCATTGTGCCGCTCGAGCCGCAGGGAAGCATCCGCCTCTGGGAAACCAGCACCGATACGCCGCGTATATCTGCCAGCACTATCCTTTCGGGCCATGGCGATCCGCGGCTGCGGGACGCCATCGCCATCGTCGATCTGTCGGCCGTGGGACTGACGCAGTACCTGCCCACTCCGACGCGTCCAGCGCGACCAGGGGCGGACATCCACGCCGATGCAATCGGCCAGATGCTTGCCGGGCGCTATCTTGCAGAGCCAACGCACGCACGTACGCTTGAGCGGCTCTGGTTTGTCCTCGGTGCCGTCGTTTTCATCGGGCTTTCCGGAGTGCTCGCCGGGCGTGTCGTGCTTGGTGCCCTCGCTCTGGCGCTGCTGGCCGTCACGCCCTTCGTGTTCGGCGCTGTCGAATACAGCCTGCAGGGCGCACTCTATGACCCGCTGCAGCCGGCGCTTGCGACGATCCTGGTAGCCGGCTTCGAAGGCTATGTCCTCTACAGGCGCAGCGAGCAGCGCCGGTCCACCCTGGCACGGCAGTTCTCCCAATATCTGTCGCCCTCCGTGGTGCAGCGCCTCGCAAGCTCGGACACCGAAGCAATCCTGTCCGGTGAGAAGCGCGAGATCACAATCCTGCTCAGCGACATACGCGGCTTCACGACGATGAGCGAACAGCTCGATACCCAAGAGATCGCAACGGTGGTCAACCATTTCCTCGGCATTGCGACCGATGAGATCCTCAAGCGCGACGGCACCATCGACAAGTTCATGGGCGATGCGGTGCTAGCCTTCTGGAATGCGCCGCTTGATCAGCCGGATCACCGCGAGCGCGCGCTCGACGCGGGGCTTGCCCTGATCGAGCGGGTGAAGCGCGAAGACACCGCCTTCACCGCGGACGGCCACCCCTCCATCGAAATCGGCGTCGCCATCGAGACCGGCATCTGCTCGGTAGGCAATTTCGGCTCCGAACGGCGCTTCGATTACACTGCGATCGGCTCGCCGGTGAACCGCACGGCACGGCTCGAGTCGACGACCAAAAAGCTGAGCATCCCCCTGGTGCTTGGTCCCGGCTTTGCGGCAGGAGCATTGATGCCGGTCGTCCAGGCGGGCGCCTTTGAGCTCCAAGGTTTCAAGGGCGAGGTGCCGGTTTTCACCGTTCCGGAGATGCAAGCCGCTCACCAACGTATGAGCCGCGAAGAAGGGATCCAAGATGGCGAGCAATCGCGGATCCCTGCCATTGTGGCTGGTTCGCTGCTGTCCCGGAAATAGTCCCCCCGATCTTGCAAGCGAAGCACACGGTGATCGGATCCAGCGGATCGCGGGGTCTGCTAAGAACTGGCTACCCGCTTGTGGAGGCCTGGCGATTTGCGTGGCCTCCCCCGGTTGGTCATTCGCCGCGCATGGTCGCCTGGAAGGTCGGCAGATGCTTCTTCTGCGCCTCCAGCATTCTCTCGCGATAAACCCCATAGATGACGTCGGTGTCGTGCAGTGTGACGCCGGCAATTGTCGGCGAGGCGAAAACCGGCAGCTCGATGCCGCGTTTCGAGAGCGCCTCGGCTGTACGGGCAATCAGCTCATGCGCTGTTTGCCTTCGTCTACCACTGGAACAGCTATCTGTGGCCGCTGACAGTTTTGCAGGGCATTGCAGAGGACTATCCGATCGTTATCAGCCTGAGCCGCCTGCTCAGCTACAACCGAGGTGCTCTCAACACCGGACTGGTGATGGCCGGCGCCACACTTGCCGTGCTGCCGCCATTGGTGCTCTTCGTCCTCCTGCAGCGCTTCTTGGTGGATTCGATCGTCGGCTCGGCGGTCAAGGGGTAGCGTCGGCGGCACGGCCGGCATTCGCCTGGCTGTCATCGGGACGCGCTGGTGCGCAGAACGGAGCTAAGCAGATAGCCGCGTTCTGAAAGCTATCAGTTCATCAGCGAGCCTGGACGCGAATACCCCCACCGCCTTAGCTGCAGCCAGGGCCTCAGAAGGGGTCTTGATGATACTGGTTATGGTGCTATATATGTAACTGTGCTCATCACCCAGGGAGCGGGATATCATGGCACCTACCAATGAGACCATTGAACTGTCGGGATTTGGCGCTATCACCGGAACGCCGAAGCAGGTTGGTGACCAACTTGATCGGCTAAGTGCGGAGCAGGTCATAGCACTAACGTTCGAGCATGGGAGTGAACCCGCTGTGCGCAGCCTCGCGGCCACGCTCGTCAGCATTGCGCCTCTGGTTCGTACGATCCTGATGAGTCACCAACGCGAGGCCATAAGCTCAATAATCGAGGCCCTGGTCCCTCACGTACCGCCCCCGCAGCATATGCTTATAGAAGCGCGGATGACGGCCGAGGCGAGAGGGGCAGTGCTGGAAAGCGGCGATTGGCTGACCGCTCCCCAAATCGCGACAATGGCAGGGTTCAGCACAAGCAACCCAAGTGCGCAGCCAAACAAGTGGAAAAAAGAAGGCCGGATCTTCGCAGTTCGGCACCGGGGCGTAGACTATTTTCCTGGCTATGCTCTGGATTCTGCCGCTGGATATCGGCCTGTCAAAACGCTCGCTAAGGTTCTGAGTGTATTGCACAGGAAAAAGGATGACTGGGGGCTCGCCTATTGGTTTGCATCGGTCAATAGCTTTCTTGGAGGCAAACGTCCGCAAGATGTGCTCGCCTCAGACCCCGAGCGTGTTCTTGCAGCCGCCGAGGATGAGCTGGTAGGCGCACCCCATGGCTAAATCAAAGATAGGACGGGAACCGCCGACTCAAGTTCCCGTTCCATCGAACGATTTACAGGGCACCATTACTCGAACGACCTGGCTGGTGGACCAAGTCATCCATCGCATTCATTTGAATCTCTATGCCGGCGCGCAGTTCAATCCAGGCTTCAAAGGCAACGCCCGCTTCAGCCCGATCAAGAATGCAAATGGGGCAAGTATCCCAACTCTGTACGGTGGCACGACCTTTGACTGTGCGGCGATGGAAACTGTCTTTCATGATGTGCCATTCGCAGCAGGCCTGAAGACCTACGACAAGGTGAAACTGGCGGGTCAAGTCTATTCGCAAGTGTCGCCACGGCGCGATCTGGTGCTGGCTGATCTGAGCGTCACGGCGCTTAGAAAACTCGGCATCAAACGCAGCCAGATCATAGACACCGAGAAGGACCTCTATCCCGCAACACGCATATGGGCCGAAGCTATTCACGCCCAGTGCCCGGATATCCAAGGGCTTTGCTGGATTTCTCGGCAGGACGACCGGGCTCTCGCCGTGACGCTATTTGGCGATCGAATTCCGGCAAAGATGTTGGTACAGTCAGGCGCGTCACTCGACTTGACAGGGGATCCCGAGGTCTATTCCGATTTGCTCGAGCTCGCCGATCGTATCGGCGTAAAGATCGTAGGCGTCGGCTTCTGATGCGGAAACATACGTGCCCTCAACACCGGACTGGTGATGGCCGGCGCGTCGCTTGCCCTGCTCCCGCAACTGGTGATCTTAATCTTTCTGCACCGCCGTTTTCGTTCATTCGATCATCGGCCCCGCGATCAAGGGATAACGTCACCGGCACTGGCAGTCATCCTGCCAGCCCTGCTCATCCTCCAGGAACAGTCCAACAGAGGCCGATCTATCCTGATTTGAAACAAGCCCCGTTACGCGCCCCATGATGTGTCGGCACTTGCGCGTAGTATCGGACGCATCCAGGCCGGTCCCTGTACGGCGGTCGAGACGAGCCTCTTCTTGTCGCTCAGCGACAGTTGGCGCGACGCGATCTGAACGACATCGGCGGCCCGCGAGGGCCCGAGATGGCGCAACGCCTGAACGACAGTCCCCACAGCACTCCCCGGCGCTATGAGGTGTTTGGGCGACGCATGGCGGAGGTCGATGATACGTTTTCCGAGCACCACGCGACGGGATGGACCATCCGTGAGATATGAGGCTCGGGCGGGAACTTGGCTGGTCAGACCGAGCGCATTGGCCGCGCGAGGGCCGGCGACCTGCACATGAGAGCCCGTCTCCCTGGCCAATGCCTGGGCAACGTCATCGGGCGCTGGGAAAAGGGGCCTAAGCTTTGGTTGCAGTTTCGGGAAATCGTAAAGTCCGCGCGCGAGACGCCGCAACCTATCGCTCTTGGCGAGGCGCGAGCGCGCCTGATCGATCGCGGACCGTCCCGCCAGGTCAAGAAAATCGCTGGGCGTGAAACGCTCCGCGTCCGCTGCTCCGGGCGCGCCTCAAAATCCGGTCCGGGACTGATGAAACGATGGTCTTCATGTGTCAGAAAATAGTGCATCTTTTCCTGACATTCGCCTTCGACGCCACTTATGGCCTGCTGCAGCGCGCGGGCAAGGATCGGATTCGGCGTCTCCACCCTGCCCGGGAACGCAGTTTCTTGTCGGTCTAATACCGTGACTGCAGCCGAACTTAAGTCGGACGCATTGTTCCGGCCGCCGTTAAGGAATGTGGATGAGCCAGGCGAATTGTGGTCGGCCCGAACCGATGGCGCCGGCGCGATATGCAGGTCCCTAGCTCCTGACTGGCCCGCGTAGGCCCCCGCTCGACGCCGCTACCGGGCTCTCACGTTCAGCTTTCGCATCTACCGGTTTTTTCTTGGAGGCAGAGGAACACAATGCCGCAATGGTGGTTCGGTGCCGGCAGCGGTGCTCCCTCACGTGCTGGCAGATCGGAGGCCCGATCGGCCCGCGTTTTCGAGAGGCGCGGGCCATCGAGGTAAGCAAAAGCGGCAGGGCAAAGCGTGGGCACCCGACGGATCGACAAGGAAAGATATGAGCGCTCCACAATCGCAGCTCGCACATTGACCGACTCCGAGCGTCTTGCACGCCAGGCGAAAACTGCGCGATTGCGCGAGCAGCGACTGAGTGCTGAAACATCGCCATCGAAGCCGATTCCTGCGGACGCGGAAACCAAGCTGCCCCCGAGAAACAAGGGCAAACCAATTCAGGCCGGCTAGCGACGAGCGCGTCCGGCGCTCATCGGGTGTGACGCGTCCTCACGGCCGGTCTGCCCACCCGCTCCCAGCCCACCCGCTGCCGTCTTGCCAGGACATTGAAATCGACGGTTATACTTGGCCAATCCTGAAGGGTGTTGGTGCGGATTGTACCGCGGCAGGTGAGATTGAATTATGCCAATTGTCGGGAAGGCTAAGAGCGCAGGCAATTTCAGCCCCTTAGAGCTGGCATTGCTTAGCCGCGTATTCGAACAGTTGAAGGTCGATGGTGAGCCGGAAGACCGACGGGAAGCGAGAGCCTCGCGTATCATAGCCAACTACATGGCCGGCATCGTCGATGAAGCAGAGCTCGTTTCTTTGTCTAGGCAGCCGCTGGGCCGGTAATTCACGGCTGCTGTGCTTCTCCCGGGACAATGAGCGCTCCCTGGTTCGGCTTTGAAAATGCAAAGCCGACTTTTCTTTGACAGCGGCGATCACGAGCATCTGCTCTAGGGCTGGATTACGAAGGGATTGACGGGGCGCGCCAAGCCGCTGTCCAGGGGTTGATAGGCCTGGGAAAGGAGGCACTGAAAGGTCTAGACCGGACAAATATTCTGGAAGTCCGGGACGAGAGCGGCCGACCGGTTCTGACGTTAGCCGGGGTGCTGCTGCTCGGCATCCTGTTCAATGTGCTGAACTTCGAGAACGGCCTGGGCTGGATTTCCCTCTCAGCCTATTGGCAGAGCGTCATCCGCGGTTTTTTTCTGCTGGCCGTTGTGCTCCTACAGGCGCGACTTGCCGGCCGATGCGTCTCCGCGTGACCTGCGTTTTGCATCGAAAGGGGCGCACCGCGCGTGTCGTGATCTGCGCCACAAGAGCTCTCCCCGCGAAGACCCGCGGCTTCCCGAGGGGGGCGAGGGTCGATCGGAGCGCACCGATCTGCAGCCATGCATGGGAGGGAAACATTGCTGCGGCCGCCGAACCTTGATTGTGACCTCGTGTTCCAGAACCTAAAGGAAACGGACGGAACAGCAATGCGATCAGTTCGCCAGGCCCGCAGCTCTAGGGACCGCTTTCGTGGTATCCGACGCGGCCGAAGTTTTGCTGAAGGATTGGCCGAAGCCCCGGTGCGACTCGCGGCTTGCTGCAATCGAGGCGTGCCTTGCCGACCTGCGCGGCGAAGGAATTTTAGACCTGTCGCCAAACATCCTTGTTGCGGCGTGGCTTCAAATGCGTACCGAAGGTGTAGCCCCTTTCATGTAACCAAATTGCCGGCTCGGCGTTTCGTTCAACGCCGTTGCAACGGTCCCGCCCACCAACGCAAGCTTACAGAACACGAATTTAGCGAGGCGATAACTTCTTCCACGAGCATAGACTGGCAAATTCATGAGTCGCAATTTTCTGGTGATCGAACCTGAGGAAGGCATTGCCGTGCTCAAGGGGCTTGCCTCCTCGGCGCGTATCTCGATGCTGAAACTGCTGCATGAGAAGGGGCCGATGAATGTCAACGAAATCGCCGCCGTGCTGTCGCTGCCGCAATCGACCGTCTCGACCAACATCCAGGTGCTAGAGGATGCGGGGCTGATCCGCACCGAGAACCGGAAAGCGAAGAAAGGCAATCAGAAAATCTGTTACCCGACGGCCGAAGAAGTGCTCGTCGTGTTCAAGGGCGAATATCGTGCGGTCAAAAACGACGCGATCGAAGTGTCGATGCCGATCGGGCTCTACACCGGTTTCAAGGTTACCGCGCCCTGCGGCCTTTGTTCGCCGGACGGCATCATCGGCCTGCTCGATGTACCGAACACCTTCCTCGATCCGGACCGCATGAAGGCCGGGCTGCTGTGGTTCACGCGCGGCTTTGTCGAATACCAGTTCCCTAACAATGCCAAGCTCGCCAATGCCGAGATCACCGAACTCGAAGTGGCGATTGAGCTGTCCTCGGAAGTGCCGGGCACCAGCGCCGATTGGCCCTCTGACATCACCCTGACGATCAATGGCGTCGATGTCGGCACCTGGACGTCACCGGGAGATTTCGGCGACAAGCGCGGCGTCTTCACGCCTTCCTGGTGGAAGCTCAAGGGCTCGCAATACGGCAAGCTGAAGAACTGGCGAATTGCCACTGACGGCGCCTATGTCGACGGCGTCAGGATTTCCGAAACCGGCCTCGTTGCACTCGATCTGAAGAGCCATCATTCAATCCGTATTCGTATCGGCGTTAAGGACGACGCCAAACGCCCCGGCGGGATCAACATTTTCGGCAAGGGCTTTGGAAATTACGATCAGGATATCCTGCTCAGGATCAAAACCGGTTGATATCATCAAACCGGGTTTGAAAAATAGTGCAGCAATTTCAGCTGCTTCCTTTCATTTTAGCCAAATCGACATCCAATTGTCAGACTTGCGGCTATCTCGCCACCGACGCTGAGAAATCGATTGGCACGACTGGTCTCACCAAGGATTTCGAAGAGAATTTATATATATTATCTGAGGCGACCCAGCTTACCTTGATGTATTTCATACTCCCAAGCTGCCTCGTCGCAGGCTTCGCCGACTGGCTATTCATCAGCCTAGGACATCTAGCCACTGGTTATCACTTGGCCACGATCGATCAGAAACGGCGACTGGCAACACCATTGTGATGAGCGAGCTTAATCTGTGCCGTCTTGGGTTTTGCCGGCGTCCGTCGGGCAACGCGACCTGGACGAGGTGGGTAGCCCAGCGGCTATGATCCTGGATCACGTTCTCTAGGCAACTCTGGAAAGTATGTGCCGATCCAAGTCGCACTTGGCCAGACCATATCGCCAGCGGTGGTTCGTCGTCTCGCGTCTGCTCTGGTAGAACAAAGTCAATTGCCGGCCTTCGATCATTACGGTCGAATGGCCATTCTCTCCTGGCTCGCCAGGATCAAGGACGGGGCCGACCGAGACATAAGGACCCTCTACCCTATCGGCGATAGCAAAGAAAACGCGTTGACGGCTTCCACGGGGGCCGTCGGGGAGGAAGCAGGTAGCGTTGAGAAGCACGCGGCCATCCGGCAATTCAACCAGTTGCGCCCCTTCTATCCCCCACTCGTAATCGGGGTGCTCGCGCGCATTGTGATGCGGCACGTCGAGATGATCGAGTATCTTGCCGAGACGTTTCCATGGCCCGAACCAAGAATCGGATTGGCTGCGCGCCAGATAGACATCAGGCTGAGGCACCCTGGTGAATTTGGGCATGCCTGAATAGACGATATAGCGCTTGCCTCCGATGATTGCGGGGTGGGGATCGTAGATGCCGTCCTCATCGGTGTCGGGCAGCGACAATATCGCCGGATTGAGCACCACCCAATGAAAGCCGTCATTGGAGACCGCGTGCTCGCAACGTCCGCCGGACTTCATGAATTCGGTCTGGATAAACATGTGGAAGACGCCGCACTCATGAATGACGCCGGGCGCCGCAATGCCCGATCCGGTTACCGGCAAAACGATCGCCTCGTGCTCTGTCCAGGGTCCATAAAGATCCGGCGCTGTGGCGTGGAGGATTTTCCAGCTCTCGGTTGTGACGGTGCCGCTGGAGCCGAAGACGTGCCAGAGCGTGCCGTCGAACACCGGACAAGGGTCCTTCAGATCATCCACGGCCTGCGGGTGAAACAACGGGAAGACGTTGGTTTCAAAGTCGATCTTCATTCACAAGCATTCCCGCGACCGTTTCGCGGGCCCCTTTCATTTGGACCGTCTGCGTGACTCAGCCGAATCGATTCGCAGGCCTTATTTATAACTCCGCCCATGAACGGTTGTTGAACGATTGAACGATTTCAACCGTTCTGTGGCAATGCGCCACATTTTGGGTGAGATCACGCACGGCGCGGGGCTTCAGCTTCTGGAGCGGCCATCATGTCAGCCGGATGCAGCGTCGTCCGGCTTGCCCTTCTCTGTCGAGCCATCGCCGGAGTGGAGCGGACCGCTGGCCTCGCCCGACACAGTTTGGCGCTATGGAACAACTTATCGGGATGGAAGTTATATAGATGGCTGCGAATTTCATTCGAAGCTGCCTTGGTTAACGTATGTTAATCGAGGCAGCTTGTAACTGCAACCAAGGATTTCTACATGGAAATGGCGGTGGGCACCCCCCTAACACCAAATATTCCTGTACAGTCATCAATTTTACTTTGCTTTTCCCACCTCCGATGGAATTTCGTATTCCAAAGACCGCAACACATTCTGACGCTCGCCTCAAAACAGCAGCAGCTAATTTATTTCGAAGAGCCGATCTTCGACGAAAGGCGCCACGCTTCGATGCGGGTGAACGATGTTTCACCTACGATCAGAATTGTGACGCCGATTATTCCAGTCGGCACGTCCGCGACCAAGGCGGATGCGCTCCAGCGCAGATTCGTCGACCAGATCGTCGCCTCGACGCCGCATGAACGGTTGACCGCGTGGTATTACACGCCCATGGCGCTACGTTTCAGCGACCATCTCGCCTATGACGTCTGCGTCTACGACTGCATGGATGAACTCTCCGCGTTCAAGAACGCACCCGCAGAGTTGAATCAGCTGGAAAAGGCGCTGTTCCAACGTGCCGATATCGTCTTCACGGGCGGGCAGAGCCTTTACGAGGCCAAGCGAAGCCTGCATCGTTCGATCTTTCCTTTCCCAAGCAGCATCGACGTTGCACATTTCCATCAGGCGAGAGAGCCGGGTGAGGACTCACTGGACCAGGCCAACATACCTCACCCGAGAGTGGGGTATTTCGGGGTCATTGACGAGCGGCTCGACGTCGAATTGGTAGCGCAGGCGGCTGCGGCAATGCCGGACGTGCATTTCGTCCTGCTCGGCCCTGTGGTCAAGATCGATCCGGCGAGGCTGCCCACGGCAAGCAACCTGCATTGGCTGGGCGGCAAGTCCTATGCCGACCTGCCACGCTATCTCCGGCATTGGAGTGCCGGCTGGATGCCTTTCAAGCTCAATGAGGCGACACGCTACATCAGTCCGACAAAGACTCCTGAATTCCTGGCGGCAGGACTGCCGGTGGTTTCCACGGCGATCGTCGACGTCGTACGCACCTATGGCGCCGAAGGCCTAGTCGACATTGTCGACGCCGAGGATGTCGAAGCCAAGCTTCGATCCATCCTGGCGCGTCCCCGCGATTTTCTGGTGGAGAAAGTCGACGCCTACCTCGCCGACATGTCCTGGGAGAAGACCTGGAATGCGATGGCGGCCCACATCCAGCGCGCCTACGCGATGAAGAGCGTCGTGCCGTTGCTGAGGGGAGCGTGAGCATGTTCGACTGGCTGATCGTCGGCGCCGGCTTCGCCGGCAGCGTGCTGGCGGAACGCATCGCATCGCAACGACAAGAAAGCGTCCTGATCGTCGACAGACGAAATCACGTCGGCGGCAACGCGTATGACTGTTATGACGAGGCGGGGATCCTGATCCACCGCTATGGGCCGCACATATTCCACACCAACGCCCAATCGATCGCCGACTACCTGTCGCAGTTCACCGAATGGCGGTCTTACGAACACCGCGTGCTGTCGCTGGTCGACGGAAAGCTGCTGCCGATACCGATCAATCTCGACACCATAAACCGCCTTTACGGCCTTAAGCTGACATCCGAGCAGCTGCAGGAGTTCTTCGCTTCCCGGCGAGAGACGGTGGAAGAAGTCCGCACGGCCGAAGACGTCGTCGTGAGCACCGTGGGCAGGGAGCTCTACGAGAAATTCTTCCGCGGCTACACTAGGAAGCAGTGGGGTGTTGACCCTTCCCAGTTGAGCAAATCAGTCACAGCGCGGGTGCCAACGCGGACCGATCGGGATGATCGCTATTTTGGCGACACTTTCCAGAAAATCCCGGCAGGCGGGTATACGCGCATGTTCCAGCGCATGCTGGATAATCCCAAGATCAAGATCATGCTGCAGACCGACTATCGTGAGATTCGCGACAAGATTCCGTTCCAGCGGATGATCTACACCGGGCCAATCGACGAATTTTTCGATTGGAAGCTGGGTCGCTTGCCCTACCGCTCGCTGCGCTTCGAGCACGTGACGCTTGATTGCGAGGAGTTTCAGCCGGTCGCCGTCGTCAACTATCCGCAGACGGAAAACTACACCCGCATCACCGAGTACAAGCATCTGACCGGACAGAAGAGTCCGAAGACCAGCCTGACCTACGAATACCCCTCGGACATCGGAGATCCCTATTACCCGGTGCCGCGGCCCGAAAACGAGGCGTTGTACAAAAGCTACGAAGCATTGGCAGCGGCGTGCCCACAGGTCTGGTTCGTCGGACGTCTGGCGACATATCGCTATTACAATATGGATCAGGTCGTCGGGCAGGCTTTGGCGACGTTCGCACGCATTCAAAAGAGCATGCCGGCAAACGGCATCGGGCAGATGCCGACGCAGCGCGAGGCGGCGGAGTGAACGATGCGCCGGGATTAAGCTGCGTTCGCGGCGACCGACCCGCAACAATCGAGGCGTGCCTTGCCCTCATCCGCGGCGAAAAGTCGCCAAGGGTCGCACGCCAGGCGTTCATCGCTGCGGCCACGGACGCCAAGATCTTTCTCGGCGGGCAGATTTAGGCTTACCGCGTAGCCGATGCAGTTAAAGCGCGGCGCAGTATCGGCGGGGCTATACCGCGCCTGCTGGCTCGTTTTCGAAAGCCTCGAACAATCGGCGCTGGCGCTCCAACTCGTCGGCAAGCGGCTTGTGAAGAGTGCGCGAGCCGTCCGCATGAATGGTGGAGAACAAGCCGACTTCGGCGTGGCGCGAATTGTCCCAACCGGGGTAGGCCGTCACCGGATACAGGCATATGCCCTCAATAGGTGCGCCGAGGCTCATCGCATCGCGCACTTCGTCGCAAACATAATGGAGCCAAGCCGGCCGTCCTGACCCCTCGGCGCCGGTCTCGGCAATAAACATCGGCTTCTTGTAGCGCTCGTCGACCTCGACCAGCATTTCCGAAAGCGCCCGGTATTCGTGGTGCCCCATCGGTATCGTTGGCCCATTCAAATACCATTGGTTGTGCGGATAGAAGTTGAGACCTATGACGTCGACAAGGTCCTCGCTGCCACCCAACTCCGGCTCCGCGCGCCCGACCAGCATGTCGTAAGCCTCGAACTGGCCCTGACGAGCATTTTCGGCGCGCCGCCGCTCGGCGCGAGTGCGGTCACGAGGAGCAATATGGATGAGCGGTTCAGCCCAGATGAACCTGCAACTCGGTTCGGCCTCCCGCATTGCTCTGACCCCGGCGATCGCTGCCCTGACAAGGTGGCGTTTGAACCATCCGCGCTTGTCCTGCCCGACGCGCGGGAAATAGCCGACCTCCACCGCCCACGCAAAAAACGAAATTTCGTTGATCGGACATACCAGGGGAGCCACTCCGGTGGCTAAGCGATGAACCCGAACAGCTTCCGCGGCGAAACGGACATAGGCCTCGACAAAGCCCGGGCCACCTTGGTCGACGTGGTCTGGCGAACCATAGTGGAAGATATCCCAGATGACCTGCACCCCGGCCGCTTGGGCTGCTTCGATCACCGACATCCAGCTCGACCAGTTAAAGACTCCCGGCGCTGTTTCGATCAAGTGCCAGCGCAAGCCGTCGCGGATCGTGCGAAGCCCAAGCTCGGCACAGCGGCGATAGTCGCCGCATGCATGGGTGTCATGTGAGGTCGCACGGATCAGATCAAGGCGCACCCCGTCGGCACGACGATGCGAGGAACACTCGAAACCACCCATGAAAAAGCTGTCGATGCCAGAAGGATCTGCCGCGGGCCGACGAGCCGGTTCCTCGTTCATACCGGCATCCTGACGGCCAGGGATGGCGCAAGCACTTGCGTTCGGCGATCGCCCATTGCCAGGTTCGGTCGGCTCGTCGATTTCGATTCGGCTGCCATCACGTCGACGTGTTGGCGTTGCCTGGCGATCACGGCCATGATCTCCTCGCGCAAGACGGAGACGAGATCGGGCTGGTTGCGGCTTCGGCGCTCGTAAGCCAACAGCAGTGCAAGCGCTCGCGCGCTACCGGCGCGCTGCCGCGGCGCTTGAAGATGTCGAGCAGGTTCATGCTGCCCTCCTCTCCAACAGCCGGTCGAGGAGGCCCCTCCGCTCGAAAGGCAGCAGGATGACCGGCAGGTCCTCGCCCTCAAGTCTTCTTGCTGCGTCGATATAGGCGCGCGCAGCGGGGTTCGTGTTTTCGCTGAGCGTAACCGGCGCGCCCACATTGGATGCGCGCAGCAGTACAATGCGGTTAGTGCCAAAACACGTGTGCTCGACAGGCAAGCGACAGAGGAAATGGCCAATCCGAATTCGCTCATTGCGCTGCTCAAGAAGATGCAAATTTCGGATTGCCACCCCAGCAATACGCGACCTCACGCGGCCTGCTGCATTGCCCGTTCGTTGACGCCAGTTTCGCCGAGTTGGGTGAGCGCCTCATCGGTGGCTTTTTCTTCTTCGAGAGTCTGTTCCAGAAGTGGGACTGCGTCTCTTAGGCCGAGCAAGCCCGCCCACGTCACAAGAGTGCCGTAGCGCGCGATTTCATAATGCTCGACGGCCTGGGCTGCAGCCACGAGCCCTGCGTCCAATGCTGGAGCGTCTCCGAATTCCTCCAAAATCTCCTGCCCCTCCTCGATCATGCCATCGATCGCTGGGCACGTCTTGCCCTGGGCCCTCTTGCCAAACGCGTCGAAAACCTGCTGCAGGCGCTCGATTTGACCTTCTGTCTCGGCTCGATGCTTTTCGAACGCGGCCTTCAGCTCTTCGGACTCTGCGCCCTTTGCCATTTTCTTTAAGGCGGTCAGAATCTTCCGTTCGGCGTAGTAGATGTCCTTCAGACCATCGTAGAAAAGGTCTTCCAAGCCCTTGGAACTGCCCTGTGATCTTCTCCTCGTCACCATTCTCATCTCCTGTTGAAAGCTATCGATGGATGTACGGCTCTAACAAGTCCAGTGCCTTGTTGTTCCTTCACCATGGCCGGCAATTCGCTTGTCCTGCGAATGTTGGAACGAACTGCTCAATCTTAAGTCGAGCCGCGTCTATTTTGGTCCGGTTAACCGATGTGAATGCGCATCTGAGAAACTTCCGCAATTAATATGGGTGAAGTTGGCTTGGAGGTGTGTCGTGCGACGGCGTGAAGATCTTATCGAACAATATGTCGGCACGCGCAGTCGCCGCCACCGCCTGATATCGACAGAGCTCGCCTTCAGAGCGCTGAGGCAAATCGTTCCGACGCCCTCGATTTCGGACCGTGAGCTCGAAAACATGGTCGCTGGCCAACGGTCAGTTGTGGTCTCGCCGTAGACTTCGATCATACCCGCTAATGTCGGATGCGACCTCGCCCCAGGGCGGCTACACTAATTGACAATGGTTGTGCTTTGAAGCGGCAACCTGGTTCAGCGATAGTTCGACTTCTGAGCATACCGACCGACGAATGGAACCGAATATGGGTCGTAGAACCTCGATCTGCGCCATGCCTGATTCGATGGATGGTCTACAGATAAAGCGGCCTCCCCGACGTTCGAACCCGCCCCACTTTATGACGTTCTGCCATTCTGAGTCCAAAGGCGTTATGCGGAATGCGATCCCAATCGCCTCGGTCCAACGTCGACCTGGCTCAGGCCCAGTTCCGCCGACTCTATCCGCAATCCGGCAACCGCCAGCAAGGCGCGCGTTCCCGTGGGCACTTCGAGTTTGGCGGACGTTGTGCTGTTCCAGTCTGCACCGATCTCTGTCACCCCACGCGGGTTGCTCACGGCTCGCGCGCAATGGATCAGGGATTGCTGCCCATCGTTGCAGCCGGCTGCCCATCGCGCAGGTGATCGCCTCTTTCCTTCAGTGTCCACGCCGACGGTTCGCCGAGAAGCTCCAGCACGCTGGCGCGTGGGCGACTGAGGCGGCTTGTCACTGTTCCCAGCGCGCAACCGCATTATCTCGGCGGCCACGGATCTGGTTCAACGGGACGGCTCGGCTTTCGCCGCCTCAAAGGATTTTCAGGATATGTATGTCGTTGACATGGCCCGCGCCCCGGGAATAGGCGCGGGCCGCTCGGACAACCCGATCATGCAGCTGGGAGGACAACGGCTGCAGGCATCAAACCTTGCCCCGGCGCTGTTGTTCCAGCTCTGGTGCAAAAAAGCTCGTGTCCTGTTCGCGGCTTGTGCACCGACACATCCGGACCCAGCGCCTGACATCCATATCCATATCTGCCGATCCCGATTTGAAAATCCCTGTGTCCATGTCGGGGGCAACTTTCCCTCGAATATCCAGGTCTGCCTTGGCGCTAGCTGCGATTGCTGGATGTGAAGGTCAGATAGGCCTGCCAGCCTGTTTTGTGGGTACATAGGAAGAAGATCACTGATGTCCCGGCAGAACATTGACCCTTATTCGGCTGCATCAGGGCAAGGCCTTCGGCCCCCTAGGAGAGCCATGAACATGCTTACCAAATTCGGCAATCTCAGCAGATCGCCAAGCGACCCCAAGGTCGTAAAGTCTGGGCCGACTGCGCTCGCAGCCTCCAATATGCTTGCACGCAAACTCGGCTGGTTCAGCATAGCGCTGGGCGTCGGCGAGCTTGTGGCCTCCGAGCGGATCGCCCGCGCACTCGGCATGCGCGGCAAAGAGAGCATCATCCGTGCCTACGGGGCGCGGGAAGTCAGCAGCGGCATTCTCTCCTTGTCGGTAGACAAACAGGCAGGGCTTTGGAGCCGTGTGGCCGGTGACGCGCTCGACATAGCAACACTCTTGCCGGCGTTCCGGCGCGACAATGCAAAACGTGACAACGTCGGCCTTGCTCTGGTCCTCGTCGCCGGTGTGACGCTCATCGATTGGTTGAGCGCCCAAACGGTAAGCGCCCGGCACGCTCGCGGCCGCGCGCAACCGCAGGATTTTAGCAACCGCAGCGGCTTCCCACGCGGAGTGGCCGCCGTGCGGGGCCTTGCGCGGACAGAGAGGTCGACATCTGCCGGCCAGAACTGACGTCCTGGTTGACCGGCACCACCCCTGTCCTCCTTCTCTGCCGTCGCCGCCGCCCGAAATGGCCGTGGGTCAACAGGATGGCAGCCGGTCGGCCGCCACTGCCAAAAGTTCTCTCGGCGATATCGACAATAGTCTTCCGGACATTGGCACCCGGTATCGATCAACACCAATTGTGACCGCCGCAACCAGGCACACCGAAGTAGACGACATTGACGATCGCAAGCCGCAGATAGGCGAGTTCAGGCCTGATGCTGTGTGCTCCGTCGCCACGATCCTGCATCGCAGCGCCGATCAGCCGCCAGTTTGATCTGGATGGCCATGCGTTTTCTTTGCAGCAGGTGATGGTTTCTCCTTCAGCAGCCGAATGATCGCGTCGACAGGCGACGCAAGGTCCGGCGGCGACTTCCTTTTCGATCGCCACAACCGACCGAAGATTGTTCTCAGTATTCGCATTGCCGTTACCTCCGAGACCACCAAACTTGGTTTGGGCAACATTGTTCCTGATCCTCGTGAGTTTCGAAGGCGAGCAAGTCGGCGTAGAATAAGCCGCCCGCAGGCCGCGGCTGGAGTTGTTTCTCTGCCGGCTGTTCGCCAATACATTTGGGGGCCAACGTGAACGAAGATGAGCGTCACCAATAGCGACCGGCGTAGAGGGTCTCGACTATGTCTTGCGCGGCGGTTACGCCAGGTTTCGGGCGCACCTCGTTGAGGGGAGGCCCGGATCGGGCAAAACCACAATTGGGCTGCAGTTCCTCATCAACGGGGGCTCGCAACGCGAGAATGCTTGTACATCACCCTGTCCGAGAGCAAGCGCGAACTAGTGTTCGTGGCAAACAGCACGGTTGGAGTCTGAAAGGCATAGAAATTCTGGAGCTCGTTCCTCCAGAGCTCAGTCTCGATCCGTCCCAGTTGCAGACGCTTGTTCATTCTTCGACTTCGAACTCGGAGAAACCGTGCAGGCAGCTTTGGCTGAGATCGACCGCATCAAGCCGCATCGCGTCGTCTTCGATTCTCTTTCCGAAATCCGGCTCCATCTCGCAAGGCTCGTTACGCTACACCGGCAGGGTTTTCCACTATTATGATCGGCTCGTGCCCGATTTTCTACCCAACGTCGCCGAGACTCAAGTATTAGATTTTGCTTATGGAGCGCCGGCACGCCATCCGAAGGATCAAGGACGGGCTTTGGGAGGTCTATGACATAGACGATGAAAAGGTTGTCTTCGTGGACAGCGTACCCCTGACCAATTTGCGGGACGAAGAGGCACTCGAGGCATTGGAGTTGCTAATGGGTGGATTTCTTGTTTCGAGCAGGTCTCCAAGGCTCAGTTGATGGTTTCCAGGGACATGTTTCGCGCACTTCAGGCGAAGCGACCCCACGCCTTTCATTGTGGGTTCCATCAGAACCGCACGGCACGAGCTTCCAGCGCCGGTCGCCCTGCGGCGGGACGTTGGGGGTGGCACCAAGTAGGCGGGAAGGATGAGCACCGATTTACGCGGCAAATCTTGGCTCGGGAACTCCCGCTACGTCGAGGCCGGTGACGGCAAAGAGGCTGCCGCGTAAAACTCCATCGCCCGGAAAGCGTGGCAGCGGCGGTTTGGCCATCGACGTCACGTAGAGGGTGTCGAGCTTCGGTCCGCCGAACATGACGCTGGTGATCTTCTTGACCGGCATGTCGATGATGCGGTCGACGCTGCCGTCAGGCGCATAGCGCACCAGCCTGCCATCATAGACCAGTGCATTCCACAGATACCCTTCGGCATCGACGGTCGAGCCGTCGGCCGCGCCACCGCGGCTGGTGTCGACACGCACGAAGGTACGCCGATTGGTGGCGGCGCCAGTGGCAATGTCATAGTCATAGGCCCAGATCTCGCCGGTCCAGGTGTCGGCGAAATAGAAGGTGCGGTCGTCGGGGCTCCAGCACGGGCCGTTCGAACAGATGATGCCGGAATCGATCCTGGTGACCGAAAAGTCGGGGTCGAGCCGGTAGAGGGCGCCGGATGGCCCCTCCTCCATCGTATCCATGGAGCCGGCGAAGAAGCGGCCGCGGCGGTCAACCTTGCCGTCGTTGAGCCGGTTCATCGGCCGGTCCGGCTCGGGATCGTGGATCAGCGTCACATCGCCGGTGACGAAATCAAGCAGATGGAAGCCGCGCTGCAGCGACACCACGGCACCGCTGCCGTCCTTGCGCAGCGCCATCGAGCCGATCTTCATCGGCACGTCCCAGCAACGGATCTCGCGGCCGTCGGCGGTCGCCCGAAACACGCGCCCGTCGAAACTGTCGATCCAATAGAGGCGCTCCTGCTCGACGTCCCACAGCGGTCCCTCGCCCAGCGTGGTCTTCACGTCCACCACGACTTCGATCTTCATGCCGTCCTCCTCTGTTCCGACGCTCTGCGGCAAAGGTCAGAACGCGACCTTGTCGCCGCCTTTCAATGACAGGATTTCGCGTGCCTCGTCGGGCGTCGCCACTTCCATGCCGAGGCCTTCAATGATCTTGCGGGCGAGCACCACCTGCTCAGCGTTTGACTTGGCAAGCTTGCCCTTGCCGGCCCAAAGACTGTCTTCAAGCCCGACGCGGATGTTGCCGCCAAGCGCTGCCGATTGCGCCGCAATGCGCAACTGGCTGGCGCCCGCACCCAGTACCGACCAGCGGAACTGGTCGCCGAACAGCCGGTCGGCGGTGCGCTTCATATGGGCGACGTCTTCCGGATGGGTGCCGATGCCGCCGAGCAGGCCGAACACCGACTGCACGAAGAACGGCGGCTTCACCAGCCCGCGATCGGCGAAATGGGAGAGGTTATAAAGATGGGCGATGTCGTAGCACTCGAACTCGAAGCGCGTGCCATTGTCGTAGCAGGTCGCCAGTATGTATTCGATGTCCTTGAACGAGTTGCGGAAGACCAGATCGCGCGTGGCTTCCAGATGCGGCTTTTCCCAGTCGAACTTGAACGTCTGGTATTTGTCGGCGAGGTGATAGAGCCCGAAATTGATCGAGCCCATGTTGAGCGAGGCGACCTCCGGCTTGAATTGGGCGGCGGGACGCACACGCTCCTCGACCTTCATGTAGGGACTGCCGCCGGTGGTGATGTTGATGGCGGCATTGGTATCTTGCTTGACGCGCGGCAGGAAACGCGCGAACGCCTCAGGCGTCTGGTCGGGCTTGCCGGTCTCGGGGTCGCGGGCATGCAGATGCAGGATCGCCGCACCCGCCTCCGCCGCCGCGATCGCCTCGGAGGCGATCTGGTCCGGCGTGATCGGCAGATAGGGCGACATGGTCGGCGTGTGGATCGCCCCCGTCACCGCGCAGGTGATGATGACCTTGCCGTTGGGTTGCTGGGCGCCGGGCTTGCGGCTTGTTTGCGTCATCGTCCAAACTCCTGATCCGATTTTTTCTTGTGCGCCGCCAGCGCCATCAGCCGGCGGTCGCGCCAGACCTGTCGTTGGCCGAGTCCTTCCCGCGGCAGGCGCTTGCGGCGCTCGGCCTCGACGGTCTCCATGACCTCGCCGGCCCAGTCGACGCGGCGCAGCATCTGCGGGAAGATGTTGGAATAGATCGTCTGATAGCGCTCGACATAGTCGCGCACACCACCCGGCGCATTAAGATCGATCGTCTCGAACGGACCCATGAACGACCAGCGCAGCGCCAGCCCGTCGCGCAGGCCGGTGTCGACGTCCTCGACGCTGGCATAGCCGTCGGCGACAAGCCGGAACGCCTCCTCCAGCAGCGCGCCTTGCAGGCGGTTCATGATGAAGCCGTCGAGCTCGCGCTTCATCACCAGCGGCGCATGGCCAGCTTCGACAAGAAATGCGCGGGTCCTTTCCACCGTGTCGGCAGAAGTCCATGGCGCCGGCACCACTTCGGCTGCCGGGATGAGATAGGGCGGATTGATTGGGTGCACGACCAGGCAGCGGTGCCGCCCCTGCAGATGATCGGTGAATTTCGACGGCAACAGCGCCGAGGTGGAACTGGCGATCACCGCCTGCGGACCGGCAAGGGCGTCGATCCGGGAGAACACGTCACGCTTCACCTCAAGATTTTCGGGCGTGTTCTCCTGGACGTGGACGGCATCGGCCAAGGCGTCGCCAAGCTCCGCCACAATGGCAATGCGGCCGAGCACGGCATCCACCGCCTGTCCCCGCAGCAAATCGTTGGCAGCGAGGTCGCCGAGTACGCCGGCGATGTAGTCGCGCGCACCGCTGGTCGCGGCGGGTGATTGGTCCCACATCCGCACATCATGACCGGCGCGGGCGAAGCTGATCGCCCATGCCCGCCCGATGAAACCGCTTCCAATGATTGCGACATCGGCCATTGTCAGTCCCTCACAGTGTTTCGACGTTGCCGTCGACGCCGAGCGACTGGCCGGAAATGTTGACGCCCGCGTCGGAGAGCAGGAAGGCGACCATCGCCGCGACATCATAGGGGCTGGTCATGCGGCGCAGCGAGATGTTCTGGAGATAGCGATCCGTCATCTCTTCGTGGCTGATACCAATCTGCTTGGCGCGTGCCGAGATGACACCTTCGATGCGTGGTCCCTCGATGATGCCAGGCAGAATAGCGTTGACCCTTATGCCATGCGGCCCGAGCTCCTTGGCGAGGCTCTGCGTGAAGCCGATGACGCCGAACTTGGCCGCCGAATAGGGCGTGCGGAACGCATAGCCATGGCGGCCGGCCGCCGACGACATCGATACGATCGAGCCGCCGCCCGCCGCCTTGATCAGCGGCACGGCGCGCCGGGCGCACAGGAACTGGCCGGTCAGGCAGATGTCGATGCAGCGTCGCCAGTCCGCCGGGTCGATCTCGTCGACGCCGCCGGTCGGCCCGGCGATGCCGGCATTGTTGATCAGGGCGTCGAGTCCGCCAAGTTTTTCCCCGACAGCATCGAACAGCCAGTCGACATCCTCTTCCCGCGAGACGTCGGCCTTGATCGCGGCGACAAGCGCGATCTTGTCCGGAGCAGCGGCCAGCGCCTGATCGGAAACATCGCAGACGACGACACGCGCGCCGAGCCGCGACAGCGTGTCGGCTATGGCAAAGCCGATGCCGCCGGCGCCCGCTGTCACCAGCACGCGCTGTCCTTTCAACCCGGCCAGAAATTCGCCCGCCGATGCCGGTGCTTTTGTGCTCATCGTCCTGTCCTTCTCATTGCAGCCGCCGTTCGCGCAGCGCCATGACGGCGCCGAGGACGACCAGCCCGTAAAGAATTGCCCGTGTGGCGTAGGGAAGCGTGGTGCCGGCCAGCAGCATCTGCAGCGCCGTGAGTAACAATACGCCGCCCAGCATGCCGAGATAGTGGCCGCGCCCGCCGGTGATCAGCGCACCGCCGACCACTACCACCGCGATTGATGGCAAGAGATAATCGTCGCCCATGCCGAGGCTCGCCTGGCCGGAAAAGCCGGTCAGCATGATGCCGACAACAGCCGCGCAGACGGCCGACAGCATGTAGACCAGGATCAGCGTGCGCTCGACGCCGATGCCCGACAATCGCGCCGCGCGCAGCCCGTTGCCGATGCCGTAGACCCTGCGTCCGAACGGCGTGCGCCCGAGCAGCAGCACCGCCGCCACCACGAAGACGACCATCAGCAGGACCACAGGCGTCAGCAGACCGAGCTTGCCGGTCATGAACCAGCGCAGCAGCGGTGAGGAAAAGCCGGCCGGCGTTCCCTGCGAATAGAGCAGCGCAAAACCTTGCAGAATGCCGTTGGTGGCAAGCGTCATGACGATCGGCGAGATGCCGAGATAGACGATGCCGAAACCATTGGAGAAGCCGATGGCGCAAGCCATCAGCAACACGACCGGCAAGGCGTAGACAAGAGCCGCATCGGAGCCGTTGACCATACCGGCCAGGATGATGCCGGAAATGCCGATCGTCCACGGCACGGAGAGGTCAAGGCCGCCGGTCAGGATGACGGTTCCCTGCCCAAGCGCCAGCACGGCGAGGAAGGACGACAGCACGAGCAGCGAATTCCAGTAACCCGGATTGAGGATGGCGCGGCCGAGCCAGACCTGCGTGACGATGATGATCACCAGCAGGCAGACATAGGCGGGCAGCGCATAGCGTAGCGTCTCGGCGTTGCGCAGATGGAAGGCGGGACGCGGCGATGCCGGGCCGCGCGGGCCGTGTGAGGATCCGGCGATCTTGAGACGTCGGTCCGCGCGCTCGAGCTGCGCGGGCAATATACCGGCGCGCCAAGCCGCCAGCCGAGCGCGCGCGGCGCGCAGCTGCACCGCAAGCACCGATGCGTGCGAGATGGAGCCGGCAAGAGCCGCCAGCACCAGAATGGTGCCTTCGGCGATGGTCGAATAATAGGCCGACACATTGAGCACCAGCAGGATGTTCACCACGATCATCAGGATATAGGCGCCGAAGACAGTGCCCACCGGGCCACCCTGCCCGCCCCCGAGACGTGTGCCACCGACGACAACCGCAGCGAACATCGACAGCAGCAGCGGATTGCCGACCAGCGGATCGCCGCTGCCGGTCTGCGCGCTGATGAACACGCCGGCAAGGCCATAGCAGCCGCCAGCGATCACGTAGACGGCAAAGCGCACCAGCACGACATTGATGCCGACTGCTGCGGCCGAATCCGTGTCGCTGCCAACGGCATAGAGCGCCGTGCCGAAACGAGTTCGCTTCAGCCAGAACCAGGCGAGCAGGACGACACCGATCACCACCAGCGGCATCGGCAGCCAGCCGGTGATCGCGTCGCCGAGGTAGAAGGTGCCGAGGTCGGGCGAGACGAAGCCACCGGGCTTGTCCATCACCAGCAGCGTCACGCCTTGCAGGATGAACATCGTGGACAGCGTCACCACGATGGGCTGCATACGCAGCACCGCGATGAAGAAACCGTTGAAGGCACCCACGGCCATGCCGACGCCGATGCCGACTGTCGTCCACAGCATGACGCTGGCGCCTGGCGCCATCGGGTCCATGCTCGATGCCAGCACGACATTGACCAGCGATATCACCGCGCCCGCGGACAGGTCGAAGCCACCCGACAAGATCACGATGGTCTGGCCGATCGCCGCGAGCGCCGAGGTCGCGCCGCCACTCGACAGGAACGACACGTCGAAATATGTGAGCGGACCAGCGCTGACCCAATCGACGATGAAAAGCAGGATCGCAAGCACGATCGCCGCGATCAGCGCGCCGCGATTTCGCATCAGCGCGCGGCGCAGCCAGAAGCCGGCGGAAACAGGGGATGAAACTGCTGCGCTGCTCATGCGGCGGCTTCCCCGGCATGCCCGAGCGCCGGGCGCATAATGGCGGGTTCGGTGATGGCGTCGCCTTCGAGCTCGGCTGCAATGCGCCCGTCATAAAGAACCAGGACCCGGTCGCATTGGTGGACGAGTTCGGGGATCTCGGTCGAGTGCAGCAGGATCGAGCCGCCGGCTGCCACGTAGTTTCGCATCATCACATAAAGCTCGTGCTTGGTGCCGACGTCGATGCCGCGGGTCGGATCGAATAAGAGCAGGATGCGGCTCTGCGCCACCAGCCATTTGGCGATGGCGATCTTCTGCTGATTGCCACCGGAAAACGCGCCTGCCCGCGTCCACAATGCGCGGCGGTCGACCTCGACGGTGGCAAACGCCTCCTCGACCGAGCGCGTCTCGGCCTCGGCGTCGACCAGACCGAAGCGCGTGAACCGCGACACCACAGGCAGGGTGGCATTCTGGCTGCCCGACAGCTTCAGGAACAGGCCTTCGGATTTGCGGTCCTCCGGCACCAGGCCAATGGCCATGTTGGGCAGCAAGGCATCGGCGGGTGAGCCCAGCCAGACCTTGCGGCCGTCGACCAGTATATCGCCGCGCTCTATCTCGGCCATGCCGAAGCAGGCCAGGAACAAATCCTGCTGGCCCATGCCTTGCAGTCCGGCAACGCCGAGAATCTCGCCCCGGCGCAGGTCGAAACCGGCGCCATCGAGCTTGCGCCCGACTTTGAGGTCGCGCACGCCCAGGACGGGCGGCCCGAACGCCTGGGCGCTGTCGGGCTTGGGCGGAAAGGTCTGCTCGATGCTGCGGCCGATGATCTTCTTGATGACGTCCGCGTCCGAGACATCGGCAACTGGCGCGGTCACGATGTGGCGGCCGTTCCGGAGAATCGTCAGCGTCTCGCAGAAGGCGCGGACCTCGCGCATGCGGTGGGTGATGAAGACGATGGTCGTGCCCGCCGCCTTCAGCCTGGCAATGATGTCGCCCAGCCAGTCGACGTCGCGGCCGGCGAGCGTCGAGGTCGGCTCGTCGAGCAGCAGGATGCGCGGCTTGCGGTAGACGGCGCGCGCGATTTCGATCTTCTGGCGCACCGAAAGCTCGAGCTCGCTCACCTCGGCATCGAGATCGACGGAAAAACCGAGATCGTCGATGTGGCGGCGGACCGCCTTGCGCGCAGCAGCGCGCCGGATCAAGCCGGAGACGCCGACGGGGGCGTAAGGCAGCAGCATGTTGTCGAGAACGGAGAGATCGCGCACCAGCGTCATCTCCTGGAACGCTGTCTGCACGCCCAGCGCATGTGCTGCGCGCGGTGCGCCGTAGCCGATCTCCTTGCCGAAGACACGGATATGCCCCTGGCTCGGCCTAACCAGCCCGGACAGAAGTTTCACCAGCGTCGACTTGCCGGCTCCGTTTTCACCGAGCAGTGCATGGACGCTGCCGGGCGCGATACGGAACGACACGTCGTCCAGCGCCACGGTCGGGCCGAAAGCCTTGCTGATGCCGTCGATCTCAACGGCGGGAAGCTCGTAATGTGCTGTCATCGTCCTTGATCGTCGCGCGGATCGACAATGCACGGACAAGATATCCGTGCATCGTCGGGATTGCCTTGGGAGACTTATTCCTCGGGCTGGCCGACGAGGGCAGCGGCGAGGCCGATCTCGGGTGTCTGATCCGAGAAGATCGAGGCGAACCAGCCGGGATTGGAGACCAGCGACGGCTTGAAAGCGTTGCAGCCGGCCTTCATTTCCGCCCAGGTGCCTTCATCGCAAAGCTTGATCGTCTCGTTGGTGACGATCGGCAGCGGTAATATCGTCTTCTTCGGCACGTCCTTGCCTTCGATCGCCTCGACCGCGAGCTTCAAGGCGAGCGCGCCGGAATAGGGTGGCGAGGCATAGGAAATGCGCGGCGCGCCGAGCGCCGCATAGGGAGATGCCGCGCCCTCGACCTCGGTGCCCTCAGGCAGCATCTGGATGCGCCCGCCATTGGAGCCCTCGCCGGCGCAAGGCAAGAGTTCGCTGCTCTTCTTGCCGGCCTCGAGCTGCATGGCATTGGCGGTGAAGCAGCCGACCTGCATCCACAGCCCGTTGATGTCTTCCCAGCTGCGCGTCGCCAAAATCTTCGAGAGCTCGGTGCGGGCCACCGCCTGGCTCCACATGCCGACCGCCTCGCCGACGATCTTGATATCAGGGTATTTGGCGAAGACCTCCTTGGCGGCCTTGGTGCGCAGATCGTCGACCGAGGTGCCGGGAACGCCGGTCACCGCAATGATGTTGCCCTTACCGTTGAGCCTCTTGACCAGCCATTCGGCCGTCACCCGTCCTGCCTCCTCCTGGTCGATGTGAACGTTGTAGGCGCAGGGCTCGGTGATCTCGGCGTCGTAGGCGAAGACCTTCACGCCCTTGTCGCAGGCATTCTTGACCACCTGGTTGAGCGCGGTCGGCGAGATCGGAAAGATCACGATGGCTTCAGCACCTGCCTGCACCATCGCGTTGATCTGCTGGATCTGGCGCTGTGCATTCGGCCCAGCCACCTGAACCTGCAGATCGACCTTGTCGGCCATGCTCTTGTGCGAGGCCATCGCCTTGACCATGTTGGCGGCCTCAGCTTGCCAGTCGTTGCCGATGAAGCTCATGCTGAGAAAGATTTTGTGCTTTTCGCCCGCCTCGGCGGCGGACGGGCCAAAGGCGCAGGCAGCCATGCCGGCCAGCAGCGCGAGCCGCCGGACTTTCGATCCGATACCCATGTGAACTCCTCCCAATCCGAATGACCGAATGCCTCCCAAGGGCACGAAACGTAACCCTTGTCATTCGATGTTGGCGACCGTATCATGCTTTGATCAAAGATCAATGATGAAATGGCGAGGTAAAAGCAGGATAGGTCGGCGCTTGACGCGGCAATCCGAACCCTGCATTCCGGGCACAGGCGCCGGGTATGACAAGAGCGTCGCCCATATGGGGGAAGGTTAGGCAGAGATGGCTGGGGCGGCATTCAGAAAGCCGGGCGTCGAGATCACGCCGCTGTCCAGGGAAACCCTGCAGGACAGGGTTTACCGGCACGTTACCGAGTTGATCCTCGACGGCAGCATCGTTCCAGGTGAAATGGTGACAGTGCAGAGCCTCGCCGACGCTTTCGGCGTCAGCCCGATGCCGGTTCGGGAGGCACTGCGGCGTCTGAGCGCCGCTAACGCCTTGATGGTGGTTTCGGGCCGTTCGATCGGTATCCCTGCATTAAGTCGTGCGCGGCTTATCGATCTCAGGAACGTCAGGTTCGAAATTGAGGCGATCGCCGCCGCATGGGCCGCCGAACGCATGGACGATCAAGGCGTGATGCTGCTGCGCCAGCATCTGGAAGCACTCGAGCAGGCCAATGCCGCCGGCGACGTCAAATCCTATCTCAGGGCCAATTACGCCTTTCACTTCTCCATCTATCGGGCCGCGGGCTCGGACAACATGCTCAACATCATCGAGAACCTGTGGCTGCAGATCAGTCCCTATTTCAACATGCTGCACGATTCCGGAAACTATTCGACCGCCAACCAGCACCATCAGGAGATGTTTGCAGCGCTGCGAGACGGCAACGCGGAGGCGGTCCGGGCTGCGGTTCGCGCTGACATCGACGCAGCTTTCACTGTCCTGATCAAACTGCTGAAATAGGGTCAGGTCGCCAAGCCCGACATGGCAGGACGGTGATGCTCACCACCAACCGAACCGCCGAGCATCAGCGGGCATTTCCGGGGCCCTGCTGCGGTGATTCATCCAGATTATAATGTTTTGACCCACCTTGCTTAGCGCGGGACGGTCCAGCGCTCACAGGCGGAGTTGGTCAGGGGTAACGCTTGCTAGAGCCTACAAGCTCATCCTTTAATCGCTGGCATTGCGGTGTGACCGTCGGCACGGGTCAAGGCATGCGCGATTGATGACGGCGGCTTGTCAACGAGAACGGGAGACGGCAGTGTTCTGACGTTGTCAATGAGCCGCGTTTGGCCGAGCCAAGCCGCTGCAAACAGGCGTGCCGGCCGATCCAGGCTTGTTATCGGTTGCAGGTCTGTCTCCCCGCGAAGTTCCAGGTATTCGACCTCACTATAGCCTGCAGACAGGATTGCTGCGCGTGCGTCGGCAAGCGTTGGCAGCACGGGAGAGCCGTTCACAAGCCGCTCCGCCGTCTTGAGCAGGACCGATGCGAGTTTCGGGGCGATCGCGCGCTCCGCTGGCGAGAGCCGGACATTGCGCGATGATAGAGCGAGACCATCGGCATCGCGAACTGTCGGACAAGGGACAATGGCGATCGGAATGTCCAGATCCTGGACCAGCCGCCAGATAAGCTGAAGCTGCTGGAAATCCTTTTCCCCGAAAAAAGCGAAATCGGCGCTGGTCTGCAGGAAGAGCTTGGCGACAACGATCGCCACTCCATCGAAATGCCCCGGCCGGAACGCGCCGCACAGGCCCTCGCTGACGCCGGACACCGACACGGTCGTGGCGAAGCCTGCCGGATACATCTCCGCCGCATCCGGAACATAGAGCAGATGCGCGCCGAGCGGAGCGAGCTTTGCCGCATCTTCGCTTTCGGTGCGGGGATAGGCGGCGAGGTCGCCGGCACGGTTGAACTGCTTCGGATTGACGAATAGCGTCACGATCACACGATCCGCCGTCTGGAGCGCCGAGCGGACGAGGCTCAAGTGCCCTTCATGCAGCGCGCCCATGGTCGGCACCACAGCGATGCTCGCGCCCGCGCGGCGCCAACGTCCAACAACGGCGCGAAGCTCGGCAACGGTGCGCACGATTGGCACGCTCATGCGGTTTCTCCTCCGGCAATGGCTTTTGGCCTATCGTGGAAGACATGCTCGGCCGCCGGAAAGCGCCCTTCCCGCACGTCGGCCGCATAGGCGGCAATCGCGGCATCCGCCTCCGAACCAAGTTCGGCATAGCGCTTGACAAATTTCGGGCGAAAACCGGTGAACATGCCCAGAATATCGTCGACTACCAGAACCTGGCCGTCGCAGGCGGCGGAGGCGCCGATCCCGATGGTGGGAATCGTAACCTCCTCGGTTATTCTTCGTGCGAGCGGCTCGGGCATCTTTTCCAGCACAACGGAGAATGAACCGGATTCGGCAACAGCAACGGCGTCGCGCAAAATCCTGTCGCCGTCTTCGCCCCTGCCCTGGACCTTGTAGCCGCCAAACACATTGACCGATTGCGGTGTCAGCCCGACATGGGCCATGACGGGGATGCCACGGCTGGTCAAAAACCGGATCGTTTCGGCCATTGTCTCACCGCCCTCCAGCTTGACGGCGGCGCATCCGGTTTCCGCCATCAGCTGCGCGGCGTTGCGAAAGGCCTGTTCGCGGCCCTCCTCATAGGAGCCGAACGGCATGTCGACGACCATCAGCGCCCGTTCAAGGCCGCGGCGCACGGCCTTCCCATGCATGATCATCATCTCCAGCGTAACCCCCAGGGTTGACGTCAGGCCGTGAAGCACCATGCCGACGCTGTCGCCGACCAGGACCACGTCGCAATGCCCATCGGCGAGGCGCGCAACGGGCGTTGTATAGGCTGTTAAGCAGACAATTGGCTTCTTGTGCTTTCGGGCCGCAATGTCCGTCGGCGTCAGCGCCTTTGTTTCGACCGCCACACTCATCGGCACATTCCCTTGGGTCAAGTTCCAGCGGTGACGGTTTTGCATAGTTCTGTGCAGGTGCGAAGGCCAAAACCGCACTGCATCAGAAAAGTTTGTGCATCGCAAAGCAGCTCTCCGCAAAGCAAAGACAAAGGGCCAGCGTTCCTCTGCTTCGGTGATCCTGCGCCAGAACCGTGTTGCTGATCGATTGCGGGCGTACTGCCTGGCGGCATCGTGGGTGATCGCAGCGGTGTTGGCATTTTCCGCATATTAGCGATCCCTTGACTACCATCAAAGCCGCTCCAGAATCATGGGCATGGCTTGGGAAATTGCGGACATCAATATCGGCGATGAGGTGGCGATCACCGTGACGGTGCTGAAGCTGCTGGACGACGGAAGAGCTAGCGTCAGCATCCCCTCCTATGGTTTTCCGCATTCGATCCCTGCTCCTAAAAAGTCCAAACCCGGTGACGAGCTACAGCTCACTGGCGAGGTCACGCGGGTCGACGAGGAAAATCGAAAGGTGACTGTGAAAGCTGGCGGGCTAATCACCGTGGATGCCGATACGATCACTGACTGGACGCCTGTTCGCCGCAAAAACATGGCGCTCAGAGATGAGGCGGATTAGCGAACGCAGATCAAAGCATGGATGCGGAGGACAAATCCGCAACGCCTGGCCGCCCCTGCCCTGGTACGCATGGCATCGAGGAGACCTGCCCGGCCGGCGCGCTGCCGAGCGAGGAGGCTGTCTTGCTCTCTATGGCCAAGAGACCATGCATGAGGGTAAGGCGCTTGCCAAGGCTATCATTGAAGCAGTTGAACGGCTAACTGCTTGCGGAAAGGCAATCGCCGCCGGGTGACGCACTGTACGAAAATTACCAACTTCGTCAGCCGGGAACAAGCACTCCACATCAAACGTTTTTTGCGCGAGACCGAACTCTCCTCTCTCCTTCGGGTCTGGCTGTAAAGGCCCGCTGCTCTGCACGGGCAGCGGGCCTGAGGGTTCGCATTATGCCGCAGCGCCAGCGTACCAATCGCACCTGCCTTAGTCCTTACGATTTGGCTATTTGCCAGCGCGTTTTATCGGATTTGCGCAGACAAAGACCTCGACCCTTTAACCCAACGGGGCGAAATCCTGGCGGAAACGGTTGTGGCGACTTTTCGAAATGCTCACACTGACGAGCGCGAACTGCTGAAGGCAGTCAGGTCTCGTCGCGAAAATTGAGCAGCAAATTTCACCCGACCGACAAGGTCGGGCTTGACCCATTCGGCCATGGCCGGGAGTCCGTTTGCCGGCTGAAAGGCGGCGACGGCCTTGGCGAAGTTCTGGGAATGGCGACCGTCGCTCAGGCCCTGCAAGAAGCGGGCGCGATCCAGAAGGATCTCCCTTCAGAAGCATCGATGTGCACCTAGCGGTTCTTTCGCACCCGGTCAGACCGGGGGACAATGCAATCCATCGGACTTGGTTTATGCCATTTCAGGTGACTTGGAAGCCGTGCGTATGGCCTTATGGACGTTGCGCTGCAGGTCCATGAACGCCGCACTCTCCATGACCTCCTCCCGGCGCGGGCGCTCGATATCGACATTGAAGGTCTGCATGATGCGTCCGGGGCCGATCCCCATCACGATGATACGGTCCGATAGGTACACGGCCTCCTCCACATCATGGGTGACGAAGAGGACTGTGAGCCTGTGCTCCTCCCAAATCTGAGTCAGCAGTTCCTGCATCTGATGCCTGGTCAAGGCATCGAGCGCGCCAAAGGGCTCGTCCATCAGAAGCATTTTGGGTCGATAAGAAAGAGCACGCGCTATGGCCACCCGTTGCTTCATGCCGCCCGAAAGCTCAGACGGATAGCGATTGGCGCTGTGCGGGAGCTTGACCAGATCGAGATGCTCGCGCGCGATTCTGCGGCAGGTGGCGCGATCATGACCCGCCGCCTTGAGGGCAAACTCGATGTTCTGCTGCGCCGTCAGCCAGGGAAGCAATGTGTAGGATTGGAAGACGACACCACGGTCGAGGCCAGGCTGCAGAATCGGCGCCCCATCGATGGTGAGATCGCCCGCGTCGAAATCCTGCAGCCCGGCCACGATCGACAGCAGCGTGCTCTTGCCGCAACCCGATGTACCCACCAGGGAGACGAACTCGTTGTCGGCAAGATCGAGATTGATATCCTGCAGCACTTCTGTGCGTCGTGCGCCCGTGCCGAAGCTCTTGTGGAGACCTTCAATCCGCAGTTTGGGCAAACTCATCGGCGGTGCCTCATTGCGCGTGGCCTTCCTGCCGGAACAGCACTTTTCCCAGCGCCTTCATAACCTGGTCGGTGATGAGACCAAGCACGCCCAGCAGCAGGATGTAGCCGATGATGGTGTTTGTCTGGAAATAGCGCTGGGACACGGTGATGCGGTAGCCGAGGCCGGATGTCGCCGCGACAAGTTCGGCCAGCACAAGCCAGGTCCATGCCCAGCCGAGGCTGATGCGCATCGTATCCCAGATGCCTGGCAAGGCGCTGGGAACCACGATGCGCGTCAGGATCTTGCGATCCGGCAAGCCGAGCGTCCTGCCAAGGCCAATGAAATCCGGGGGAACCCGTTTCACATTGTCCATGATCATCAACACCTGCTGGAAGAAAGTGCCGATGAAGATGATCAGGAATTTCTGGGCATCGCCTGTCCCCGACCACAGAATGGAGAGGGGCACGAAAGCGACCACCGGCATGTAACGGATGAAATCCACGAGCGGCTCGACGGCCGCTTCCCAGGTCCTGAAACTGCCGATCAGCACGCCAATGGGAATTGCCAGTGCCGAGGCGATGAGGAAGCCAATGGAAATACGATAGATCGAGGCCCTGAGATCCAGCCATAGCGTGCCGTCACTCGAAAGCTTGCCAAGCTGACTGACCACGCTAGCCGGTGACGGCAGAAAGATTGGTTTCACCAGGCCCAAGCCCGTTGCCGCCCACCAGGCCAGGCCGAGGCCGGCAAAGACGGCCACGGCTATGATCAGAAAACGCGAACGCGCGATGGGCGCGCCGATCCCGGAAGATCGGCGACGGTGCATCGGCTGTCTGACGGGCGGCTTCGCTGCTGAGCCAGACTGGGCCGCTTTGGTGGCACGCGGCTTGGACATTTGCGTTACCACCGCGACCCGGCCATCGTCATTCGGCGGCCTTGACGAATGACGGGTCGATCATCTGCTCGGGCGTTACATCGGCCTGAAGCAGGCCGGCGTTCTTGGCCGCAGCTTCGACGTCGACGAATGTCTTGGTGGAGAATTCGCCCGTCAGCGCATCCTTGTTCTCGGCTAAAGAATAGTAGCGCACGCCATCAAAGGCGGTGTTGAGGTCTTCGACGCTCGAGCCGACCGCCTTGGAGATGATGGCGCGGCCGTCGGGCGTGTCGGCCTTGTAAGCCTTAAGGGCAGCATCCCAGGTCTTGATCATGGCGAGCACCTGACCAGGCCGTGACTTGATCGCTTCATCGCTTACCACCAATACGTCGCTGATCAGCCCGGGATCTTCGCCTGCGGTGAAAAGGAGTTTAACGTCCTTGTTCTGGGCCATGGCTGCGGTGAGGTAAGGTTCGTAGGTCACCGCAACCGGAACCTGGCCGGCAATCAATGCGCTGCCGGCATTCGCCGCCGGCATCGGAACCGGTTGAACATCGGCGATGGACATGCCGTTCTTGGCGAGCGCATATTTGAGCAAAATATCGCTGGTCGTCCCTTCCTCGAAGGCGACCTGCTTGCCCTTGAGATCCTTGACCGAGGTTATGTCCTTGCCGGCGATCATAGCGTCGGCGGTCATGCTGACATCGAGCAGGAGCACAATCTTCACAGGCAGGCCGGCCGCGACCATGCCCATGGCCGTGTGGGTGGCGATGTTGGCGGCATCGAGCTGGCCGCTCGCCAGGGCGGCATTGATGTCCTTGTCCTCCGCGAAGTTCACAATCTGAACGTCCGACAGCCCGTTTGTCTTAAACAGGCCCTTGGCCTCGGCAATATGCCACTGGCCATATCCAAGCCAGGGCTCGATGCCCATCTTGAAGGTTCCTGCTTCGGGCGTCGTGGGAATGGTTGCATCGGCTGCAAAGGCTGCCGAGCTCGTGGTGAACCCGATGGCTACAGCCATCGCCAGCGCGCGAAGTTTTCCTGTTAGGTTACGCATCATCTTTGTTCCCCTTGATGATCAGACCGCGTTTTTTGAACAGGCATTCGGTCTGTGAAGATGCAGGTTTGTGCCCTTACGGGACTGCGCCCTGCCTGCCACTTCGTTGGAAGTGCAAGGATATTTCAACGTCAGCGGCAGCGGATGTCAAGGTGCAAATACATACATGCATATACAAGCTCCATGACCTAATTTTCTGCTCGCGAAATACCTAGGCGTAGCCGTGCGCGAGCTCTCTTGCAGGCTTGCTTTTAGCTGCCGCTGGCTCTCCGACGGTCACATGTGTCTCGAAGGGGAGTACCGGCTGCCCAGCGAATAACGGCTTCCTGCGTAAGTGAGCTTGCTGACCGTAGCCACCACCGCGCCCGTCCACGTCCGTCGATGCAGAAGAAGGCAACAACTGCCGACATCGATCCTCAGATGCTGTGCCATCTGGGAATCGGCCGGAATTGCGGAAATGATGTGCTCGACCTCGGTCACGGGCGTTTTCTGCATGAGATAGTCAAAGGTCGTCGTCTTGGAGAAGTCCTGCTTGTCATAATCCAGTATCAGGCTCGGATTGACGAAACGCTCTTCCAGTTGCACAGGCAGGTCGTTTTCGAAGTTGATGACAATGGAATGGTAGATCGGCACGCGCTTTGTGAACTCGAACGAAAGCGCGAGGTCTTTTGTCGGCATCATCGTTTCGAGGACGAGAACGTCCGACCTGTGCCTATTGCCCCGCTCGACGATCTCGGCTGCGATGTTGTTGATCTCGATCAGGGCCGATTGTGGCCGAGGTGGCGCGATGAACGTCCCAACGCCCTGGAGCCGGATCAGAAATCCCGCTGACGTCAGCTCTCGCAAGGCACGGTGGACGGTCATCCGCGACACGCCCAGCGTGGCCACAAATTCGTTTTCAGACGGCAGCTTTCGGTCCTTGCTCCATCGGCCGTTTCCGATGTTTGTCAAGATGTAGTCCTTGACCTTCTCGTAGAGAGGGCTGGCCGTATCGGGCAAAGTGATCATTTCAAAAGTCTCTCCCGCAACGATCATAAATCATGCTTGCTCGGCAGGTTGCCGTATCCGGACAATCGTCTTCAAGCCATCGCTCTGCCCGGCCAAGAGCCGGTCATAGGCTTCGGGAATTTCATCCAGGCCTATCTCGCGGTCGATCAGTTCGATCATGGGCCCGGTCAATTCGCCGAGCATCCTGACGGCCTCGGGAAGCTCATCTGCAAAGGCGTGACATCCCAGCAATGAGATTTCGCGTTCAACCAGAATGTTGGGATCAATATCGAGGCGCCCATGGAATATGCCAACCATCGCAACCGTACCGCCGGGATCGAGCACGCTAATTATCTGGCTGAATGCGGCAATGCTGCCGGTCACCTCGATGGCAGCGAGCAAGGGGGCATTGGCGGTAGCCGCAGCAATGGCAGCCCGGTTCAAATCGACAATCTTGGCACCGGTTACCTGCGCCACCCGGGCGCATCGGCCCTGGTTGCGATCCGTGACGAGCACGGTACCCGGGAACGTTCGAGAAAGCACCAGTGCGGCAAGACCGCCGATCGTGCCGCAGCCGACGACTAGAACGGAGCTGGCCTTTATCGGCAGACGCCGCACCGCGTGCAGCGCGACCGCCAGCGGCTCGGCCATAGCCGCGACCCGTGCGTCGAGCGCGGCATCAACGATGTGCAACAGGCGTGCAGGCAAAACGGCCTGTTCGGCAAATCCGCCGTCACATATTTCGCCGACAAACCCCAGAGAAGCGCAAAGATGCCGTCTCCCACCACGACACTGGGCGCATTCTGCGCACCAGAAACGCGAGTCGGCGACCACCCTGTCGCCAATGGCGACGGAGTCCACGCCGGCCCCGATGGCGATCACGGTTCCTGTCAGTTCGTGGCCCGCCGTCGAAGGCGATCGGCTTATCCATTGGCCCGTCCGGAAATTGTGCAGATCAGAGCCGCAAATGCCTGCAGCATCGATGCTCAGCTTCACCCAACCTGGATCCGGATCTCCTGGTGGGGCGACATCTTCCACGCGCAAGTCACCTGGTCCATAAAGTCGTGCGGCCTTCATTGTGGTCGTCCCCCGTCAGTCGGCGAGATAGCGATCGCGGATCTCCGAGACGGCATTTTCGTGGGAGCTGAACCCTTCGTAGCGGGCGAGCCTGCGCGCGTGGAGGGCGAGTTCCGGATAGGCGGCCGAGGTGACGTAGCCCACCGAGGATCGCTTGACGAAATCCGTCACCGAAAGCGGCCCGAAGGTTCGCGCCCACCGGCTGGTCGGAAGCACCGCATTGGGTCCAAGGACAAAATTGGCCAGCGTCACTGGGGTATGCGGGCCCATGAGGATTTCGGCGGCTTCGGTGATGCGTCCAAGATGCGCAAATGGCTCCTTTGACAGGATCTCGAGATGCTCGGGCGCATAGTCATTGATGAAGCGGTAGCTGTCTTCCAACGATGCGGTGAGCACAATGCCGCCGCGTTTTCCGGTCAGCACCGCGCGCGAGAACTCTACGCGCTGCTCTGTCATCCGGGACCAATGTTGCGGGATAGCAGCAAGCGCAGCTTCGGCAACCTTGCGGCTGTGCGTCACAAGATAGGCTGACGAATCCGGCCCGTGCTCGGCTTCGATCAATAGGTCAAGAGCGGCAAGGCCGCCATCCACGCTGTCATCTGCAAAGATGATCGCTTCGGATGGGCCGGCCGGAAGACCCGTGTTGATGATCGGAGCCAAGAGGCTCTTTGCCGCCACCACCCATGGGCTGCCGGGGCCGACGATCTTGACGGCTGGCTTGACCGTCTCCGTGCCATAGGCGACCGCGGCGACTGCCTGGGCGCCGCCACATTTATACACGGTCTCGACGCCGGCGAGGCGAGCCGCGACCAAGGTGGCTGCGTCTACCGAACCGTCGGATGTCGCAGGTGTCACGATCGCGATCTGAGGCACGCCGGCAATCACCGCCGGCACCGACGTCATCATCGTGACCGAGGGGAAGGCACCCTTGCCGCGCGGAACGTAAAGCGCAACCGAGGCGATCGGGGTGTACCTGTCGCCCGCATAAGCGCCCGGCCGCACTTCCTTGAGCCACATCGCCTCCGGCCGCTGCTCCTCATGGAACCGCCGGATATTCTCGATGCCGAACGCGATGCTCGCAACGACGTCTTTTTCAACCTTAGCAAATGCCGCCTTGAACTCTGCCTGCGTAACCTTCAGCTCACCGTCAGCCACATGGGCTTTGTCGAACTCCCGCGCGAACCGGATCAAAGCTGCGTCACCTTCATCCTTGACGGCTTGGATGATTGGACGGGCCTTCTCGATGAAGGATGACAGATCTGCTTCGGCGCGTTCGAGCAAACCGGCCCGCTGATCGGCACTGATGGATGACAGGTCGTGGAAGCTGACGTCGGACATGGCTGCTCCTTCTGTTAGAACGAAACGATTGCTAGCGCTGGTCGGTCACCACTCTGGAATGCGTTGGCACAGACAGTTTTGATCGGAAAGTTTGTATCACCCTCCCAGGCGAAGCAGCCCATGGACTCAGATCGACGCGAGGAAGCCTCCATCGACCGGGATGGACTGGCCGGTGATGTAGGCGGACGCATCGGAAGCGAGGAACACCGCGATTCCATGTAGATCCGAGAGGTTGCCAAAACGGCGCTGCGGGATTTTGGCGAGCATGGATTGCTGCCATGTTTGGTCGCTGTAGAACACGTCTGTCATTGCCGTCCTGAAGTAGCCGGGGGCGATGGCGTTGACCCGGATTCCAAGATCCGCCCACTCAGCTGCGAGAGCACGGGTCATGCCGAGGAGGCCTGACTTTGACGAGCCATACGGCACCGCTGTGGGAACGCCGACCTCCGATGTCAGCGAGCACAGATTGATGATTGCGCCGGAACGTCCGGCGTCTCTCATTTGTCGCGCAGCGGCCTTGGCGCAGAAGAACGCTCCTTTGAGATTCGTGTCGACGATCCTGTCCCAAAGGGCCTCATCGACATCAAGCGAAGGCCGAACCTCTTCAGTCCCGGCATTGTTGACAAGAATATCGAGGCCACCGAGCAGTCTGCTCGCCTCGGCTATTGCCGCCTCGCACTGCTCTACGTCTGTGACGTCCAAGCGGATGGCATATGCGGCGCCGCCGGCTGCGCTGATGGCCGCGGTAGTCTCCTCAAGGGAGCTCAGCTTGCGTGCCGCAACTGCGACGTCGGCGCCAGCCGCACTCAGGGCTTCTGCGATGCTGCGCCCAATACCGCGGCTTGCGCCGGTTACAAGCGCTTTCCTGCCCGACAGGTCGAAGAGAGAAGCGTTGCGCATGCCATCCTCCGTCGTGTTGCGGCTCGCCTTTCACCGAGCCTATCCGAACCAGACTTACCTATACAAGCATATACATCATTGTTTTCAAAACCCGTTTAGGCAGCCGGGTTAGCCAACGTGCGCCCCAGCCTTGACTCGCCGTTGGAGACAATCCCAGCAGCGCATTTTTGGCCAATGTCCTTCGAACAGGACGGCCTCCCCGGCAGGCGCCAAGCTGACCTTGTTCGTGAGAGCGCTAGGGGGTATTGGGACGCCACCGGACCGGCTGCGGTCGCTCCAGTGTAAGAGTGCCCTCGGGAACGGTTGATGGAGCGCGCAGTAAACCACGACGCGATGAGTGCGGTTGGTTATACCACCCCCTGGAGCGCCAAAGCGGGCCAGCAGGTCAGCCTCAGCCTGTCTTGCGATCGGCCGATAAAGAGCACGCGAATCTGCCAGATTGACAAACCGGCCACCGAATTCCTCGACTGGTCGATCCAAGCGACAGGTGAACCACAGCATCGGCTGTTCGATCATGGCTCGTTCCTGCGCGTGCCGGCCGGCGAACTCGCCAAAGTGCAATCGGTCCACGGCATTCACTTTGAACTGTTCCTCACCCGCAACTGCGGGGAACGCACGATCGTGGAAGCGGGCATCCTCAGACTATGCGTGCGCGACGGCGTGTTTGTTCTGAAAATCGCCGATCGGATCTTGTTTACGGACGAGAAAGTGCCAAGCGGTGTTTGGCTAGCCGTTGAACTCGACCTGCGGCACGAGCGGTTGTGCTTGCGCATCAGATCACTCGATCTGCTTGCGCGGTACGAAATCCATGAACGTCTCGGCAGCCCCGTGCGGGATCTGCAAGGGGACGGAATCTATTTCGGCGTATGCGCGTCCCGAAACGAGCCGACGCTCAACGCGAAGTTTGCGGCAATCCGACTTGACACGCCGCACGGCACCATCGCGTGGAATTTCCCACCGCTCCTGTCAACGGAGCCTATGTGGTCGTCAGGCGGAACTGATCCGCTGGTCCTCGACGTGATCAATCAACCAACTTTTTGCATGACTTCGACGCGCTGGGATGGATCGAGCTTTGACCCTCGGCTCGTGCCGTCGCACTACGATGCTATCCATTGCCACGACGACGACATCGGTCCGCTTCGATGGCCGGTCTCCCATCGGGTAACGGTCCCTGACAACGCTCGCCCGGGCGTCTATGCATTTCAAATCGAATGGGACGGTAGCTTTGAACGGGTGGTGTTCTTCGTTACCTCTTCGCGCGCACTGGCGCGGCTCCTGTACCTCGTGCCGACGGCCACCTATCTCGCCTATGCGGACGAATACCTTCCGACCCATCTCTATCCTTGGAAATGCGACGATCGGGGGCATCGCTTCGCGATCGCCAACAACCTAAAATCGCTTTACGACTACCACTCCGATCTCAGCGGCGTGTCCATCTGCTCTTACAAAAAGCCGAAGGTCACCGTCCGGGACGATTACAATTATCCACTCTGCGGCTGCCCGCACAACTTGCCGGTCGATCTGCACTTCCTCAGATTCTGCCACGAACATGGAATCGCGTTTGACGTCGTAACCGATCACGATTTGCACGAATGCGGCATAGACGGTCTGCGAGGATATCAAGCAGTCATAACGGGCAGTCATCCGGAATATATGTCGGTCGAGATGGAGCAGGCGCTGCGGCAGTTTGCGTCGGAAGGCGGCAGCATCGCCTATCTCGGCGGAAACGGCTTTGCCGGAACTGTGGCTTTCAAGGACGATTTGATGGAGCTGCGGCGCTCGCCGCTGGAGGCCGGCCGCACATGGGACGGCCCAGTCGCTGAACAGTCGCTTTCAATCACCAACGAACCAGGAGGCTATCTCCGATCCCGCGGCCGAGGCGAATTCTCACTGATTGGTGGCGCAATCTCGCTGATGGGCTTTGAAGGCGCGCGGCCCTTCACGCGTACAGAAGAGAGCTACGAAGAGGAATGCGCATGGCTGTTCGAGGGTGTTGAAAATCAGACCTTCGGGTCGGAGGGCATCGTGCTGGGCGCGGCTGCGGGCTACGAAGTGGATGCGACAGATCCTGCGCTCGGCACCTCCCCTGACACTGTCGTAGTCGCGCGTGCGACAGGTTTTCCCGATAGTTTTTTTCAGGATCCGACGCGGTGGTACGAAGGCGGGGATCCGGAACGTGCCCGCCGTCGGTGCGCTGAAATGACGTTACGACACTTGGCAACAGGCGGGCTGATCTTTTCGGCAAGCTCGGTCGCTTGGTGCGGGGCGCTCCCAGTTGCAGGCGCCATGAACGATGTGGGGACGATCACGCTCAATCTGCTAAACTATCTCGCGGCTCCGCATGACAAAGCAAGGACATTTGCCTCTTCCAAGCTAAGGTTCGCACAATGACGCGATCGATCTGGCTGACGTCGGAGCACATCTGAGCGAGCTCATCGACCGAGTTGGCGATTCAATCGACATCACCCGACGCGGCAAGCTGGTCGCACGACTGAGCAATTCGACCGGACCTCGCAAGCGGATCGATAAAGCCATGCTTCACTCGTTCTTGCCGCACCGTTTGCAACTCATTTTGCTCCCGACCAACTCAGCCCCAATGGCAATAACGCCATCGGTGATTCCAGTCGCGCCCTGCCCGGCCGACCTTTGAGGCATTTCGGGTTCGCCTCCTGATCGGCGGCCGGCATCGGCAAGAGAGATCGGCAATCAATATCGGCAATTATGCTGACTTATGGTCTCGAATGCCTTACATTGCAGGCAATTGAGAAACTATAGAGATCGGCAAAGAATGCTTGAAACCCCTGCCCGCATCGAGCCACTGTTTTTTGACGACGCGGTTCCGACCGTCCTGGCAGATCTCGCGATCGAGCTGCAGAAGGCCGCCGATGAACTCGGCCGAGGCCTGCATCCGGAATCGGCCGCCGAACTGGCCGATCTCGTGCGCGTCATGAATTCTTACTATTCGAATTTGATCGAAGGCCACAACACCCGACCTCGAGATATCGAGAGTGCATTGGCCGGAGCCGAGATTGATCCCGAACGCCGTCCTCTCGCCTTGGAGGCCAAGGCCCATGTCGAAGTTCAGAGGATGATTGATGGTCTCGGTTTGCGTGGGGAACTGCCGAGCCCGACTTCGATCGAATTCATCCGGTGGGTTCATCGCGCCTTGTACGACGAGATGCCAGAGGAATTCCGGTTCATCGACAATCCTGACGGCACCAAGGCCGAGATCGTGCCCGGCGAGTTTCGGTTGTCCGCAGATCATGATGTCGTTGTCGGGCGCCATCAGCCGCCATCGTCTGACAGGATGGTGGTCTTTATGGAGTATTTCCAGAAACGGTTTGCGATGGCCGAAAGGCAGGCCAGCCTGCGGATCATCGCGATTGCGTCAGCTCATCATCGCCTCAATTACATCCACCCGTTTCCAGACGGCAACGGCCGCGTCAGTCGGCTGATGTCTCACGCCATGGCGCTCAAGGCCGGGATCGGCGGCAATGGCCTGTGGTCGATATCTCGTGGTCTCGCTCGTGGCCTAAAAGATCGGGGCGAATACAAGCGCATGATGGATCACGCCGACAGCCCAAGACAGGGCGACCGCGACGGCCGAGGAAAGCTTTCGGAATCAGCACTCAAGGATTTCGTCGAATGGTTCCTGACAGTCGCGCTCGATCAGGTGCGGTTCTCGACCACGATGTTCGACCTCGAACGGCTCGAGGCTCGCTACCGCGCCCTGGTGAAGGATATCGTCGACGACAAACGGGCACCTGATCTGGTGGCGGCAGTATTGCGGCACGGTAGGCTGCCCCGTGGCGAGGCCAATTTCGTGCTGAAAACATCCGAGCGCACGGCACGGAACACGTTGTCGGATCTCGTCGACCGCGGTTTCCTGAAGTCTGACACTCCGAAGACACCGGTGCGGATCGCTTTTCCTCTCGATTTCAGGGAACGGCTGTTTCCGAATCTCTTTACCGATGCCGAAGTCAATGTACCCAAACCGCCCTCACTGTCTTTCAGGTGAGTGGAATTGTAGCAAGTTGGAGCATCGGGAGGGCCGCTTGCGGCACCCCAATTATGTCGATAGATTGCGATTCTATCGACATAATTTGACGACATGTCGTTGTCGACGACATATCCCGCCTGACATGCCGATCGCATGAGGATTGACCGACCGTTTCGCCCCTACAACGACCTCTTACGCTCGACGCATCTTCGTCGGGCCAAAGCTCCCCCAAACCTGAAGCTTCTGCAGACGTTCCTCACTGAGCCTTCGGTCTGACCGTGCGTCGGATCTAAGTCCGAGTTGTTGTCGCGCAAGAGCCCCGACATCGCGCCGCCCCGGAACTGTGTCTGTTCGTACTCGTTGGCGTCGCTCAACGGAGGAGCCCATGGAGAACAGTGTCCACCAAGCTCGCTGGCTGCTTGCACCAGTTTTCGCGGTCTCCATCACCGTCTTGGTGATAGGAATAATCGCTAGCTGATACTCGTTAGCCAGAAATGACGCTCCAACAGCCCCGAATTGTATCTGCGCAGAAATGTCCCTTCCTGCGCTGATAGGATGCGTACGCCATTCCTCGATTGGCGGGCGGATCCTCATTTGCAGCTGCGTGGGATGTCGAGTG
>NZ_JAMYQT010000034.1:0-53175 GCF_040320985.1 Mesorhizobium sp. M0571
TCGCCATCCGCTCGTACTTCATGCCCAAGCGGGTCAAAGCGGCCCGCATCTGAATCCTGCCTCTGTCAAGCAAGGACAGTCGTGCGGTGCTCGTGACGCTTACAATTGTTCTACGAGGGGCGGCTGCACCCACGCCGCCCTAGCCTTGAGACCCTAGATAGAGTCAACGATTTAGGGGCTTTGTAACATGATAAAATCCAGATTATCATTTGGGTGAGCATCGCAAACGTCCAGGACGTCAGGTTCGCGGAACGTATGAACTGCGCAACACGCTATGTTATTCACAAAGAGGCAAGAGATGGGTCAGCCCAAGATAGTCGACAAGCGCAACTCCTCGGAAGTCGGAGAGTACGCGATTTCATTTGCGGCGCGCGATTCATCAGGCAATGACTACGATCATGCTTTCATAGTGTGGTACTATAGCGACCCGCAGCATCTACGGACCAACCGTAAGGGCGCGGGCTTCTATCCTGTCGGTGGCGACGCCTATGATCTGACAATAGGAGGCACAACCGGAAAGGTATTTGATGATTCTAGAGAGAGAATAGCCAAAGAGATAATTGTGCTGGTCAACAGTGACATATTCGCTGCCGCCCAGGCCGTACAGAGCCAATACGAGACGGGGCAAACCTACAGACTTTTAGTCAACGATTGCGTTAGCTTTGTTGCGGCTGTGGCGAATACGATACCAAGTCTTTTCGTACCTGACCGCATCACCAACATAACACCAAGCACATTTATATCGTCAATGTTCGATGGCAATTAGCATCGAGCATTTCCGGAAGACTAAGCTCGTGAAGGCGATCTGCCACACGCTTTTCATCGCGGCCGCTCTTCTGCGAGCACATCCAAACCATGCCGCTTCCACTCGGATCAGGGTCCCTTTCGCTGAGAGCACTCACGCTATGAGGATTGCAGCTTGTCCAAAGTCTACGAACGTATGCCCGTCCTTAACAAGCCCGTCTAAAACATCCTTCAGCGCCGCTGCAGTCTCTTTTTTTACGTGAAACAACAACCTGCCCTGAGTTCCACCAAACTTTGCTAGGTCAGCTCTAATGGCGTCCAACATGCCTGCAGCCGTTGTCTTTCCTTGACTATCTTTGCTATCCGCCGCGATGTCGCAATGGCTGAGTGAATAGAGCTTACCCGAACCGCTAAGAAGTCTGGGCAGCCTCCCCCCATCCAAATCCAGGCGAGGCGCTCGCCAGTGCATCATGGTTACGCCAACTTTGTTCGCAACGGTGTCGTGGCAATCTTGGAACTCTTTCACGATCTCGTCGTCGGTATAGTCTGAAGTCTTTGGCTCCAGATGATCCCACGAATGGTTCCCTAGGACATGCCCCGCCTTGATGATTTCCTTGGCTGCGTCGGGTCTCTGATCCACTTCCTGCCCGAGCACAAAGAATCCTGCAACGACCTTTCGGCCTTTGACCTCATTCAAGATCGGAACAAGCGCGTCATTCCTCGGAAGTGGCCCATCATCAAATGTCAGCTGCAACTTCTTTCCCATCTTACCCTCCAGTCTCAGTGCTAATAGGTACCAAGCTCAAGCCGCTGACCACTCAATCGGCGGGGAGATGCCGAGGACTTGACCAGCCGCGTCGAGAGGTTCGTCGGTCGTCTGGCTTTCAATATCAGTTCCGAAAAATCCTTCGGGAAACTCGCGAATGACGGGCTCGAAGCCTTTGTCGCTGCTCGCGCGACCACGCAAGATGCGCAAGATGCGCACACGCCCACTGCCTTGCGCATAGGGGCTGCCAGAAGTGTCGGCCGACCAAGTAACCTCTCCCAGTGCCGGCGCGGCGGGAACGTTTGACAGCTGGTGCACCGCCACCGGGCGCTCGCGCAACCGGTCGAATGCATCGTATATGTAACGGGTCACGACCGCGTAGAGCCGTTCCTCAACCTGGGCGTCACCGGACCTATCACTTGTCTTGCTATTGTCCGGTTCACCTTCAGCTGTCAAAGCCAAGGTCTTCAGTACTTCATTGCTTCGCAATCCGGTGATGCCAATGGTGAGTGTCTTGCCACTGGCATCCGCGCTGGCCGTCAGCTTGCTTACCGACATCGCCTGCCGAACGGCGCGCGACCGGTCAGAACTCTGGATCTCGGCGTCCACAACCACTCGCGACATTACTGCCGCGAACTGACACCACACTCCAGGTGTGAAGTCAGAAAGGCGAACCGGGCGAACCACGACAGGGGTGGACGCCGCGTCGCTACGCACTCGCAGTAAGACGTCGGCATCATGCTTGATTTCGTCGCGAGCATTCAGCGGCATGCAGATGACCGAAAGCCAGGCGTCTTCGTGGGGGCCCTGCAAGGCGTCCGTCGCTGTGTCGCGCAGGATGCGAATGCGGACCGAGACGTCGCCGGCTGGCCGGTAGTTGTCGTCGCCATCCGGTTTCGGGCGTTGCGAAATCACGATGCGCATCTGCACCGTACCCCCAGTCTCGAAGCTCACTTGCCATTGCTCCGCGCTGCCAAGCTTGGTTGACGCCCTTATGGTCAGCAGAAGGCGGTCCGTGACCTCTACGGTGGCCGTGATCAGCACGAAGTCTGCGGGAACTGACACGCCATCCTGCTCTTTCACCTCAGGATCGTCGAACGAGAAGCGCACCGCTATCGGCACCCCCGGTGTTAGTTCGTCCACGTCGAAAGCCAGACCTTCATGGACGGTTATTGGGAAGTCAGGCGGGTTCGGACGATCGGAGGCCAGCCGGAACATCACGAATGTTCCAGCCAGCGTGACCGTTTCCAGAACTGACCGGTTGTCACGGCCAACCAGCAGTTCGGGGGCTTCCAAACGACGAAACCGCAGTTTCACCAGTGACCAGGGCCGCACCCTATCGGCGACCGGTGTGATCAGGAAACCGGTATGATCAAATCGGCCGGCTTCGGTCTCGAGATCGAACGTGTAGCCCACCGGTCCGTCGCAGCGCAGCGCGAGCGGCTCACCGGTCGCTCCAGCGCCGGTGCGGATCGGATCAGGAGCGAACTCAGGCCAGTACTTTACGAAGGGGCTGCCAGTCCTCAGCGCGTCGCCGGCTGGCGTGGGGTTCGCCTCGAGATATGTCGCCTCGTCCTTGGCGATTGTGATCTCGTCCGCCAGTTGGACAAGACGGTCATCTAGCCTTTTGATTTCCTCCCCCAGGGCCTTAATCTTGGCCTGATCCTGCTCGTTAACAGGCTTCTGCTTTTCCGCATCGAGCGTTTTTTGCTGCTCGTCGCGCGTCTTTGTCACCTGCTCCACAACACTGCCCAGGTGCTCTGCGTAGCCCCAGGCCACAGCGATCGCGTGAGTTTTGGTATAAGCATCTTCACCGATCCTTGCGTTCTCCATAGCTTGGTCAAGCGCCGTCTGCGCGTTTGTCAAATCATCAGGCTGCGGATCGGCATCGATCGTCCGCAAGAAGTCCAGTGCGGATTCGGCAGAACCAGCATCCTGCCGTGCTTTGACGACGGCTTCCCATTTGGTTTTGAATTCGGTGGTGAAGTCTTTCAAAGTCTTGCCAATCCGTTCGGCGCCGATGAACGGATGACGCGCAACCTCGACGACCGACTCAATGCCATCGCCGGCGTTGAACAGCGGGAACATGGCTTCGTTAAACAGGGCGAGCAATGGCGGCACCGAGCCAGCCGTCATCAACGGTTCGGTGAGCGGTATCACAAGTGCCAGGCCGGGCCTTACGGGTTTGCGATTATTGGAGCCAGGAGGTGCTCGGTCGGGAACGATAAAGGGCCACCAGCGTGTATTGGGTAAGTCGGTGCGTTTGTGAGAGAAGCGGATAAGCACGGGATCATTCGGCCTCATCGAGGCATAGCGACTCTTTGCCCGGAGCGCGAAGCGCCACAAATTGGCACCGCCGCGGTAGTCCAGATCGCGCTCAAGCGCCGTCGGCGCTTTGTCGACCGCCGCGGACTCGAAAGTCGAACGCCCACGGTAAGCATGCGCACGCGTGATCCGCATTTCGTGGATAGTGCCGATATCGTCATCGGAGCGCCCGGCGAACGCCATGTCGACAAATTTCGCGCCCTCATCGATCTCGCGGTTCTCACCGAACGCCTCGATCCGATTTACCGGGATTTCCGCGTGTGGACGTCCTCGCCAGCTCCAGCGCTGTTCCAAGAGGGCAATACGATCCACATAGCGCAGTGCGGCGTATTTGAGTTTGATCTCGTCGCCAGCGCTGACTGGTACGCCTCGCGGCAACGGCATGAAATCGGGCTCCAGCCGGATTGTGGCGCGTTCACGTATCACCGTGGGTGGCCGGAGCAGATCGATCGAGAAGGCCATTGGCACCGGCGGTTTGATGTCGCCTGGCGGGTCTTGGTTGATGTAAAGCTCCGGCATGACCTCGCTGGCGACCTCGACGATGCGGATCAGTGGTGGGCCGAGATGCCAACGCTTGCCATCAATGTCCACATCCCGCCAGCTCGCGGCGGCAGCCGGCGCGAAGCGATCGAGCGTCAACACATTTGCTGGTGCAAACAGTGGCTGTTGCGGCCTAGCCGCACCATAGAAGCGCAACTCATAGACGCAACCTGAAGCAAGCTCGAGCCGCGTACCACTGGTATCCGAAAAGAACTTAGCCGCTCCGTTCAGAGGGCCGCGCTGCTCATCAAGCTTGATCGTGACCGAGGCGATATCGTCGCCGTGACGATCAAGGCCTAAAATGGCGTCTGGCCCGGACACCGTTTTCAGGATTACCGCAGGCTGGTCGACGCTGCGCTGCGGAAACAGGCGAACGACCTCGAACACAAGCGCCTCGACGATCGGATCATCGAGAGCCCTGTCCTTTCCCCGTTCCATTTTCCCTGTGGCGCGGGATGCGGCTGCGTTCAACGCAGCACGGATCGTTTTCTCATCTGCGTTACCGTATTTGCTCAGCGGCCCGTTTACCCATCGATCGTATGTCGCAAGGGTGGTCGCCGGTCGGCGGACCTTTATTAGGGCAGCGTCGGGGCCGGCGCGGCCCTTGGCGCGCCTTATGCCATCGAGGATTGCGATGTCGCGGTTCGACGACAGCAGCTCTGGCGGGAAGCTAGGCCGGTCGCCGTGGAGCTGGAAGGGCAATTTTGATTTGGGACGCAGCGCGCCCCACCGGACTGATGGTGGTTCAGCGTCGAAATCCGCGCCATCGACTTCGATGACGATAGCAAACGACTGCCACTGTGACACGAGCCCATTGACGACCGGGGACTTGGCAAGTGTGGCTGGCTTTGCGTCCGGTTCATCTTCGCAAAAGAAATGAGCGCGCGAGTTAAGTGCAAACACCTCAGCTTTGTCGCCAACTACATCGATCCGCAAGCCAGCGACTTCAGAGGAAAATACCGCAGCAAGCTCATCAATGGTCACCTCCAGCGTCAGCAACGAGACCGCCCCTTTGGATGGGTCAATTTCTTCAACCTTTACGGTGAGCTTTGAATCAACATTCTTGAGGTCGATGGAGCCGATCTCAATTCGAATGCCCGTGATTTCTACCGGCATTCCCGCATCATCAAGAATGTCGGGCGGACTGTTGAGCGTGCCGCGGGTCTGGCCTTTGTCGAGAAAAAACCGTGCCGGAAGCTTGTCGCGCAAGGTGATGGGCGCAGGCTCGGCCGGCAACTCAGCCGCGAGCGGTGCAACCCCGTCGAACAGGCCCGGCCAAACGCTCAGCGGCGATACGCGCGGAGCACCGATCGGAACGGTGCGAAGATAGGTCTTGGAGCGGATAACTCTTTGTCCGCCAGGCGCTGCGATTGAAGCATTCGCGATCTTGACCGATCCGCTTGCGGTCCCAGCGTAAGGGAAGGAACTCGTCGGCACCTCGATGTCACTGCGCAACAGTGGTGGTTTTACACCTCCATGTCCGATCAGGTAGGGAACCAGGTCGTAGGTTCGCCCGAATGTCAGCGGCGGAAGCTTGGGAAATTCTTTGACGACAGGAAAGAGGTAGGCCTCGGGCCGCCTTGCGACTGCTCGTGCCTGACCGCGCGGGTCAAGCTGTGGCCGGTTCTGGATCTCGGCAACGATAGACTGGCTTTGATAGCTGATTACTGCGCTGCGAACGCCGCTAATTTCGCTAACAACAAGTGGCACGGGGTCGACGCGTGCCCGCACCGGCCAATCTGTCGGCCAGCTTCCTTTGTCGTTGACCGGAACAGCGTTGTCCTGGCCAAGCGCGTCGCGCTGCTGCGTCGTCTTGTCGACACGCGAGATATGCAAGGTCGCGACGTTCAGGCTCCACCACTCGTCAGGATCGTCGCTTGGTCCGCCTCGACGGCCGATCAGAATGCCGAGGCCCGCCAGGCGGGTCCACAGATCTACCGATTCATCGAAATCCTGCAGTTGGTCGACCACAAAGGTCAGGGGAGGTGCATCCTGTGTGACATGTTCAGCAATTCGGTCGTCCACAATCGGAACGATTTCGCTGGCGAGTCGCATTGCGTCCGCCTTGGCTGCATCCCGAATGGACTCCCACAATTTTGCCAGATCTGCATTAGCTTTAATGACTCGGTCGAGTCTTCGCTTCAGCCTGTCGACCTGCTGCTGCGCCTTATCCTTTTCGAGATCTGTTGCCGCCTTGCTGAGAACATCCGAAGCGATCCGAATGGCCTCGTCGGCCTGACGCTTGGGAGCTTGCGCCGCAAGGGCGAACGCGCCGTCGAAGGTTTCCGGCGCATACTCGCTGATGGTCTTGATCAATCGCTCGCGTAGCGCCAGGCGCTTCACCGCCGCAGGGTCAACTTTCGTCCCTTCTATCGGCGCCCAGCCACCCATCAACCCTGCGAGGCAAGGGCCTGCATAGGCTAGTGACAACGCGCTGCGGATCGCTTGACCTTTGCCCAGGCTGCTAGCCGCTCCCTGCAGCGAAGCAATCGAAACGCTGCTCAGATCAAGGGCGGCTTCAATCTTGGCAGTGGAATTCACCAACAGCCCAAGCCGGCCGGCACCAAGAGCTGCTGTCTTGTCGATCGGCTTGATCTGCAAAAGCCATCCGCCAGCATCCTCATATTTGAGATCGAGCATGAGCGGCCCGGCATCCTGGGGCCTGGTTATGCCGACTGAAAGCCGCCCTCCCACGAAAGTCTGAGCTATCGTTTCTGGAGCGACCCCCTCGATGGACAATTGGGTTTGGCCGGGATCGAGTGTGAGTTTGAACACGACTGTCGGAACAGTCGCTGATGCCCCAGGCACTCCGAGCGTAAACGTCACCACGGCGGGCAATGTTTCGAGCGCACCAAGTTTCAGCGGGATGACAATTGGGGTCTCACCAAGTCCGGAAATGCCGGAAAAATTGACCACGCCTGTAGCACTCACATCACGCGATACTTCGTCACCCTTAAGGTAGAAGCGCGTTGCGGTTCCCCGAAAATTGAAGTTCGTATCGGCGACACTTGTGCCGGCACCACTGGTCCAGTGGTGCACGATCCATTCTCGAAAAGTCTGTTCGCTATCGATCGTTCTTGCGGCGTCGTCGGCAAGGTCATCGGCGCGGCCTGGCACGATCCCGGCTGCATCGGCAATCCGTGCATGGCTGACGACAAAGTGCTGCGGCGTCTGTGCCAGGTTGGCATCAGTTTCTTGAGCAGCTTGCGCAAACAGCAAGGGCGCGACCGTCGGCCACAAGGCAGGGTTGCCCAGCGCCATTCTTTCCAGCGAAGCGGCCGCTGGCGCAGCAGTAGGCCGCGAACTGCGCGCGCGCGGCGCAAGCACGGGCTCGCAAAGGGCCGCAAGCGCCTCGCGCAGGTAATCGGTAGCAGGATCCGGCTCTATCGGCAGGATGTCAGCGCGAAGCGCCTCGCGCGTCGCAGAGTCGCTCGCAACGGTTTCCCGAATGATTTTGTCGAGCACCGCCATCGCACGTGCGGCGGGATCAATCGTTTCGGCGATGCGCAAGGGCAGGGTGGTATTCCAGTCGGTGGTTTCGAAAGCGGGGCCATCGCCTTGGCGAACTAGCAATGCCGATAGGTCGATCAGTCGCTGCGTGTCGTCTGCCGCGATCTGCAGCATGGTCATTGGCAAGCTGGGCTGAACCCGTCCTTTTGCGGCAGGTGACATCGCGACAGGGTCGGATGCGTAAGATATCTCCCAAGGCATGTCGATCGCCGGAGCTCCTGGAAGACTCCCCATATCGACCGAGTAGGCGATGTCTATCGGCGTTGCGAACGAGGGCGCTGCGAGAAAGCGATCGGTCTCAGCAATCGTGACGGCCGTTTGGTCGATCGAAACCGCGGTCCATAGCTGCATTCCGGCGGGCACAGGGTCCGGAAGACCGGTCAGGCTCTCGATCAACCCGAATACGGTGCGCTCACTGACGACGCCGTCAGATCCCGGAACCTCCAATGCTCGCACGCCAACCCCGTTGACGATCGCATCGATTTCGCCATTCACGCGGGCGTGAAATGTTCGGACTTTGGGGTACGCCGCTTTCGTGTCCGGATCGTTATTGTCGACTTCAGGGTCGAATGTCGCCGGATCGGCAACGGCAATCTTCCAATTGGCTTCATCGATCTTGAGCGGGTCCGAGCCCTCTTTAACCTGCCAGAGCGTCCAGTTTGTTTTCTCGTGGACTTTCCACGTGCCGTCCGCGTCACCACGTTTGGCGCGCCAGAGCCACGGCTGGACCAGAAGTTTGTCCGACGGGAGCGTTGGATCCATCGCATCCGGAGCGATCGCAGCACTCACACGCAGCCCCAGTTGGCACCACGTCTTACCCCCGGGATCGACGTCCGGCAGCCGATCGACCTGGATGTTGATCATCAGCGTTCGCGCCATTGCCTTCCCCTCCGCTCGCCTTCGCCGCGCTCAACAGTATGAGTCTGAGTAACCATCCTCGCCGCCCTTCTTTTCCCCGGCGAAGACATATTCGACGTGCTGGGCGACTGAGAGCGTGTAGAAACAGCTGATTTTCACGCGGATCGACAACGTTCCCGCGCCGATCATACTATCGCCATCATAGGTGACTTCGAAAAGCAGCAGGATCGATGCAGTGATAAGCCCGGCAACGTCGACGTTACCGCGCACCAACAGGAACACGCGCATCGCAGTCGTGCTCCCCGAGCCGGTTATCCAGGTAAATGCTACTGAACAACCGACCTGAACCCAAACGCCACCTGACACGACGCCGAAAGAGAAGCCGATTCCCAATCCGACAACGATGCCGATGTCGAGCGTATACCGCATCAACGGATGCGGCTTGGAGGTCGGAAGATAGGACAGGCTTTGTGTCAGATACCCCCCGCCGTTGAGGATCCACACGTTCAGCGCGAATGGCGCCAAGCGTGTTCCGACCGAGAGCTCGGATACGATTTCGAAGCGGGGAAGCGCTGCAACGCCGAATAAAACGTGTAGCGATAGATCGGAGATGCCGAAGGCGCCGGTTTGGATCGGCGGCAGAACCAGGTCGAGTGTTGCTGCGACACCGGATGGAATGCCGCCGCGAACGAATGGCTCTATACGGATGCCTCCAGCCTGGCCGGTGGCCGCCATGAGATCGGTCACGAACTTCAACGCTTCGGCGATCTCAACCCGATCCGGCTGGATGCGAAAATCGATCTTGCCACTCTCATCGAAATAAAGGCCAGTTTGACGGAACGTCAAAATCGATTGGCCAGCGCACACGACACGCCAGTCACCGAAGATTCGCCCGTTCATCTTTCGCTCAGTTCCATCGCTGCCGGCCGACAACCGTGCCTGCGAATTAAACTTCGCTGTATCGACCATGATTTCGACCGGCCCGATGCTGAGCAGAGGCACCGATTCTCCAAACGGCACGTTGAGATCGGCCTCCATCCAAGCGCGCATGGTCGTCTTGTCAAAGCCGTGACGGATCTTGACTGCGTTAGAGTCATCGAGATCCGGAAAGCCAACCCGCTGCAGCAAGCCCTTGAAGTCGATGCCCCCCATATCTGGAAGTAGATCCGATACTGAAAGGCCCTTGAGCTTCTCCGGAATCAGCTGGTCTGCGATTTCATTCATCGGCAGGCGGACGCCGAAGCTGTCAAGCAACTGCCCGACCGCCTTGCCGGCCTGGTCAACCGCTGCGACTTGATCGGCTGCCCGGTTCACCAGCGCCAACGTCGGCGTCATATCGACCCCTAGCTTCTTTGCTTCGCCGAAAACGTACGCAACCTCGGGGCGGTTGAAACCCAAACTGTCGGTCTTTGGCGGATCACCAAGCGCGCGTAGTGCCCGTAGTGCGTTGTCCCCCTTTTGATAGAAGCCGTCTGCACGTCTGGTGAGGTCGGCAAGATCGGCGCCGCCCGTTATATCGCGCACGGTTTCCTGTATCGTACCGGCGAGTTGGCGGGCGCGAGCCTCCGCTTCGGCGGTAACCCTAGCAGCCGCCTGTGCGGCGGCTGCCTTGATCTCTGCGATGGTATCGGCCGTCCCTTTGAGCGCTTTGTCGAGCTCGTTGTTCAGCTGTTCCTTGTAGCCCTCTATATCGAATGTATCGCCAATCCATTTGTTGAGTTGATCGGCGATGGCAGTGGCCCCGGAAAAGAGTTCCCGCACGAACCCCTCGAGCGCATCGCAGGATTTCGACAGTTCGTCTGTCAACCCGGCCACCTGCTGCCGGACCGTCGTGGCCAGGTTGTCGAATCCTACCTTCAGTGCCGCCGCTGCAATCTCGATCTTGTTCGCCAGATCTGTTCGTGTCCGCTCGATGGTCTCGGCAACGTCGGCCAGATTGGCTTCGACGGAGGCAATCGCTTGTTGTGCCTGCTTTGCCAGGTCGTCTGCGTCATCGATGATTCCTTTGGGTATAGGATTGGCTGGCACAGCCGCATCAAGGTCCGCATTCAATTTTGTCAGCGCGGTTTCGATCGGCTTCAAGGCGTTGTCGACGATCCGGCGAAGCATCGGCTGGATCGTATCCAGCTTGGCATTGATTTCGGTGATCTTTGCGGTGACCGGAAGCAGCTTGTCTACCTGCGCTAGGGCGGCGTCGAGAATCCCTTCGAGCGTGTATGTCAGGCGGTCGATCGCTCCGCCGTCATCCACCTGGCCGATCCGAGCCAGGATCGCGTCCTTCAACGCGGAAATCTTGCTTCTGGCGTGCTCAAGATTGGCGAGCCATTCTGCCTTTATTGAGGCTCCCTCTGTTCCCTCAGCGATCGGTTGCACCGCCGCTGCAGTCGTGGAGAGACCAAGATCGAGAGCTTGTAGTATTCTTCTGGCCGTTGCGGGAGTGCCCGATCCATTGAGCCGTCCAATGGCTTCGCGCACCTTGCGCTGGTGCGTTGCAATCAGCGCCTGTGCCTCTTTTGCGAACTTTATGGCGTCGGCATCCAGGGCCGCGCCTGCATGTTTTAGCGCCTTTAGCGCAGTATCGACCGCCGTGAAGCATTCGTTGACGGCCGCCTTGAGATTGTCTCGCTCGCTGTCGAGGCCGCCTTCGAGGAGAAGTCGCGCCGCGTTGAGATCGGCGTGTGTGCGATTGCGCAGTTCGAGCAGATCGGCTTTGAGATCTTGATCCAAGCTCGTCAGCTGGCTTTTGGCAATATCGATTCGCTTGGCGATCGAGGCTTCGGCGTTGTCGCGAATGTCCTTTACCGTTGCGACGACGGCGTCCGTCGCTGCCTTGGCTGCGTCAAGCGCCTCTTTTCTTGCTTCGGCCGTACCGGCAAGGACCTGATCACGCCTCAACTGACGAGCGATGGCCTCGGCTCGGTCCAAGACACCGGTCACGCGCCCAATCTCAGTGCCGGCAATGCCTGCCGCGGCATCGAGGCGTTCGGCGATCGCGGTCGCCGACTTGTCGACAATGTCGCCGCCGATGATCACAAGGCGACTAAGTTGACCCTCAACCTGCTCGCGTAACTTTGCTGTTAGGCCAGCACAGATCGAGTCTGGCATTTTGATACCGCTAAACTTCGTCAAGTCTTGTGTGTTCTTGATAGCCGCTTCGAGCTTGTCAGCACCGACCTTAGCCAATGCGTCGTCCAGCAGCTTTCTAGCCTGGGCTTTTAGCTGATCGGGGTCCGTATCGCGGTCAAGTTTTTCGAGCTCGCCCAGCACCTGGCCCACGCGGCGATCGATTTCCGCTCGAACGTTGGCGGCTTTCGCGGCGAGTTCGCGCCCGAAGTCCTGTATCGGGGCTACAACCGCGACGTCATGTCCAACAGCACGCGCGATGGTCACGTTGCGAAGCGCCGCAACCGGGCCGTTCGGGACACGCCCGTGCGTAAGCTTGACCGCCTCCTTCGAAGGCACCAGTCCAATGGTGAAACGCTCAAAGCCGGGGATGTGTTCGGGCTCCGGAGGCAGCATGGCGTCGGTTAAGTCGGCGCTCTCAGTACGCAGTTGGGCCGTGACCGGGGCCGGAAGATCGCAGAAATCGACGTCGCGCACCGGCTGCCACAAGTCAGTCTTATCGTCCTCACCGTTCACGACGGAGGTATAGAAATAAAGCTTCTCCGGTTCAGCGATCTCGTGCGGGACCTCCTTGTCACCTTCGCACGCAAGCGTCAGACGCACTTGCGGCTTGGGATAAAGATTGGCCGGGTCATCGGGATTGTTTGGATCAGCGCGCAAGCCGCGGAAGGTCGCGCTCCAGAGGGGGATTTGCCAGCCTTCACGGCGAACATCGCTGCCCCATGAGCTATCCACACGGATTTTGATCGACTTGAATTCGGCCCCCACAACGCAGCCGCAAGCGCGCAAGGAACTCTCGTCCTCTGGGTAACGGCGCTGCGGCTTCATAATTTCTATGTACTCTTCGACCTTGCGCGGAATGGCGCGCCCTAAATGCTCGTCCTGGCGACGACCTATCGGCGGCCGGTTGTAGAACTGCGCGGGCGGAACGACCGTCCTTTCGTAAACGACGACGTGCTTGGCGGGATGCCACAGGCATGCGATGCGACCGACGCGTTCAAGACGATATCGCTGTATGCGACCCAGCGTCGTCTCAGTTTCCACAATTGACTTACGCTCGTCGAACAGGGCGCGTTGCGAGCCGTAACCGCCCAGTGCGGTCAGGTGTACACCGCGCAGACTGCCGCCGTCGGAGCGCGGCCTTTCGTAGACCCGCATCAGGATATTCGGGCTCTCAAATGCCCATGACAGACCACCCGGAAATGACTCCTCATCATGGTCGCTGGCGGAAAACGTCTTCTGCAGGATATCCGGTTCGATCAACCCCCCAGGGTCTGCTGGGACACCTCCAGGCGTTGGCCAACGCAAAGGCGTAACCGGTCCACGCAATGTTCCATCGTCACCGATGGTGCGCCGGCGGATTTGAAACGAGACGCCGTCCTCAAGGCTCAGATCGTCGTCTGGACGCTCGCGCCATAGTTTTTCCACGGCAAAGCGCCGCTGTTCGGCACTCAACACCGCATTAACCAAGCCGGCATATCGGCGCATGTGGTCGGCTTCAAAAACGTCCGCTAGAGGAGCGGGCGGTTCACCAAACGCGCCGGCTATTTCGCTGATCCATACGTCGTCTGCGCGCAGACGCGCGAGCAGGCCGTAGAGAAGTTCCAACCGCAGGTCGAGCAAACGCGCGCCGGGGCTGCGCTGGAGCGCAAAGCCCATAATGCGACGCAGGTTCCAGCCGGGTTCCCGGAAGCGTGTTTCGGCAAAGGTAGGGTCGATCTTGAGAACCGTGAGCGAACCAAAGCGCGCGGCGGCGGGTTTGCCCGGCTCGATATCCTTTGGTTGGCCGGTGAGGTCGGACCGGTTCTTCTCCATCGCCTCGCCGACGACCTGTGGAGGCAGCAGAAGATCGACGATTTGTCCGTCGTCGCGAACGCGCCACGACAGGCCACCTTCGCCCGACGCGTTCCAGACAGCTACCTCGTTGTTTTCTGGCGTGGCGAGGCCGCTTATGTCGTCGTAGTCCACTGCTGCCACGCGGAAGGGCTTGGGCTCGATGACGAGCACACGCGGTCGAAAAGGCGCTAGTGCCACCGTTGCCGAAGCCATCCCGGATGCGGTGAGCGCTGGACGTCGGTCGGCCTTTTCCTCCTCCTCTTTCACGGCACGCAATGAAAGTCCGATCGTGTGGTCGCTGTCGCGCGTCGATACTTCCTGCGCCGTCAGCGTCAGGCTAATTGTTTTATCTGAACTGGATTTCGACAACGGAAGCAGCAGCGGTGCGTCGGGATCCGGGCGATCTTGTTCAAGTGGGCGACGGCGCGCGCTTGCGCTCATGCCCGCCGTGCCTTGCAGTTCGTCCTCGCCGGCAGGCGCCACCGACACAACAGGCAATCGAAGAACTGCGTCAATGCCGGTGGATACTTGGGCCGGATCGGCCCCACGATCCTCGGGCAACGGACGCAGAACGATGAGACCCGTGCTGGTGAGATCCTTGGATGCGTCGAATGCTTCCGCGAGCGTGATCTCCAGCGCCCCGAGCATGATCCGGGGCGTAAGGTTACGTTGTTCTGGAGTGCCGGGTTTCCAAGTGGGCGGCACGGTTCCCAAAAGCTCCTTGATGTCAATTGCCATCCGCAAGCCGAGCGCCACGTTGGCAGGCTCATCAGCCGCTACCGCCGGTTGGTAGGAGGGAGCAGCCGTGCTCGCGATGCGTTGCATGGCATTGCCGTCGAGGCGCTGCGCGGCAAGCATCTCGACGCGGTAGCGAGGATAGGACCGGTCGTCGAGAGCGAGCCGTGCGAACGTTGCCTTAGCGCTGACCGCAGCGATCGGAGAGGATGACGCTCCCGCCCACATGTCGAAGAGCATGCGCGGTTCGAACGTTGTCAGGACGATCTTGCTGCGAGCGCCGGCTTGTCGATCGGTCTGGATATCGAACAGGGGGCGCGTGCTCGGTGTCTGATTAGTCACTGCTCCGACTACATGCCACGGAATGCCAGGCTTATCGGCGTTCAGTCGAGGCAGCATGCTGAGCGGACGGCCGTCCACGGCCCACTTCAAGCCGACGTGCAGTCTGTTTATGCAATCATCCAAGGTGGCAAGCACACTCTTGGTGACCGCTAGGTCGTCGGCAGTGACCGCATCTCCGGTGCCAAGCCGCGCGGTTATGATAGTCCGCGACGTGCGATCAGCCTCAAGATGCAAGCCTATGTCATTAACGCGTTGCTCTTCGGCAAAGAGGGTCAACTTGTCCGTTATTGCGGCATCCACACCCGTAGGCACGACCGCTTTGGCGGCTGTGGTACCCAGGAAGCTTTTGCTATAGTCGGACGCCCAAAGTTCGAACCGCCATCCAATTTTATCGACGCGGTCGTCGACGAGTGGATTGTCATCGCTTTCCCTGAACCGAAGCGCACGAAAGCCGAATTCGCGGCTCGCCAATATCCCCTTGTCTGGCAATCCCAGAGCCGCCAGTGCTGGAACATGGTGAATGCGAAAGATCTCGGGATCGGCTGTGTTGATGTCGACTTTTCCTCGTTTCGCACTGCCATTGCGCGCAAACTCGAGAAGGTCGCTGGAATTGACCACGACCGCAGCGGAACGCGAAATTTCAACTCCGCTCAGATAGGGCGCCACGGTACAGCGCAAGCGTATCCGGTCGAACCGCAGGCCACGCGCAGGCTGCGGAACTTGAGTGCCATCTTTGACGACCCACAGGTTCTTCATCGGATCGCGGGCTGCGCCGCCAATCAGGCCGAGATCCATCAGCATACGAGCGTCGTAGCGGTCCCCAGCCTTTTTTTCGGCGCTGCTTTTAACTCGGTGCCCGTTGATCGCGACGCTTACGCCCAGATGGACCGAGATCGCGGCAAGTGCGCCGGGGCGACCCGGATCCGTGAAGTCCGGAAACAGAATGAGCCGCGACCCGATAGACTGATCATCCTTCGGTGAATCCGCGTCGAAGGCGTGCGGGAACATGCCCCCCTTCGGCGAAACGAAACGGCTTGTGTCCAGCGCTGCGAACGGATCAATCGGCTGATCGGAGCCGTCAATCGGCAGGCCGCCTTCGTTCGAGAAGAAGAATATCCGCTCAACGTATCGCAAAGGAATGGCGGTTTGACGTCGTGTAGGCTTCAACGTCGAGCCGCCGTCGGTCGAAATAGTCAGGTTGGTGTCGAGAAGGGCCTTGGTGAAGCCTAGATCTGTCAAGCCCTTTTGGTCGAACTGTGTTAGAAGACCTGATGCTTGCAACATCGTCTTCTGCAGCACGTCAACCGACACGTATTCTGCCGATGGATTAGACGACGGGTTGAATAGGTCTGGGATTGCGTCCGCTCTCTTTCTGAGCAGGTCGCGTAGGCTGCTGAGGGGACAGCACACGTAGCGCCAATCCTGACCTGCATCCCATCTGCGCGTCATTCCGTCGGGCAAGGACTGCGTCCACGGGGCCTTGGTCCCAATGACGATCGCCTGAGGCTCCCTCGTCCGCGGACCAGGCGCCATACGCACGGCGATCAAAGCAATACGCGATCGTTCTTGCACTTTGTCCTCCGACGATATCTAGCCGATCTTCATACGTAGGCCGCCTCCAAGCTGCCTTCGCCTGTTGCTTTGGCTGACCACCATCTATTCTATTCGCTGACCCCTCAAGCTATGCCGACATCCCGCGCCCCGAGTGTCTTTACGGTGCCAACAGGGCTCAAATCTCGGGGGCGAAGTGTTCTCGCGATCCGTAACGATGATGGCATCAACGACGGAGCCCCTCGATTTTCGCGCAGTATACCAGCCGCATAGTTCGCACTTGCGGTCCAATACAGTTGAATGACGCCCGCCACACCTCTCAGTCTGGCACGCCAGTAACTTTATGTTAGCAGTAGATCATATCACTAAGCCGCTTGCTACAATTAAATCCAAGATGTAAGCTAATATAATTCTAGGAGCGAAGGGGCGAGCGGCTTACTGCCGTGGCGGGTTCATGTTGTGGATTCGGCTCGGTAAGGCTGCGGCTGGGGCGAATGGCTGATACGGATGTGCTCGCAGTTGTATGGGGCGAAACCAGCAGGATAGCTCCAAAGGATGGCTCCAACGTAGCTCTGGCAAGACTAGAGGCCGTGACCGCCAAGCTCGCAGCGGTCGCGAAGAAGCGTGGCCTAGACAACCAACTGAGCAGATTGCCTCCTCCACGCATTGGTTCGAGTGACGCAGCACGCTATCAAAGCATGGTCGCAACGGCGGATGCGGTTGAGGCAGGGACATGGAGTGGTTCGCCGCTGCCCGCCCGCGCCGCTTTGTGGGAAGTCACCGTTACCGGCAGCCCTCGTCTCGATCCGCCTTTGCCCGGTGCGGTTAGCTGGATAACCGATCCAGATGTTACCAGCAGCGGTGACTTCATCTCGGGCAAGGGGTCCGATGGGCGAATCTATCGTTTGTTCGAAACTGACAAGGTCCCAGCCGAAGAGCAGTTGCCATTTGCCTCGGCGCTGACTGGCAGCGGAATACCCGAGGCAGAAACCGGAAACCCTTTTAGCAAGTTTGCATGGACGATTGGCATCGCCGCTGCGCTGGTCTTCTTACTCGGTGGGGCATTGTCGATCTGGACCGGCCGGTCGATGAGCGACGCCCGCAACCTGCTCGTGACAAGCAGTCCCAGCAGCCAATACGAGTTGCTTTCTGCGATCGCTGAGGCATGCGCAGCCGACTACAAGGCTTTCCCCGGCGGAGCCCAGTCGGCTGTCTGCGGCAAGCTGTTGAAGAATAACGAGCTGCCACCGAGGAACAATGAGCAGCGCTACGACTTTTTCCAGGCCTCATCCGTTCTCGCTGATGCGGGCACCTGCCCGATGGCTCCGTCTAGGGCCGGATGCAACACGATCTGGCGCGCCGCGATCAATGTCGGACAGCGGCACAGCTGGAAGGCCGGCCTTTTCCAGTTTCTCAATGATGCCTCTGCCTACCTGACTGGAGTGACTTCGGCCGCGGGATCGGCATCTGTCCTCGTCCCGTTCCTGATGCTGGTTTGTGGCATAGCGGGGCTCACGGTCGCGCTTGGACTTGGAACCAAGCAGCGTGTTGCGGGCGTTTGGATCGACACGCGAAACCGCGTGTCGCTCGCACGAGCGCAGGTGACGCTTTGGACCGCGGTCGCACTTGCCGGCTACGCCACATTTGCATTGTTCAACGTTGGATTCGCGGGAATAGTCGGTGCCGCAGCGGTATCTGCGGGAGGAAGTGCGCTCGGGATCGCAACGTTCGGAGCCTTTCCAGCGATGCCAGCTTCAGTCGCCGCCGCGCTTGGCATTGCCGCTGTCTCACCAATGCTCTCCGCGCTCATCTTGAGCACGAAGGATGCTGGCGCGAACAAAGCCGACCTCGCCATCCGTGGCGCCGATGGTGACTTGAGGAAGCGCGGGACTCCGTTTTTCGGCGCCGAGTCGGCGGGCTTGGACAAACGTACGTCGCCCAGTCTGGCATCGATTGCCGACATCTTCATGGGAGAAGAGGTGGCCAATGCCGACACGGTGGATGTGTCGCGTCTGCAGAACGTTGTCATCACCGCCACGTTGGTACTCGGGTTCTTCTCCATACTCGTGGCAATGACGACAATCAGCGCCGCCCAGTTGATCGGCGCGAAGGGCTCGGTGTTCACCTCCTTGCCGGAACTTGGCGAGACATTCACCGCGCTTCTGGTCGCAAGCCATGCGACATATCTGATCACAAAAGCCCACGATTCCCGACCTCTGAACCACGCAAGCCCCGATCGGCACTGACGCCCAAAGGGCCCGAGAGGTGAGGGAGTGCGGAGCTAAGACGGCGACTGCCAGCAGATTTTACCCCAAGCCTATAGAGCGCAGCAGATGCGACGATCGGAGGGCGCCATGAACCGAACCCAATTTCGTTCACGTTCGAGGATCTTTGCCTGTCCCTTGCGCGAACGACCTCTCACCAGTCAGCGATGCAACTTTGGTCCGCTGAGAAGCGGCTAGAATGGTTGCACGTGAAGGGTTCTCACATGGCAGCGCACCTGAATTTGTACGTCAATGCGGCAGATGAGGAATTCCTGTTTACAAATGAGATCGATATCGAGGCGGACGAACAACGAACATCATTGGCCGCGCAAGTCGGAACGGCGGTAGCGGACCTTATCATGCAACGCATGGGCTTTTACTGGTCAGCAAACGCACGCGAGCTTAGTCTGAGGCAGACCGGCAAGCAGAAATCCCGGAAAATCCCCGACTTCGCTTACGATCCGGCTGAGGGGCATGGATTTCCGCCGGGAAGTGTCGTTGTCGTTGAGGCGAAGGGCAGCCTTTCGAAGCAAAGGGCTAAAAGAGGACCAATTCGCAGGCTGGCGCGCGACGCATATAACGAGCAGGTTCGGCATATGACAGGCGCCAAATCCAAAGGTTTGGTCGTCGCGAGTGGCCAGCCATTGCCTTCGGCACTGTTCCCGGTGCGAGCTCTTCGACCTTGGTGCTTGCGAGCCCGCAGCGGATTCGCGCGGACGCTCCCTCCCCGGTACGGGTCAATTCGCTTTCGGCTGCCGCAAGCTACCAACAGCAGCTGGCACCGCAGGTTAGCGAGCAAGCACCGCAAATGCATAAGGAATTAATGCATCAAGAATTGTCGGGACGCGAAGGCGGATTCGGCAAGCCACCTGGCGGCGGGGGCAGAGGAGAGGGCGAACGCCGCTCGCCAAGAGGCCGCATCGCCTATGCAAACTACGAGTCCGTCTTTCTGGATTGCGGCGCAATGAATACTGCGCACGTGCTGCGCACGATCCTTTCGGCGCAAAGCATGGAAACGTTGGACGCCGAGCGCCTCGTCAAAGACTTCTGGATTGTCGAGCACAATGGGATGCGCTTTTGGGTCGGCGTGGATGAGCACTGGGGATGGCGGGGGACTGTTCGCAATCTACCAGCCGTCGGGCAAGACAATCCTGCGGTCCGTGTCCGAGCATCGAGATACCATCCCCGAGACGCTGCCGCTCACTGTGGCTCCGATCACTGCTGGTGCGGAGTCAGACGAAGATAGCGATATCACGATTCAAGGCGATGGACTGGCAATGTGCAACGTCTCATCCTTGCATAACCGTCGGCGCTGGGATCTCCGAGCGGGCGATTGGTTGTAAAAAAGATCGGTGGCCGATCGGAAAAATATCATGACAGAGGCACAGTGATCCAGGGTTGTGCTCCGGCGACGGCCTCGGACACCGACTTCACGGCGACCAGCTGCCCATTGTGATACTTCTTGACCTGGATATCGCCGCTGAATGCGGTCAACTGCGAAGAGGACAGGGGAGCGTCCCTGCCTCGATCGATACAGTACGCCGGCATACTGTAGCCATGGCCCCCGCCGCCAACCATGCCCAGGGAGGTGTATCCGGGAGGTCCTCCACCCCCACCACCGCCTGACAGCCAGTAACGGCCTTCCGGGAGCCTCATCCTCTGAGGTAAATCGGCCGCCGTCCCCAATTGGATGCAAAGGAAGAGCGCAATAACTGCGACGAACGGTACTGTCACCATCCGTAACAAGTGGCGCCCGTATGCTTTGCAGAATGACATTGGTCGTTGCCCGCAAATAAAAGGAGACGGGAGTGACTGTATCCTGGAATCAATAATAAAGCATCTGCTAAAATAGGCTTGGCGTTGAATTCCGGTTGATTCAAAGTCCAGGGTCGCTATCCGCCGCGCGATTAAGCCGCACTCCCCCTCCTTGAGCGTCGGCTGACCGCTGCTAGGGAGGCGAGCTGGATCTTCCGCCAGCGTCCTTCAACACGCAGTAAGGCGCGGCTAGTTCTTCAAGCCAGAAGCCGGTCTGCCGGCCGGTATTTCCCAATTGATCGTGCGATGTGAGAACTATCAAAACTCTCATTGTATCTCTGCGTTATTGTGGCACGTAATGCCAGGGATCGTAGACCGTCTCGTTCCGCCCGAAGGAGCGGGCATGTTCGGCGACGACCACGCCGTCCTGGCGGATGACGATCCTGTCGGCATAGGCATGGATCTCGACCGGGCGGCCGACGGCCGTCGACAGGACCGAGTATTTGTTGCTGTCGAAGCGAACCGTGCAGGTCTTCGACACCGAGGCCGGCACCGTGTGGAATCCGTCGAAGGGGCCGCGATACTCGACCAGTTTGCCGCGCTCTTCCTCGAACACGTTCCAGATCGTTCGTTCCGGTTGCTCGACGTGACGGTGCGCCTTGGCGTAGGCGACGCACTTGTCCTGCAGCCAGGCGTTCAGCTCCTCATAGGTCTTGAAGCGCAGCCTGGGCGTGAAGAAGCGCTCACGCACCAGCCCGACCTGGTTCTCGACCTGACCCTTCTCCCAGCCCGACGCTGGCGTGCAGGCGACCGGCTGCACCAGATAATGGCTACACATCTGCAGGAGGCGGCGATTGTATTGGCGGTCCTTGCCAACAAAGATCGTTTCCACCGCCGTCTTCATGTTGTCGTAGATGCCGCGCGTGCAGGCGCCACCGAAGAAGGCAAAGGCCCGGTCGTGCGCGTCGAACACCATCGCCTGCGTCTCCTGCGGATAGGCCCTGACGAACATCATGCGGCTGTGGCAGAGCCGGACATGGGCGACCTTCACGGTCACCGTCACGCCGTTGATCAGGACGATCTCGTGGCTCCAGTCGAACTGGTAGGCCTCGCCCGGCGCGAAGAACAGCGGCACATAGGCGTCTGCCGTCGCCGACCCCTGCGCCTTCGCCCAACTCTTCGCGTAGCGGCGGACGGCGTCATAGCCACCCTCGTAGCCGAGACTGCAAAGCTCTTCGTAAATCCGGATCAGTGTCAGTTGTTCGCGCGCCGCCTTGCCACGGTTGCCATTCAAAAACCCGTCAAGCTGATCCTGCCACGGACCGATCTTCGGCTTGGGCTGCCGCTCTCGTTCGTAGGACAACGATGTCTCATTGGATCTGAGAATCTTGCGGACGGTGTTCCGCGACACATGCAGTTCGCGGCAAATCCGCTTGAGCGACCATCCCTGCACATGGAATGCGCGCCGAACCCGGGCAATCGTATCCACCGACTTCATCCCCACACCATCCGCTCGCCACGACGAGCTGATGGTCGCAAATCAAAGCATCAGGGGGGTCAAAATTGGACGCCGATTCCCCGGCTTATGGGGTCAATTTTGCACGCCGATTCACACCCGGAAGGTCGTTCTCCTCGTCCTCGGTTCGAAAATCGAACCTATTGATCCATGACTGCAGAACCTTTTCCGGCGTGTCGGCATAGGTCGCCATTCGCCTAGGGAATCCCTTTGGATTTCAAAGGTCTCAGGAAGGTTATCGAGGTCGTCGACGCTTAGTGCCACGACCACAGGCAGCGGCATGGATATTCGGCGCGCCCCCTTTCGGCGAAGGAGAATCTCGCGGTACGGATGACCGAGTCCGTGGTGATGAGATCGTGCCCGTTGATCTGAGAGGGCGAGATTCGAGCTTTGGTGGTTGCGCCGCCGAAGACGCGCTGAACGATGCGGTTGCCGCCGACCTTCAGGCCCCGCTCTGGAAGCGCGGGGAAATCAAGAGTGCCGCGCCAGGTAACGAACAGGGTCATGTCGCAATTTCGTACAAAGTTAAGCTGTACTTTCTAAATGCGCTCTCGCATCTAATAATGGTTATGCTGAAAAGGCGAATCATTGAGCATGATTTTAGTTCATTTCCAGAGTGACACACAGAATATCGGAATTTTATTTTCGGACATAGCCTCAGAATATTGCTGCTCAGACAGATCCTGGATCTAGAAAATTTCTAATCACTGCGTTCGCAACCCACCGCCTTTGCTGGCATATCTCATAGGGGATAACCGCTTTCACTCGAAGCCAAACTTCGACCAGTCCAAGGTCCCCAACGGCCCAAAGTACATCTTCAAAAGATTTGCTGACGGGACAGAATAGCAATCAGAGATAAGCAATCTGCAGAGGGCGGAGTTTGGCCGGTGCAATCAAGTAACCTAGAATCGTTTGTTCTCTGCTAGCCTTCGGTAGTGCGCGCCTTGGGCCGTCAATCGAAAGCCAGTGCTGTGCATGGCTGCTTGCCACGGATAAGGCTGGTCCACGGGCGCAACCAAGTTAACCTTATAGAAGGCCTGCATTTCTCGGAAGATCGCAAAGTTTATTTCGTCGACAGGGATGTCCTTATACGCGTCTGCAAACTCCCCGCGGTCCCGCTCAAAGCTGGGGTCGACGGGGAAGACATACCCTGCCGTTGGGAAATAGTCCTTGAGTTTCCTTAGTACCTCTGGCGCTACCTTCGGCGGGACCTGTCGCAGTGTGATGAAGCGTTGCACATTCGCCTTGTAGACGGGGCGCTGCTCCCAGCCTCCTAGCGTCTGATCAACCAGCGAATAGAGTGAGGCCGGTGTGATGCGTCCGAGCACATCTGAAGCACTGCCGCTAAGGCCATCAAGCACAATGCCTGTGAACAGTCCATGCCCGTCAAACTCAGCAGCGGACTGGTTGCGGTCTGCAGCGGCGAGAATAGTCACGCCTTTGCCAATCAGTGAAACGTCCTTATTCGCTAGCCCCGAAAGTTCGCCTAAGAACCCCGCATGGCAGCAGTCAAGGATGATGACAGTGGAGTCGATCTCTTGGTGCGCACCGTTGGCCATTCCGATCACATCAGCAAGGGATAGCCCTAAGGCTCCTTTCTTATGATCGTGGCTTACTAGATAGCCCCGGTTTGTTTCGGGCTCGAGTAACCCATGGCCGGCAAAATACAGTACGGCTGTTTCAGCCTTTCCTTGAAACAACTTCTTGACGCCTTCATCGAGGAGTTCTGTCGTCACATCCATGTCATTGCTGGTATATGTGATGACATCGAAATTCGGATCCCCATTCCCATGGGTCTGAAGTTTCTCCGTAACGGCTATGGCGTCGGCAACGCATCCTTCAAGGTCATTGTCGGCCCCGCCATAGTCGTCAACGCCGATGACAAGAGCGCGCTTCACCGACCTCCCCCGATTAGGGTCGTCAGATTAGGCCAAGTCCAGTTGTACATTTGGTCGGTCGATTTGGCCGACTTGGGCTTAACATTGCCGCCTGCCGAGTAGCCCGCGAGGAGAAAATATGACACCCCTTCCTCCTGAGCTATGCTCAACTCAGCGCTCACCCCAGTAGCTGTATCCGTATTTTTGCCACAGATTACACAAACGACATCAACAGATTTGATCCGGGTCCTGGCATGCTTTTTCCAGTTCTCATCGATCGCCTCTTTGATGGACCAATCGGCCAGTTCAAAGGGGCTATCCTCGAGCTTTGCCTGCCCTACAAGAAGGATCTTCAGCGACTCATCATGGTCGTAGTCGAAGCTCATAAAAACCTTTGTCTTTGCCATTTCAGCCCGACTCCTGTTACGACATCTCGTTCCGGTGTAGTGTAATCGGACTAGGTATTACAGTCGTGTCCCCAATGACAACCGATATTTTACTGCATCTGCCGGTTCGACCGAGCCTTGTAGTGGGTTTTGTCCCATACAGCTTAAGGTCGGAGGGTCAGAATGAAAGCGCCCGCGTCGACGAAAGCCCTTTATTCATCTCGACCACCATGGAGTTGAACCACTTCGCTCATCATCGTACCTGACTGACCATCGTGTTGGCGAACCGGATGTCGTCCGTTTGGCCCCTTCCCGAGAGAGGGCGGCGCGGCAGGTTAGCGCCTCGTCTCAGTCATTCGGCGGGCCCGTTCCCACATCGGTGAATCAAAATACCCGACATGGTGGTCGGCAAAAAAGGCGCTCTGGGGCCGAATGGTTCGGCTGCGCCGTCCACCCCAATGGACTGATTGAGCGCTACACAGCTGTAAACCGCGGCTTCCACCTTTGCCTCGTCAACACGACAACCGAATTGAGTCCGAGTTTTTACGAGACGCGATTGAAAATCGCCAGAAACGGCAAAGTTATCATAAATTAGCACTTGCATTAATTGAGCTCTATAATAGTTTGGCTCAATCATTCACCATAACACTATGGATGATCCTGTGCCGGCAAAGTCGCGCAACGCATCAGCATTGGACACCGGAAAGCAGGCGAGAGCCGCAATCGAGAGAGCGCGGGCCGAACTCTATGCGGCGCGGCAGTTTCTGGGTCGTGACACGCAGGCGGACCTCAAGGTTCGCATCCCTTTCGACGTTTACTTCCAGGATCCTTTCGTCACCAATTCCAACAAGGCCTACAATTTCGACCAGGAGTTCGACGTGCCGTGGGAGCCCGGTCTCACCGATGGGCCGACAAGCGCCCGATTTGCCGTCGTTGACTATGACAGCGGCACCGAAACTCTGGCGCCTGCAGCGCGCTGGCATGGTGACCTCGGCAAGTTTGTCGATACCAAGGGCAAAGTTCTCGATCGGCGCAATCTCGACTCCCCGCAATTCCGGCAAATGAACGTCTGGGCAACGTTGCAGAATGCTCTCGACTTCTTTGAAGCTGGCTTTGGCCTGGGTCGTCGCATTGACTGGGGATTCGAAGGCAACCGGCTTATCGTCGTGCCGCACGCCGGATACGGTGAAAACGCCTTTTATGACCGCGATAGCAAATCGCTGCAGTTTTACTATTTCGATAGCGGCAAGGACGGCGAGCGCAAGCGCATTCACACTTGCCTGTCGGCCGACATTGTCAATCACGAATTCGGCCATGCCGTGCTCGACGGCATTCGGCCTCACTATCATGAATCCGTCTTTGCGGAGACCGCCGCATTCCACGAGTTCCTGGGCGATCTTTCGGCGATCCTGATCGCCTTCCGCAACACCGCATTCCGCTCGCAGATTGCCAAAGCCACCGGCGGCGACCTCGACAAGGACAATCCACTCGGTAGCCTGGCCGAGGAGTTCGGCCGCAACATTGGCGATCAGGACTATCTTCGCAGCGCGCTCAACACCCTCAAATACAAGGACGTCAAGGACGACCAACGCCAGCATTATATGTCACAGGTGTTGACCGGCGCGATGTTCGACATCATTCGCCGTCTGACGGCCTACTACATGAAAGTAAGACGCGAATCGGCGAAGAAGGCGCTTTGGTCCACAATCCGCCGCATGCAGTGCATGGCCGTCCAGCCGCTTGATCTGCTGCCGCCGGTCGACGTGACGTTCGAGGACTATGCACTGGCGGTCCTGCGCGCCGAGCAGATCGCCAATCCGACAGACCCTGACGGCTACCGAAACATGATGATCGAGGTTTTCGTCGAACGCGGCCTTTTAAGCGAGGTGATGGCGGCCGAGCAGAAAAAACCCACTGCCGTGTTCGCGCGTCTGAACGTGTCCGTCTTCCACGATCCCCTGAGCATCGCGACCTCACGCGCCAACGCCTATCGCTTCCTTGACGACAATCGCCGTGATCTCTTCATTCCTTTCGCCGCTGATGTGATCGTTACCGACCTTTCGACCGCGCAGAAGCTAACGCTCTCGGGCCGCCGTCTGCCCAGGCAGGTTCTTCTGCAGTACATATGGCGCGAGGATGTGGTGCTCAAAGGTGCCCGGTTCGGCCGTTATGCCGGCGCGGTGACCAGCCTGCTTTGCGGCGGCACTTTGGCTCTCGACATCGATGGCAACAAACTGGCGTGGGCACGTAAACCCGGCACCCTTCCGCTCATCAAGGGCTCCCGCACACGCGAGGGCGAGGACGACGAGGTCAAGCGCGGGATAGTGCGCCGCGAAGCTTTCCTGGATGCGCTCGCGGCGCGCATCGCAGCTGGCCGCATCGGCGACGGCGTTGCCGGTGGCGCCGCGGGGTTGCTGGAGAAGTCGATCGCGCCGTTGACCGCCGAAAGAGGAGATGGAACCGTCCGCTTCAGCCTCTCTCCGCATATCGGCATTCGCAGCGACAAGGACGAGGAGATGGGAGAGCGGCCATGGCAGGTCAGCTCCTGATCCGTGCTTACAATGTCGGCGTTGGCGATTGCATCTACATCCGCATCCCAAAAGCCCGTAAAAAGGGCGGCAAGATCGATGATTTCCACATCCTCATCGATTGCGGAAAAAAAGGCAGCGCCGCGGAATTGAAGGTGGCACTCGATCACCTCAAGGGTGAATTGCCTATCGAGGGCAGCGGAAAGCGCCTCGACCTTCTGGTCGTCAGCCACGAACATGAAGACCACATCAAGGGCTTCGATCCGGCCTGGTTCACCGACATTCGTATCGAGAACCTCTGGATGAGCGTCGCGATGAATCGCGATCATCCGCAAGCCAAGTTCGCGCATCAGCTGCATGACATGGCGGCAACGGCCATGCGCGGCATCGCCGCCCGCAATCTGGCGCTGAGCCCGGAGCTGGCAGACATTGCGGCGCGCTACAGCATCGCCAATGACGGCGCCGTGGACGCATTGCGCAAGGTACTCCCGAAACAGAACGGCATCACGCCGCTCTACGTACACGCGGATATGAAGCCTGCCCAGCTGCAACCAGCGACGCTGTCGGGGGCAACCTTCAAGGTGCTGGGTCCCGAGTTCGATATCGACACCTACTATCTTGGGGATGCCGCCGAGGACATCCTGCATGGCTTCTCCGCTTCGACCGGCCTGCTGAAGGGCAAGGCGAAGGCGCGGAAAACCGGGCCGGCTCCCGCAAACATCAGCGGCTCGGATTTCACGCGCCTGCAATCGCGCATGATGTCGGGCGCCTTTGCTTTTGCCGAGGAGGAGGGCGAGGTCGTCAACAACACCAGCGTCATGCTGCTTGTCGAATGGCGCGGCCGCCGGCTTCTCTTTGTCGGTGACGCCGAATGGAATTCAGCCTATCGCGACAAGAAGAAGAACTTTGCCTGGAACACGGCCTGGAAGCTGCACAAGCCCGAACTTGAGACGCCAGTCGATTTCCTCAAGATCGGCCACCACGGCAGCATCAACGCAACGCCCTGGAACAGCAAGGAAGACGGTAAGCTTACCGAACCCGCCACCATCCTTAACGCCATTCTTCCGCTTCCCAAAGACAACGCCAAGCCCGTCGCCAAGGCAGTCGTCTCGACCGAGCGTACCTTCTACCCAGTGATTCCGCGCTCCACACTGCTCCTGGAGATCGGCAAGCGCGTCAGCAACACCAAGAAATACAGTACCGCGCTCAGCACCGATCAGCTCGCGCAGCTTCCCAACTATGACGACTACGAAGCGCGTTGGCTGGATCGACCGCAGCCTTTGCGAACCGATCTCGAGGCACGCCTCACCGGCAATGGTTTCGTGGACATCACGATCGAGCCAGCCGAGGGGTTTTTGAGGGGCTTGTAAACTCCGTCGCGCTGGCGCATCCGAACCAGTCCAGGAACCGCTCGTCGATCCGAATTTCTCGTTCGAGTGTCTCGATAACGTCGGCTCTCATGAGAGCTAAGGAATCCATTGTCGACAGGGGTTCTACACGCGTCAGGGCGTTCTCTATGGGACCCGGAAACATCCGTGACCCAGGACCATAAACTTGATGAACTGTCGTCGCCGTCGGCTGCGACGCTAGACTAAAGGGAGTTCCTGATTGGCCAAAACAATCAAGCTGGATGATCTGCTGCCTTATTTGGCGCCTGTGCTGCTGGAGGCGACAGGCGATCTGGAAAACGAGCGCCTTGTCAGGGAGGTCATCCGCGCCGTTTCCGAACACGCAGGACGATCGACGGCGCGCAAACGGCGCATTGTCGCAACAACTACCCTTGAGGAGGATGACGGGCTTTACTTTCAGGCTTTGGTCTACCGTGAAGCAGGAGCGCCACCTTGGTTGGCCGCAGTTGACCTCGAAGACGTTGTGCACCACCTGGTGGTCGTCGCAGCAAAAGGGAAGAGCCTCGCCATCTGCGCTTCCGACAGCGCGATGCGCGAACGGATTGTCAAAGACCTCAAAGTGGCAAGGCGCATGCCGCGCGCCGCGATTGCCGCATTTGTGGGACCTGAAGCAAAGGCAATCTGGCTGAACGGGATCCACACGCCGACATCCTCCAAAGCGGACACCAAGGCACTCACAGGACCGACGCTGGAGTACGCGATCGATCCAATCGGTGATCAGACCTATTATTATTCAGCGGCACGCACGATTCCGGATGTCCCGGGTTTGAAGACTGCCGAGAAGAAACCTCCCGTGGTGGGAGCTGCATCTGGTGGAGCGCGCATCTGGGTCAGACGGTCGAGCAATTGGCGATCCTTCAAGGCCGAGCTGGCCGCGGTCATCGCCCATGCGACACAGGGCAAGCGCGCTGTCGACCCGTTTGCCTCACTATCACAAGCGATTGACAGCGCTGCCGGCGTCGAGCACGCATACGCGATCTCGGTCATACCTGCGGAGCTTCTTTCCGAGGATGAAATTTCAGACGCGGATCGCGAAGCAGCGCGCCGTTGGGCGTTCGATGCAACCTATGTGGTGAAGCACACAGATGGCCTGTCCCTTACCGTTGAACCCAGTCTGGGAGGCCAGCGGCTTGGCCTGATGGAACTCTCCGTAACCCTCGCTGGTGGGGACGTCACGATCGAGCACGCGTGGATTGATGAAGAGCCTGGGCAAGACGCCGCGCGGGATGAGGGTACCAGCTTCCTCACCGATATCGACAAGGTCAAGATCTACTAGGAGAGCGGCCATGCAATTGCGCAGGGCCATTGCTATGCGGGCGGCTATACGGACCAGCCGTTTGGCTGGAGCTTTCAGACCTTCGCCGGCTATGCCGTCGACACCGAGAAGCCTACATTCAGCAAGGCTGAACCGCTCCCCACACGCATCGCGGTCGACGGCGACAATTCGCTGTTTGCCTATGTGTGCGAAAAGATGTTTCTGGGACCTGACGGCAATCCCAAGGGCTGGCTTGCAAGCGATGACGGATCGATGGAACTGGCTGATTTCATCCATATCGATCCCGAAGCAAAAGTCATCAGCCTCGTTCACATCAAGGGCTCAGGATCAAAGGCCGCCAATCGGGAGGCAGCACCGGCCGACTACGAGATTGTCGTTTCGCAAGCGGTCAAAAACATCCGCCATCTCGATCGACGTCTGCTGCTTCATGAACTCACCCGGGGAAAGGCGAAAAAGATTGGCGCCGCCGTCTGGCACGACGGCGTCAAACAGCCCAATCGCGAGGGCTTCCTAAAGGCGGTAGAAAAGCTGCCTGCCTCCGCGTCGAAGGTCTTGATCGTGCTGCAACCGCGTCTCACGAAAAGTGAGATTGCACGATGCCGCGCCGCTGCAGCGACGCCGACGAGGTCGATGCGCATCAAGCAGATCGATACGCTCATGCTTGCAGCACGCGCTTCCTTGCGTGCGGCGCCACGTTCATCGGCATTGCAGATGAAATCTGAATGTGTTGTTGCCGCAGCCGAGGCAACAATCGCATAAAATAATTCCTGTACGAACTTGCGTTTTGATAGGCAAAAGCTAAACGCCATTGCTACTATGCTGCTGAGCTACGCGTTCTCGACGATCTGTCATCTTCCGCAAGTAACATGTTGATCGGTTCTGGGGAGCTTTGGGAAGTCAAGGGGGAGGTCGAGGGTCGATGAACAAGAACATCGTTGTCTTCTGTGATGGAACGGGAAACGAGGTCGAGGGCAATCTTTCCAATGTTCTCAAGCTGTTTCGAATTGCACAACAGAACGCACAGCAGGTTGTCTACTACAATCCTGGGGTGGGTACGATCGGGCTGAGCAGTGACTGGAGCTCGTTTTTTCAGAATGCAAAGGGGGTTTTCGGTCTGGCGACAGGCTACGGCTTGGACGAGAACATTATGGACGCCTACCGTTTCGTCTGTCAGCGCTATGAACACGGCGACAAGCTGTTCTTTTTTGGGTTCAGCCGAGGCTCCTATACGGTACGTGCTGTGGCCGGTTTGATCTACGCAATTGGCCTGCTCAGACCAGAGCAGCTTAACGTCGCCTCCTATGGCCTGACGGCCTACAAGCGGGCGCGCCAAGACAACAACCTGCGCCTTGTGTGGGATTTTGCACGCATCATGAGCACGCGCCGAGCCCCTATCCATTTTCTCGGAGTATGGGACACGGTGGCATCCATGATCGTGCCGCGCCCCGACCGGTTCTATCTGCCCAGCCTGCGCACTTTGCCCTACACACGCACCAATCCTGGCGTGCGCTGTTTTCGACAAGCAGTGGCAATCGACGAGCGACGGCGGTTATTTCGGTTGAACCGGTGGGAGCCGGGACAAAAGTACGCGCCGGTGCCCTTTGCCAATCCACCAAGCAACGATCAGCAAGACACAGTGCAAATGGCGTTTGCCGGCGTGCATTCCGATATTGGCGGAGGCTACCCCGAGGCTGAAAGCGGGCTTTCGAAATTCCCTTTGGCCTGGCTTGCCGATGAGGCCGCTGCTCAGGGCCTGCTGATAGATGGCTCAATGTACCAGCATCTCGTTGAAGGGACTACCTTGACCGACGGCAGACACATCTATGTCGCGCCCGATGCGACCGGCAAGTCGCACAATTCGCTCAATTGGGCGTGGTGGATCCTTGAACTCCTTCCCAAAAGTGTCAAATGGCGGGAATGGAAACGGCGGTCGCTTTTAGGCTGGTATATACCCCGTGGTGAACCACGATGCATACCAGACGACGTGCAGATACACCCGTCGGTCTACGATCGAAAATCCCGGGTGCCTGATTATCGTCCCGTCAATGTGTCCGACCGATCTCCTTAGCCAACTGGGGGCAATCGGCGACACCTTACGCGAACCTGTCGTTCAAGGCGTACCAACTGCTCTGCGCGTTCGCCGGAGTTTCCTCGTCGTGTTCTGCGATCCAGAAAGCTGTCGTTCGTTCAGTACGAATAACGATAGGGGTAGTGGAAAGCTCTAAAAATTACATTCAGATAGCATCGGCGTGTAAGTGGCGTACTCAGAAAATTCGAAGATGACAGTTCAGATCTGGAGCCCAGGAACTGAGCCGCATCCTTCGATACGCAAGGAAGACCTGTCGTCTCTGGCGTCAACCGTAAGCACTGATCACCGGGACCGTCCGGGTCCCTGAGGAGTTTCTATTTGGCGACGTTCTGCCTTAATCTGTTGCCCGCCGGCGATGGTGACTGCCTGCTCCTCTCTTGGGGAGATCACGGCCTGCTCAACCACATGGTCGTCGATGGTGGCCGGGCTGGAGCCTATCACCATCTTCGCAGCCACCTCGCCCGGATCGCCGACGCCGGCGAGAGACTAGAGCTATACGTCCTGACGCACATCGACGGCGACCATATCGAGGGCGCATTGGCGTATCTCAAGGACGTTAGGCGCCCGATTGCGCCGCAGCAGGTCTGGTACAATGGCCGTCGGGAGATGGGTTCGATCCGTACCCGCAGCATGAAGCAGGGCGACGCCTACTCCGTAGCGCTTTCCACGCTCGGTTGGCCGGTCAACGAACCGTTTTCCGACGGGGTTGCAAAGATCGAGTCCGCGCCCGGCGAGATCGACGTGGCCGGACTGCGGCTGACAATGCTGTCGCCCGACGAGGCCCATCTCACCGCGCTTGGTGGCAGATGGGAGGATTGGAGACGGCAGGAAGACCTGCGCCGACGCGGCGGGATACGCAGGGCGGCGAAGCGGCCGCCGGTGCCGGATCCGCTAGTCGTTGAGGACTTGGTTGCGCCTGGTCCCACCGACAAAGAGTTGCCGAACGGGACGAGCATTGCTTTCGTCGCAGAGTGGGGCGGTCGTCGAGTTCTGTTCGCTGGCGACGCGCATCCGGACCTGCTCGCGTCCTCGCTTGAGCCGCTCGCGGCTGCCGAAGGGGGGCGCTATCGGGTCGATCTTATTAAGGCATCGCATCACGGGAGTGCCAAGAACACCTCAAATCGACTGATCGACATGCTCGACTGTCGACGGATGGCGATCTCGACAAACGGGAACCTTCATGGCCATCCCAATCCGCAATCAATCGCGCGCTTCCTGCATTTCGGGCCGGAAGGAACGAAGGATCTCTACTTCAACTACGTCACGGATTGGACGAAGCCCTGGATGACGCAAAGGGTCGCGGAGCGATACAGGTACCGGTTTCATTCCCCGCCCGGCCTGCCGGGAGCCCTTTCGATTAATATATTTGCTGACAACTAATCATTGTTGCATCGCCTTAGCCCAGCACCGAACCGATGACGGAGCTCGGAAATGCCCGCATTTAGTCTGCATGAATACAGTGGCCCTTGATCCAGCGATCTGCGCATGATCTGTGGGTGTTATTATCGGGAGTGCGGGAATTTTTAGCATGGCGGATAAAAAGGTGATCTTCGTCGCGTTCGCGATCGAGGACGAGCGTGCGAGAGATCTACTCAAGGGTCAATCGCTCCATACGGACTCGCCATTTGAATACATCGATATGTCGGTGAAGGAGGCCTACACCGAGGACTGGAAGGCGAAGGTGCGCACGCGTATCCGGCGGTCCCATGGTGTGATCGCACTAATTAGCAAGAACTCACTTTCAAGTTCGGGCCAGAAGTGGGAGATCGCTTGCGCGCGGGAGGAGGGTGTCCCCGTCCTCGGAATCTGGTCCTATTCAGACGACAGGACGTCGGCAGTCGGCGTGACCACCAAGGCATGGGGCTGGGAGACTATAGCAAACTTTATTGATGGGCTCTGATCGTGGGAAAGGGCAGGAAAGCGCTTATAGTAGGGATCGACTATTATGAAGACTTGGGCCAGCTATCGGGGTGTGTCGACGACGCCCACAAAGTGAAGGCGGCGCTCGACCGTAACGGCGACACCTCCAAAAATTTCCAGACTAAGATTCTGACCGGCACCGGTCCCAACGACATCGTCACCCGGAAAGCCCTTAAGGAGGAGGATACGGCGACAGGCGACGACGGCTTGCCGATGGGAGAGATCCTCAAACTTGCCAACGATTCCAAAGTCGCCAACAAGATAATCCTGCTCGACAGCTGCCACTCGGGCATTGCAGGCTCTTCTGAGAATGATCCACGCTTTGCCGAGCTGACCTACGGGCTCACGATCTTCACCGCGTCGACGGAAAAACAGTACGCCCACGAGACCGACGAAGGCGGAGTGTTCACGAACCTGCTCGTTGACGCTCTCGAGGGCGCCGCCGCCAATCTGGTCGGGGAGATTACGCCGGGAAGCGTTTACGCGCACATTGATCAGTCGCTCGGGTCTTGGGGACGTCAGCGCCCGATCTTCCGCACAAACGTCAACAGCTTCGTATCACTTCGTCAAGTTACTCCGCCGATCGCCCTCGAGGATCTGAGGGCGATCGCAACACTGTTTCCCAGCGCCCACCACCACTTCGAGCTCGACCCCACGTTCGAGCCCTATAGGCCGATCAGCGGGGTGGAGGTCGATCCAGTAGCGGAGAATACAAGCCGGTTCGCCATTCTTCAGAAGCTCAATCGCGTGAACTTGGTGGTGCCGGTCGGCGCGCCGCATATGTTCCATGCTGCAATCGAAGGCAAATCCTGTAGGCTGACCATTCTCGGCGAGCATTACCGGCGCCTCGTGGTTAATGACCAGATTTGAAGTTTGGGTGAGCCATTTGCAGGCACTGGAGGAGGGAGCAAGCATCGGTGTCACAGTGCTACCATGCAAGACCAGGGTTGGACTGGTCCTGGATGCGAACCTCGATCGGATCTTCGTGCGCGACTCGGCATGGCTACTTTAGGTGCTAGCGCAGTAAGTTGCGAATATGCGCGACTGGTTTGGAGGCGACTAGTGAAAGTCCCCGTTTTCGTCAGCCGACCTACACCGCATCTTGCGACTCAGGAACGCTTCGTTGCGCAATTCACTGACGAACTGATGAAACGCGGTTTTGATCCCATTACGATGGGACCGGCCAGCAGTAGCTACGACTACGATGCTCCGCTTGTAGGAATTCGACGGCTGCTAACTCATTGCTGCGGCCTAGTTTCGGTCGCTTTTCGGCGTACTCACGCATCGGCAGTGAAGAAGTATCCTTCAGCCGATTTACCGGGCTTCGCAGAACGGGACGACCGCAACGTCTGGTTCACAAGTCCATATTGCCAGATTGAGCCTGCGATGGCTTTTCAATTGGGATTGCCCATTCTGATCCTTAAGGAAGAAGGAGTTCTAGCCGAGGGCGTTTTGGAGCGTGGCGTAACCGGCCTATACCTGCCAGAGTTTAGTCTCGCGGATGGTCCGTCTTTCATCAACGGTCAGGAGTGCCGCGCCCTGCTCGATCAATGGGGCGGTTATGTTCGTGCCGCCTACAAACGCCGGGGCGATCCTCCAAGACTCTTCGACTGACAGCAAGGAATGCAAAACGAGCACCAAGCAACCGGGCACCAAGAGTTTCGACGCTATGCCGATTCCGGATCCGGAAGCGGCAACGGCTCCCGAATATTGACCGAGTCCAAATACTTGTTTGCAGTGAGGTCGGAAAAAGCGCCGGCCCGCAACCTCATCCCTTCTCCAACCCCACGCCGATCTCCTCAGATCCACGAATCCTTGGTGTGGGTAAATGCGGCCGCGAGTTTGCTGACACTCGCTCATTCGCGCCATCAGCCGGTCGCCGTTCCGGACCATCCTCGATGTGGCATCGTCACCGCATCCAGATACTTGTCCGAGCCGTCCACTCTGAGCATGTGGGCTACCCTCTGTGCGAAGGAAGGGTCCGCATTATTGTATAAAACGAATGCTTTGGTTCGCATGTTTCTCGCCCACGACCGAACGGGCCTAGACCTGTTAGGTGGAAGAAGAAGTGACCCGGCAGTAAGAAGCGAGCAAGGATTTAACGATGAACAAGGATGATATCGACGCCCAGCTGTCGTCTATTTTTGAAAAACTGGCCGCGATCGAGCACGATCGATGGTCGCACTGGCAAAGATATATGCATTCTAAGTGCTCCATGCAGACTGACGGAAGCTTGTTGATACCGCCCAATTTGGTGGCCCAGTGGGAACGATTGATTGCACTTCCCTACGACCAGCTCGACGAGGATGAAAAGAATAGCGATCGGGAACAGGTGCAAAGGTATCTGCCCGTAATCCGGGACATTTTGGGGCGTCGATCACCGATTGTCCCATAAGATAGCCAGCAAGATGACACGCAACTCGACCTGCACCTAGCCTGGCGGATGTCCGCGTGAAGCCATTTCCAAAGGTGCGTGACAAGGGTATCAATCTGCCTGCTGGATCGGCTCCAAGATCATGTCGTGGAGCTCGGCGATTTGAATATTCAGCTGCTTCACGGCAGCCAATATTTCCTTTGCCCGAGCTACTGTCGCATCCGATCTCGGGTCTGTGTTGTCCTCAGTTTGGGCAAGCTCGGAGAGCATTTGTCGCAGCCGGTCCTTGCCAAACCGATCATACATGATGGTGTCGAGTTTTTCAGAAGCTACCATGCCTCGCGCCTCCCGCAGCTTTTCGCGATAGGCGCTAAGTTGGTCGAGATGGAATTCAATTGACTCTTCGGTGGAATCCAACTGTATCCGAATGCCATGCAAGTCTTCCAGCGTGGCTTCCCCTGCAGCAATCCGTTCGAGGTATTCGAGGAACCCGTGTGGGGCGAAGCTCAATCCGTCTAAATTATGTGCTGCGCTTCGGGACTGCCGTCTGCGGCTGTACTTGGCGATGACTTCTTCCCCTTCCGGGCCTAGTTCGATCAGAGTCGTTATCAGTTCGCTGAGTCCGCCGACCAGATGTAAGCGCGTAGCTGATGCCGTTTAGCGCTGGTAGTTCCAAGGCATGAGCGCCTCGATATCGCTGTTTGGCCAGCCGTTGGCGATGCGCTCGAGGGTCTGGGTGAGCCAGGCGTGCGGATCGACCTGGTTCATCTTGGCGGTGGTCAGCAGCGTGGCGATGGTGGCCCATGTCCGTCCGCCGCCGTCGCTGCCTGCGAAGAGGCTGTTCTTTCGGGTAATTGCGAAGACTGATTCATTATGCACCTCCTTTTCAAATGGCGGAAAACAGCGATTCCTGGTTGTCGTCGTGGATGCGACGCGGAGTATTGCGCGCCAGTTCGGCCTTGATCCGTTCGTCTTCGAGGTCGCTGGCGCGGATCTGGTAGGGCGCGCCGCGCATGACCTGCTCGGCGGGTAAGAGGCCATCCCTGATGAACCGGCGGATTTTGACGTGCGACACGCCGAGCTTCGCGGCCGCATCCGACATAGTGAGCCACTCGCCATTCTTGTCGGACGAGCGATAGCCGCTGATCTTGTGCACCGTGCGCAACGATTGGACGCGACGCGCGGTCCAGGTCTTTCCCCTGACCGGTCTGCATGCCCATGCGGTTGAGTGTGGCAGCGATTTCGGCATCCGACCACCGGGTTGCCATGGATCGCATGATCGCCAGAGCCTCCTCAGGCGTACGCTGGCCATGCTCTCCGGATTTGGGCTTGCGAACCCGTACCCGCGAGTGCTGGCCTCCATGCCAGTGGATGGTCAAGATCACGTCGCGCGCATCGTCATCGACATCCGCCACGATGTCCTTGATGAGCGCGCGCAGCAGTTGCTGACGACAGCGCATGTCGACACCCGGCGCATTCCAGGTGGCCTTGAGATCGTGGGCGAGGCCCGTGAAGTCCGGAACCCCGTCGACAGGGTCCACACGCTGGACTTCGCTCAGCCGGGCCTCGCAGGTCGCCACGCGCCTGAGCGTGGCTTCCCAACTCCTCTCGAGCTGGGCCGCAATAAGCCGGTTCTCCGGGTCGCAGGCCGCATAGCGGCGCTCGGCGAGCGATGCCTCGTAGCGCGCCTGCTGCAGGTCCAGCTCGATCATCTGCCGGCGCCTGGCCTCGCTCTCCAGCTGCATCCGTTCAGCCTCCAACGCCGCTTCGATCGCCATCGGCGCAACCGCCTCCAGCGCTTCGCGGGTCACCGCCGCGTCGGTGCGAAAGCCGTTGAACGACATGCATCGCGCCTGTGCCATCATGAGGTTGCCGCGCTCGCAGCGATATACCGGATAACCTTGGCCGCGTCCGGCATACATGACAACCAGTCTTCGCCCGCATCGACCACAAGAGATGAGACCCGGGAGCAGCGCGCGACCGCCGCGGCCCGACTTGACGCCGCCGGCTTTGCCATAAGCGTTGGCCGCGAGCAGTTCCTGGTTCCGTTCGTACTCGCTCCATCCGATGTAGCCTTCGTGATGGTCCTTGAGCACCACCGCCCACTCGCTAGCCGGCTTGTAATGGCCATAGCTCTTGCGAACGCGGCCATCGACGATCTCAGTGCGCTTCTCGCTCTTACCATAGACATAGGCGCCGGCGTAGAATGGGTTCTTCAGGATCGAGATCACGTTGCGGTAGCGGATCGGAACCCAGTCGAAGGACACCATCTTCTTGCCGTCGGAGGGTCTGGGAAAATGCACGCCATCGTCGATCATCGAGATCAGGACCTGGCGCGCACTGCCGAGTTCGCGGAAGCGCGCGAATATCAGGCGAATGGTCTCCTGCAGGCGCATGTCGGGATCGAACCCGAGACCGTAATCGCGGTGCCAGACATAGCCGAAGGGCACGGAGATGCGCAGTTCCCCGCGCTGTGCCTTGGCGCGGGCGGCCTCGTACATGCGGGCACGCAGCACGCCGAGCTCGAACTCGCTGATGCTGCCCTTCATACCGAGCAGCAGGCGGTCGTTCGGCAACCCCGGATCGTAGACTCCGTCCAGATCGATCACGCGTGCATCGACTTCGCCGCACAACTCTAGCAGCCGATGCCAGTCCGGCCCGTTGCGCGACAGGCGGGACGCCTCCAGGCAAAGCACGGCGCCCACATGGCCGGTGCACAGATCGTCGACCAGGCGCTCGAAACCGGGACGTTCCACAGCCCCGCTTGCGGTTCGTCCCAGATCCTCGTCGATCACCTCTACTTTGCGGAATCCCCAGCGCCGCGCGACGTCGACAAGCTCATATTGCCGACGCTGGCTCTCAAGGTTGAGCTGAACCTGCGCCTGAGTGGACTGACGCACATAGACGACGGCCTTGCGCTTGAGGACGGCAGTCGGAATCAGATTACCGCTCGTCATCGCAGCTCTCCTCCTCCGTTGCCACGCCGGCGGCGGCCATCAATACGTTGGCGAGCCGGGCGATCACTATGGTCCGTTGCGCTGAACTCAGCCCGTTCAGCTTCTGCGAGTCGAGCGGCAAGCTGAGTTGGCGAACGACCACGAGAGATCGTGTCGGGGGTAGCAGGCTTCTCATGTTGCGCCTCCGCGATGGTGAAATCATCCGGAGAGCCTCGCCGGAAACGGCGTTCGATCAAGAGCTTGTGAAGCTCAAGCAGCGCGGCAAGCGATACGCGCGGGGAGCCCAAATCCATCGCCGCGCAAGCCACGGGATCGATCACCCAGGCCGGAGCGGTAATGACATGGCCGGGCGCGACGACGAGATGAATGATCCGGCCGTTGGCGCGCTCTTCGCTGTTCTCGCAGCGAAGCCGACGTCCGAAATACGGGTGCCAACGGTAATGGACCTCGACCTCCTGCCCAACATGGGCAGAATGACCCCGAGATGCCAATCGGGCGCAGGGCTCGCTCGGCGGCATTGTTGTCCATGGCGACGCGGCCGTCTTCGAGGAACAGGCAGAATGATGGCCAGCGGCTCAGGCCATAACGGAAGGCTTTTGCCAAATCGCTCTTGCCCGGAATGCGGGTCAGTTGCGTTTCGATCCAGACACGGAATGCTCCGATCTTTGGTTTGCTATGCTTCTGACGTGCGGCAAGGCGGGTATCGGCAGGCTGACCCGCAATGCCGTGCTCGATGTCATAAAGCGCACCGATACGGTCGAGAGCCTCGCGTGCGATCTCGGATTTGTTCGAGGTCCAGATATCATGGAAGTCGCGTCGCCAATGCGCCCAGCATGCCGCTTCTCGGAAGCGGGATGTTCCATCGGCTCCAGGCTCATAAAGCTTGCCATAGCCTTTGTAGCCGTCAGCTTGGAGAATGCCGCTTGTCTGCCTGAGGTGGCGGAGGACGTGGTCTTCCTTCCAGTCCGGAGCAAAGTAGTAGACCGCGCCAGGCGGAGCGCCGCCCGCCCACGGGCGTTGATCGCGGACATATGTCCAGATCCTGCCTTTCTTTACGCCTTTCCCCAGCCCTTTGTCCTGCATGGAGCGATCCAGCACCCGGATCGGGGTATCGTCAGCATGGAGAAGGTCGCTGGCCATGATCACGGTTCCGATCCGCTCGATCAGGGGCTGAAGCACCTGCATTGCGCGACCGCACCAATCGACCAGCGTACTGTCGGGGATGTCGGCACCCATGCGGGCGAAGATTTCGTTCAGGCGATACAATGGCAGGTGATCGTCGAACTTCGAGACCAGGATGTAAGCCAGAAGGCCGGCGCCAGCCATGCTGCCTGGTATCGGGCGGCTGGGCGCGGGCAACTGCACCATCTTTTCGCAGCAGCGACAGGATTTCTTGAACCGGGCGATCTCGATGACCTTCATCTGGGCGGCGATCAGGTCGAGGATTTCGCTTGTGTCGCATGCCCGAGAGAGACGTATCAACGATGAGTGCCAGGCACTCTCTCGTGCAGTCGTCGACGACGGCCATGATGCGGAAGCGGCGCCCGTCGGTGAGTTGGTCCGATACGAAGTCGAGCGACCAGCGCTCGTCGGGCCTCAGCGGCACCAGCATCGGCGCCCTGGTCCCGATCGCCCGTTTGCGGCCGCCACGGCGGCGAACGGCGAGCCTCTCCTCCCGATAGAGCCGGAACAGCTTCTTGTGGTTCACGACCAGGCCCTCCCGCCTCAGCATCACGAGAAGACGCCGGTAGCCGAACCGGCGACGCTCCTGCGCGATCGCCTTCATCCGCTCGCGAACCTCGCGGTCGTCCGGTCTGCTGGTCTCGTAGCGAACCGTCATGCGGCAACAGCCGATGGCTTTACACGCCCGCCGTTCGCTCATCCCGAAGCCTTCCTTCAGGCGAGCGACAGCTTTCCGCTTGGCCGCGGGCGTCACCATTTCTTTCCCACAAGATCCTTCAACGCGGCATTGTCGAGCATCGCGTCGGCCAGAAGCCGCTTTAGCCGCGTGTTCTCGTCCTCCAGCGCCTTAAGTCGCCGAGCCTCGGAGATATCCATCCCGCCGAAGCGGGCCTTCCAGTTGTAGATCGAGGCGTCGCTGACCCCGTGCTTGCGGCACAGATCGGCAACCGACACCCCGGCCTCGTGTTCCTTCAAAATTCCGATGATCTGCTCTTCAGAGAGGCGGCTACGTTTCATGTCCTGGTCCTCTCGATGGGCCAGAACGAACTTCAAACCGGATTAGATCAGAGGGGCAAGGTCACCGCATCCGGCCCATTTCCCCGCGCGATCATTGGCGAGTTTTCGCATTCTCCGACCAGTGCTTCGCTGACGAACCAACCTCGAGATAGCGGCCAATCGAGCGTAAATAGGCGGAGATCTCTCGTATCAAGAAATCTCGATCGCCGTAGGTCTGTTCGATCCGCTTCAGCTCCGGCAACGCACATTTCAATTCACTCGGTGATAGGTCGGCGTCCCCGATGACGTATTTATCGTGGCCGACAGCGCAGATATCGCAGCCCGCCTTGATCACCTCATCAATGAACGCTGGTATTTCGCTTGTCCTTATGAGCCTTCGGTTTCTTGCCCTCATAAGTGCATCCTCCCTTTCCGATGTCGCCAGCCGCGTCGACGGCTGGCACTGATCTCCTTTTCGATATCGGCACTGAGCGTGAGATTGCCGAACGGAGCTTTGCGATAGACCGGCTTCAAGCGCCGGATCGCTCAGCCCATGCCACATGCCCAGCAAAAGACGGCGCACCAGCGGTTCCGCCGGATAGCTGGTGTTGCCCGAGCCGGGACCGCTGCGCTGACCCAGCAATGTTCGGATCGGCGCCCAATTCAGTTCCTTCGATACCAAGTCGAAAATCGTCTCGTCCGGTGCCGCCAGACCGTCCGCCAGACCGTCCGCCAGACTCAACTGACCCAAAACACGATCCGCCATCCCGAATCTCCCTGCTTCGACCACCGCAACAGAATCATCGTTCGGCTTCTGTGCAAAGGTCTCCTACAAGGAGAAAATCGGTCTCTCCGTCCTTGCTCCGCGCCGCCAGGGCCGCGCTCCGTGCAGGATCGACGCGGATTCGCATACGCGGATCGGCGCCGACCCTCGGCTTCGACTTCGGGCGGGTGATCCCTGTTCCAATCATGATGCTCCCTGCGGTGCGTCTATGGTGAGCCCGCGGGCCGATTTGTCGGGAGGCACCTGGTGATCCAGCGCGGTGAGCGCCTAGAGGGGCCGAGTGCCCCGATGGATTGGCTGCGACCGACGCCCCGTGGGGAGTTGCGCCTTCGAGCGCCAGAACAGGGCGAGCATAGTAGCTGCCCGTTTGAACAGGAGAAGGCAGATGATTGGAGACATATCCGCATTCGTAGGCGTCGACTCGGCATCGGCGAATGCGCAGCGCTCCTTTCCGCCGTCCGAACGAAGGCGGATCCGGTGACGTGACGCACCCATGGCTATCGGGGGGCCCCGGCGTCTGCTATTGTCAGCGCGTTCCATCACCTGGGCAATATCGGCCTAGCTCAACAAGCCGACCATCAGGGGATGTCGGACTGCCACTTCTTTTGAGCCCACGATGCCAAATTGCCCCTATTGCATGGAAGACTTCAAGGCCGGGGCCCGCAAGTGCCCCCACTGTCAAACGTCGTTCGATTCGACTCCGGATCCTTCCGGTACCACCGTCTTTGTTATGGATAAAGGCCTTATCCGATTCTCAAAGTTCGTCGGCGCAGTGCTGGCTGTTTTTGTACTTGTTGGCGTGTATTTGTATGCCGTAGATATAAAGGACGCGAGCGAGAAATCTGCCGAAGCTAAAATTGCGAGTCAGGAAGCACTCCTTGAGATTGAAAAATCTAAATTAGCTCTTGATCAAAAGTTAGTCGACATCGAAACTACTTTTAAGCGGGTCGAAAGTTTGGAGAAAGAGATCATTGTTCATAGGGATGAGACACAGAAGAATGTAAGCGAAGTAAAACAACTAATCATCTTCATCCGCGGGCAGAAAGAGCTCGCCATAGGGCTCGTGAACGAGTTTCCCAAGCTTGGTCCCGGCGAAGCGGTTGCGGCAAAAGAGGGGAGAGAAGAACGCGGGATCAATGCTGCTCGCGGCAAACTATGGGCGAATGGATCGACAGTGGGGTTCCACTTTCTCGACGGCGCAGAGAAGGACAAGGTGATTGTCAGGGCTGCGATTGACCAATGGAAGCAGAACGTTAACTTGAAAATCACTGAGGTCGAGTCAAACGAAGCAGAAGTCAGAATCTCATTTAAAGAACCAGGGTCTTGGTCATACATTGGGACCGATGCTCTGGGCATACGGATAGACCAGCCGACTCTCAACTATGGGACTCTCGCAGAAACGCAAGACTCTAATATTGCAACGCAAGTAGCCCTACACGAATTTGGACACACCCTCGGTCTGGCCCACGAATTTCAGAATCCTTCGGCTGGCACTATTTTTAATGAGGCTGCGGTATTGGATTACTATAAAACGACAGCCGGATGGTCGACAGAGGTAATTTTTAGGAATGTACTTGGGAAGGCGACGTACCCGGGGTCTCGTCCGTATGATCCATTTTCTATTATGAACTATACGTTTCCGGAAGGCTTGTTCCTTCAGGGCAAGGAGACACACCCGGGTTTCGGCCTATCCGATAGCGATAAAAGCTACGTTGCGTCCTTGTATCGCCCTGCTTAGAGCAGAACCGCCAGCCCACAGCTAAGCTGGGAAGCCTGGACCGGCGGCGTACCAGTGTTCGGCAGGTAGGTCTCAAACCCAGCCAAGGCCTTCGGCCATGCGCTCGGCTCCGGCCGCCTGATTGATCTCCCACACAGGACCTCACGGCAGCGTGCCAGGCGCCGGCGAAATCGAGTGCTTCGACGCCTGCTGCCGCCTGGGCGAGACCGAGCATCGGCTGCCCCAGGTCCCGACCAACTAGGATTGCGATGGCGAGCGCAAGCGCCAAGCCGCCGATGCCGATACCACCGCGGTCCACCGCTGACGACGCGTTTCGATGCCAGGATAATGGAAGCCTACGGTACAGGGGACGGGGCCATAGTCGGAGATGCGCGGCCGGAGACATAGGTGACGTTTTGTACCGGACACATGGGTAACACTTTTGGCTTTTGGCCGGAGGTGTTGATGCCGTGGAGAGAGTGTTCGGTGATGGAGGAACGTCTACGTTTCGTTGCCCGCCTTCTCGAGGGAGAAGGCATGAGCGATGTGTGCCGGGATTTCGGGATTTCGCGCAAGACTGGCTACAAGATCTTCAACCGCTATAGGGAGGAAGGGCTGGAGGCGCTTTGCGACCGCTCGCGGCGGCCGGTGAGGTACGCCAACCAGTTGCCCGAGCAGATCGAGCGGCTGATCGTCGAGACCAAGCGCGAGAAGCCGCATTGGGGCGCTCGCAAGATCAGGGACTTGCTGGTCAGGAAGCTCGCCGGTGATGTGCGTATCCCGGCCAAAAGCACCGTGCATGCCGTGCTCGACCGTCACGGCCTTGTGAGCCAGGCCCGCAAGAGGAACCGGGCGAGCAAGGCCGTGGGCACGCCATTGTCGCAAGCCGCCGCCCCTAACGATCTGTGGTGCACCGACTTCAAGGGGGAGTTCAGGCTCGGCAACGGTAGCTACTGTTACCCCCTGACGGTCACCGACCAGATCTCGCGCTATGTGCTCGCCTGCGAAGCGCTTGAATCGACAAAGGAGACGCCGGTCATCGAGGCCTTCGTGCGGCTGTTCAGGGAGCGCGGCCTGCCCGCCGCCATCCGCTCCGACAACGGGCTCCCTTTCGCTTCGCCTAACGGCCTCTACAATCTCTCGCGCCTGTCGGTGTTCTGGCTCAGGCTCGGCATCGTCATCGAGCGCATCCAGCCGGGCAACCCGCAACAGAACGGCCGCCACGAGCGCATGCATCTGACCTTAAAGAAAGAGACGACCAGGCAAAGAAAGAGACGACCAGGCCGCCCGGCATGAACATTCTCCAGCAGCAGGCGAGGTTCGACGCTTTCATCAGCGAATTCAATGAGGAAAGGCCACACGAGGCGCTCGCCATGCGCACCCCGGCCGAGCTCTACACGCCGTCCTCAAGAGCCTACGACGGCCTGCCGGAACTGGAATACCCCTTCCACGACCGCGACATCCTGGTTACCGCTTGCGGCCGCATCTGCATGCACAGGAAGAAGATCAACGTCTCGACCGTGCTCGCCGGTCAGAGGCTGGGAATCAAGGAGATCGACGACGGCATTTGGCTCGTCAGCTTCATGCATTACGATCTCGGTTAGATCGACTTGGAACAGAGGACCTTGCAGACCATCGATGCTCCGGCCGGAGCCGGCCGCCGCTTCGCGTTTGGCGAGTGCAGGGCGGGCGAGCACACGCTCGCGCCCGACGAGGACGAAAGGAGTCTTCCAAAGGTCGTTGCCCACCTGGGCAAGATAGCGCGACAGCTCGGCTGCCGAGACGACCCCGACGAGCACGCCTCGTTCATCGCCGAAAGGCCTTTCAGAGACGACCGCAACCCGAGGGCGGGCTGATGGTGACGCGCATTCCAGGCGCCAGGTCAGGTCCTTGAGCTTGGCAAGCTCCGTAAACGCGAGGAATGGTGTAAAAGCCGGCTCTGCTTCGCTCATCTATGCCGAGATCAGCGGAAATCTTGCTGACGTTTCCGGTGCGGACGCTCCGAACATATCGAACCAGGATCCATCCGTGACGGCGACGAAGAGACGAACCAACGCTTCAACTCCGCTCGCCGATTGCGAGGTCGAGGAAAGTCGTACGGTCTCGGATTTGGGTTTCCTGCTGGACGTTCTGCAGAACTCGAGTTCCGTTCCTGTAAAGAACAACCAGAGCTTCTGCGACTGGTGAGCGGTGACCGGCTCGCCCGATGTCCTCAGGCTTCTTCGTCGACGAAGGACGTCTCTTCGTGCTTGCCGACGGGTCGGCCCAATCGCCGTTTGCGCAGAGCGCGGCGAACGCGCTCCAGGCTCGGGCGGCGACATTGGCCGACCGGCCCTTACCCTTGAATTCGTAGCGGGCGCTGAACTCGGCCGCGACCGTCTCCTCGGGATCGCCGCCCGAGCGGGACCACAGGATGAACGCGCATTCGCCGTCGACCCCGTCGGACAGCCGCAGTTCCGCGCCTTCAAAAACCTCCTCGCGGCCTCGAAACCGCGGACGAGCGCCAGATCCACGGAGGGATCGGGGAATGTGTCCGGCCCCAATTCTTTGTAGCAAGTGAGGCATTCGCCGACAGTTGTAGGCGCCTGGTCCGTCTTCATGTCGGCCGATCGGCTGAACAGGGGGATGAACTGAAGACCGCCCGCAGCCGGGCGCGCCTTGACATCTTCCTCGAACTTGATTCCGCCGCCCGACCTCGCCTGGAATGACTGGGCACCCGCCTTCAGCCAGTCGCCGCTGCGAAATTTCAGAGTCATCGGCCCAGGGCCGTCCGAGGCGATCTTGCGTCGCAGCCTGAAGATGAAACCCGAGCAGCGGTAGAGCCCCTTGTCGATGCCAGCTCAATACTCCCCAGAAGTGCTGTTTGAATCTTCCCCAGTATAGCGCTGCCGCCGGTCTTCCGGAGCGCGCTCCGGGAGACCGGCGGCGCGTAATCGTTGATGCTTCTCCTGATGGTCGGGAGAGGGATTTCGGTGATCAAGATCGGGGAGATGATGATGATACTGGATTTGCATCGGCAGGGCCTGTCGGTGTCGGCGATCGCCAGGGAGAGCGGGATCGACCGCAAGACGGTGCGCAAATACATTGCGCGCGGGCTCGAGGCTCCGGCCTACGGACCACGCAAGCCGCGTCAGGCGGTGATCGATCCCTTCACGGCCTATCTTCGCGAACGCGTCACGCGATATCCCGGACTCACCGGCAGCCGGCTTTTCCGGGAACTGAAGGACCTCGGCTATGGCGGCGGCTACACGGCCGTCACCGACTTCCTGCGCGACGTCCGTCCTGCCGCGGGCGGAGCGTGGATACGAGGTTCGCTTCGAGACCCCGCCCGGCGAGCAGGCGCAGGTCGACTTCGCCCAGTTCAATGTCGTCTTTACCGATGAGCCGACCACGCCGAGAATCGTCTGGCTATTCTCCATGGTGCTTGGCTTCAGTCGCCTTATCTGGGCACGCTTCGTCGTCCACCAGGATCTGCCGACTGTCTTGCGCTGCCATGCTGGGGCTTTCGAGGCGCTGGGCGGCGCTCCTCGCGAAGTGCTTTACGACCGTATGAAGACGGCTGTGATCGGCGAAGGCGATACCAGCGGCATCGTCTATAACCGTGCCCTCGTCGATCTTGCCCGCCACTATGGTTTCCATCCCAAGGCGTGTCGGCCTTACCGCGCCAAAACGAAAGGCAAGGTCGAGCGGCCGTTCCGCTACATTCGCGAGGACTTCTTCCTGGCCCGGTCCTTTCGCAATCTCGAAGACCTGAACGCCCAGTTGCGTCATTGGCTGGACACGGTCGCAAACCCGAGGGTTCACGCCACCACAAGGCGTGTTGTCAACGAAGCTTTCGCCGAGGAGCGGGCCGCGCTGCGGCCGCTGCCTTTGGCTCCGTTCCGATCGGTCCTAAAGCTCGAGCGACGTATCAGCCGGGAGGGCATGGTCAGCGTCGGCGGCAATTTCTACAGCGTGCCCGACGCCACCAGGCGCCGTGTCGTCGAGGTACACACGCTGGCCGAAGAGTTGCGCATCTTCGAGGACGGCGCACTGATTGCCGCCCATCCTATTCTCGAAGGCCGGCACCAGCGTCATGTCGAGCCGGGTCATCGCAACATCCACGTCCACAAGCGCCGACAAAGACTGAGGAACGACGAGGTCATTCTTCATGGCTCGGGCGACAGGGTCGCTCAGCGCCCGCTGGCCTTCTACGACGCCGTCGCCCGGGTGATGGCCAAGGAGCAACGTCCATGACGAACGCGCTCGACACCACGCCATCCACCATCGTAGCGAGTAGCCGAATTGCCGTCGCTCCGCTGCGACGGCCTTCATCGCCTCGCGCAACGGTTCATCGTCCGCACGGTTGGGTATAGCGCACCGTCGAACGGTCGATCTTGAAGGCCTGGCACGCCCGACGCTGGCTCGCCCATGCACCTCGCAGGCATGAACCACCGCCTTCCGCTTCCCATCGGATGTCACCGTTTTTTTGCGGCGACATCCTTCAGGATCGCGTTGTCCAGCAACTGCTCGGCAAGCAGCTTGTTCAGCCGGAAGTTCTCGTCCTCTAGAGCCTTCAGGCGACGTGCGTCCGACACCTCATGCAGCCGAACTTCGCTTTGAACCTATAGAAAGTCGCTGCCGAGATGCCGTTATTGCGGCAGACATCCGGCGTCTTCGCACCGGCCTCCTGTCCTTCAGCATTCCGATGATCTGTTCTTTCGTGAACCGTGAGGGTCGCATCGTCCGTCTCCTTGGTCGACGGACTCTACCAAATCTGGAGGAAGTTCAGGGTCTCAGGTCATCGATGCACTAGAACGAATTGAGCATACTCGATGAGTAAATGCCGTAACGTCGACCTTCCGCATCTACCTCTATATTCAAATACTTCTTGTAAAACTCCACATGTTTCCATGTCCTAGAACTCACTGCCATAATCGGCGGATCGCCCTGGTAGTATTCTGCATAAGTGCCCACCAAAGCGCCAATTCCTGTCACCCCAGTCGCAGCCGCCAAGCGAAAGGGATAAGATTGCGCCAAAATTGCCCAAAGTGATTTTTTTAGAACAGGGAACGGAATTTTTAAGCTCCTTGTTTTAATCAGATTTTGCGGATCAAATTCAAGATACGACGACAGTTGAACTGTTGCCTCAATCTCCTCTTTGGTCAAATTCGACAGTTTGACCACATCTGTTTCCTTAATACTCGAATAAGATCGCTCTACTTTCGACAGAAATTTATTCACTGCATTCGGAAAATTACACCCCCAAATCCAAAAATAGCCCGTTGTTGTAAAAGCCTTTGCAAACAGCTTGGCTTGTGTTGGCGACATCGTAGGGCTGATGAAGTCCTTGCCAGCCCGGCCATCTTTGTCGTCGGGATCGCGTATTCCTGACTGCCGCGACGGATCGTTCGCATCCTCCCTAAGGTCATCGAAGCTGTTAACAAGTATGGGGCCGCCATGCCAGCCATGCGAAAATATGCTGACCTCCTGAAGCGTGCCAGGATTTTTGTCCGCAATGGCATATATGTGTTTGTAGATGTCTACGATCGACATCACGTCCGGCTGGCCGTCGAGAAAGTAATAATGGGTTTTTAAGAGACCTGTCACTGGGTCCTTTGTCTGCTCCGATCGGTACGATTTTCTAGAAACCGGAGCGAAAATCTTCTTTGGGTCTGAGTTTACAACTGCATATTTTCCATTTGACCATCGAACTTCAGTGGTCTGTCGCGTTCCTTTCCGCACATCAAAGACATCTATGACGAGGTCTTCGCCACGCTTCTTTCCCGCCAGGATCCCTTCACGCCGTTTCCCGGCAAACTCTGCAAACGGCGCTCCCCCAAATTCGTAATCCACCCCAACACAAATTGTGTGCCTCCGCATGTGATCACCTTGCCCAGCTCAGACGCCTGGCCACGAACCCGCGCTGCGCATCGCGTCAAAGTGGGTGAGTGCCCGCAGGGTGCAAGGTCCGACGATTCCATCTATCTTAAGGGGGCGACCCAAGAGAGGTTCTGCACCCAGCTGATTGAACCGGACTTGCATTGCGCGAAGGATGGATTTCGACTCCTTTAAGTGCTTTTCCGGGTCTCCCGTCTGAGGTATAGCGTAACCCAACTTTCGAATGGCGTCGGCAATCGGAGCGGCGTTTGGCCACTGCGCCGCGTTGTACGGGACGCCACTACAAGTTTCATCGGACGGTACGAAGACTTTCGAGGCAGGAAACGCCACGGGCCATTCAGGCAGTTTGCCGTTCTCATCGAGTATCACCAGGGAGGTCGGTATTTTGAATTGCCATGGATCACCGTCAGGTACACCTGAATCGGGCGCATCTAAGCTCTCTTTGATCTCGTCGATTATGTTAACAAACTTTGGTTCGCCGAGTATGGGAGGCTCGGTTCCGCCCCAACGAACCCCAGTCTCCAGATAATACAGCACGTCCCCTTCGTGGGCCGGACGAACCGGCAATACCACCCTCGCAAAGCCGGCATTCAGGAACCTCGAGAACAAGGCGTCACCGCCGTCCGCTGAGAGTTTTTGTTTCCATTCGCTTTGGCGAGCCCAGAAGTATGGATAAAAAACATACGTCATCTGCTCCCACTCGAAGCTCTGTTGAAAGAAGAGCGCATAGTCGCCTTGGTTGCGAGCAGCCGCGTAGTCGATCTCCGGCCAGTCAGTCGACGGATTATTTACTACCGCTCCCATTCCGGCAAAGTGCTGCAGCGTCAATATTTCAATCGAGGCGCGCTGAAGTTCACGCCGCTCGATGTCCCGTGCCTCTTTGTCGGGCTTCAAAGTCATCACCGTCTCTGAGGGGCGCCGCGACCGCAAATAATCCTGATACTCAGAGACGCGTAAGCGGTAAGCCTCCAAGATCGCCTTGTAGGTGCTCAGTTGCCACTGCTCGAACAGGAAATCGCTGGGAACCGACACCACTGTCGCATTGACATTATAGGTGGTGGCGCGGAAGGGGGTGACCATGAGCGGAATTTCACCACTCGAGGCATAAGACAGGGATCGCATCGGCCAATTCGCGTCGTTCGAGTCCCAGATCTCGTCCCCAATGTGCACGTAAAGACTGCTGCCCGCCGTACCCAACCAAGTGGCGCCTGGGCCGGCATAAGTCGCAATCCAACCGTCAGCCAGGGTAAGAGCCGTTTTGGCAGTATCTGCATTTGTTCGCGTCGCAAATCTTGCCAATTGTATCGATGGAGGAGGGTTCTCGACCTCAGCACCGTACTTGCTCGCAATACCCGTGTAATTCGACCGGGTGATTTGATTGGACTTGATTATCAGGGGCTCAGGTTCAAGCACGGCGTTTGGATCGGTTGACTTGATTGTCTGGCTATAAAGATAAAGTGCTGCAGGTTCTGGCACAAGAAACTCTAGCATAAGTCGTTTGCCATAAACATTGACCTGGGCCCCATAGCACTTGTCAATCCAGCGATATACCCCAACTACATTTTTATTTTGAGCAGAAAGAGTGTGGCGATTCGTCTCCTCGATCTCCAAAGTTGTCTTCCGTATTCTCTCCTCACGAACGCGTTGCTGGACCTTTTCGACAGACCTGTTGACAACTTCTCTGGCAAAAGTTCTGGATATCTTACTGCTCTGTTCGTGAGACGAACTGTCCGAAAATTTGGTGTTAGCGGAAATAGAAACCGCGCCGTATGACGCGGATACAGTGACGCCGGCTTCGTTCTGGCGTTTGTCAGATATTGCCGAGGACGACTCATCCTTCATTTCGAATCGATCAGTTGTCTGAAGGTCTTTTTCAGTAGATACAGACTTTTCCTGTTCGTATGTTATCGTTTCTTCTGTTTTCTGCTTTACAGAGTGTAACCGTTCTTTCTGCTGCCCCTGAAGGACATTTTCAACGTGCCCCACCTCGCCAGCTTCATAACGAAGCAAATTCTGCTTTACGGTTTTCAGGTCTCCGACACCCAGGGGGCGAACGTTGGCATTGACGGCAAGCGATCCGATTCCGCCTGGGCGCGCGAAATTTGGAGGCGCTAGTGCCAGCGGCAATGTTGCAATCTTCGCTGTCGGTATATTTCCCGACCTTGCCAGTTCCTCCGCGAGAATATTCATCTGGCTGCTTATGGTGCCAATAGCGTCGACGCTTCCCAAGCCGAACGTCGTGCGCCCGATATCGATCACACGCTGGTCCAGCTTGGCGATCGTCCGGACAATATCCACGTTCTCTACATTGTTTGCGCCCTGGACCGCGCTAAAGTCCGAAACCAATAGCGCCCTGGTGGACGGGCTGAGCGACGTGTTCGGAATGGTCGCTGTATCAAACTTGGCGGTCTTGGACATCGCGACGTCACCAGCCGGCACTATGGCGATGCCTCCCGGCAATGGTGCCGCAGGGACCGGCGCTATAGGAGCCGGGGCCGCCACGATTATCGCGATTCCGTCTATCAAAGCTCGCCTGAGCTCCTTGAGCGCCAACTCGGCGGCCAGCAGCTTTCCGAGCAAGCTGTTTTGCAGTTCGCGAGCGGAGGTATCCCCGGCCGGTAGCGGGGCGATTGGCTTCAGACTGCGTATGTGGTTCGTGTCAATGAGGTCCGTCCCTATCGCAATTGATGCGACAGCAAATGCGGCTAGATTTGGCGGATCATCCGCCTGTTTTTGAAGGGCGAAAATCGCTGCTGCGATACGCAGTGCGGATGAAACTGTACTGAGGAAGGTGGGGTCGGTCACTGTTCCATATATCGATAGGATTGCCGACGCCAGATACAAATCCCAAGCCTTGGAGGCAGGCGTAATTAAATAGTTAGCGTCATTCGCCGCCCCCTTATGTGCGGTGAGGAAAGCATTGAATTTCGCCAGAACCATCTCGGGAGATGTCTGTTTGGATAACAGTATTTCCTCGTATTCATTAACGGCATCCAGATATCCCCCGCTCAAGTTCATCACGTTTCGCGCGAGGTTCGGCAGACTGGCCGCAGCCACCTGGTCAACTTGATAGGTGGCAGGCTTCGCCTGGGCCAATCCCTTCAGAACTGTCTCGAAGGAAGTTTCCGGAAAACCCAATATCCGCCGGTCTACAACATATTGGTGGCGACTATCGCGATCCGGCCTAGGCGCGCGAACATCAAGAAATTGAAACGCATCGATTGAGACAAAGCCCGATTCCATGACGCCCCCCGTCTATGTCGTCTCTATCAAGCAAACCTATTCGAGGAAGGTCAGACAACGCAATAGCGAAGGTCGAAGAAACTATAGCTGCTGCATGGGGGTTGCTATTGTAGCCACCCCAGTGTACGGTTCAGCTGCGAAGAAATATTGTCGGGGGGCGGTGAATGCGGCAGCTTACTGCTGTGGTTTGTTCGTTTGTGGCTTTGTTGCAAGGTTCAGAGACAGCTCTTGCCCAAGATGTACCGGTTCCAGCACCAAACATCTGGCTTGTCTACGGTGTTATCGGCGCCGTCTTCTTGTTCGCGTTGATGGGCTTTGGATATGTTCGCCGGGCCGTCTCAGAATCCACATTTTCTCTTGGGGAAGCTCTTTCTGAGGAAGATTCTTTGTCCGTGATGGAAAAGGACGCCATGGGCAACAAGATTCCAAAAGTAGGCTCAGATGGAAAGCCCCTGATGGCGACAGTGTTGGTGGGAAGTACTAGCAGGGTAATCGCTCTTTCCGGAAGCATCATGATCCTGTTGCTATTTACCGGGGCTGGTGTGTTTGTACTGTACTATTTTGCTTTAGGGCTAGGTGTGCCGAAGGAGGCGATGTCACGGTAACTTCTTGTGAGGAGTCGCTGGGGTAGACGCCGGTCCATGAATGACGCGCTCATCAGCTACAAACGCCACCGCTTTCCCGCCGAGATC
>NZ_JAMYQT010000035.1:0-52188 GCF_040320985.1 Mesorhizobium sp. M0571
CCCCCCCCCCCCCCCCCCCCCCCCCCCCCCATTTTTTTTTTACACCCACACCCCGCAACCGCCTATTGCTGCCGGGCGCGGGGGCGCGGAGTTGTGTAAAAGCCACACACCGCCGGCCGCTGCGCGGCCACCTCTCCCCCGCTTCGCGGAGGGCGAGGAACCCAAGTCTTGAGGGGTCGGAGGGAAGCACCCCCTCTGGCCGCCGCTACGGCTTTCGCCAATCTCCAAAGTCACGGGACGCAGGCTCGCGCTTCAATCCGTCCCGCGCAGATACGCCGCAAGCGCCACCGCATTATTGTGGTTCTCGTCATGCGCGCCGTAGAGCAGCGTCACCCGGCCTTTGCCCAGCAGAACGCGCAGCTGCCCGACCGCCTCGCCATTCCGGTCGAGCTCATCGCGGTATCGCTCCTGGAATTCTTCCCAGCGCGCCGGCTCATGGCCGAACCATTTGCGCAACGCATTGCTTGGCGCGATCTCCTTAAGCCAGACCGTTAGCGCGGCGTCTTTTCCGCGGACGCCGCGAGGCCATATCCGGTCGACGAGCACACGCTGCCCGTCACCGGGCGCGGGCTGCTCGTAGATGCGCTTGACCGCGAGCTCCATTGCCAACTCCACATGGGCCAGCAGGCGCAGCTGCTTGCCGGCCCTATCTAGAGGCCCACTTGGCCTAGACCCACTCGCCCTTGCGCATCACCGGCACGCGGCTGCCATCCTTATGGACGCCGTCTATGTCGATCTTGTCCGAGCCGATCATCCAGTCGATGTGGATGAAACTCTTGTTGCCGCCGCGCGCCGCGATCTCGTCCTGGCTGAGCGAGGCGCCGTCGACGAAGCACTTCGAATAGCACTGGCCAAGTGCGATGTGGCAGGCGGCGTTCTCGTCGAACAGCGTGTTGAAAAACAGCAGCCCGCTCTTTGCGATCGGCGAGGAATGCGGCACCAGCGCCACCTCGCCGAGACGGCGCGAGCCCTCGTCTGTGTCCAGCACCTTCTGGAGCACATCCTCGCCCTTCGTGGCCTTGGCCTCGACAATGCGCCCCGCCTCGAAACGCACCGCAATGCCGTCGATCAGCGTGCCCTGGTAGGATAGAGGCTTTGTACTCGTGACATGACCTTCGACGCGCCTTGCATGCGGCGTGGTGAAAACCTCTTCGGTCGGGATGTTCGGATTGCAGGTAATGCCGTTCTTGGCGGTCGAGGCGCCGCCCATCCACTCGTGGCCATCGGCCAGCCCGACGGTCAGGTCGGTGCCGGGACCGGTAAAATGCAGCGCGTGGAAATTATGGCCGTTCAGCCATTCGGTGCGGCTCTTCAATGCCGCATTGTGTGCCGTCCAGTTACCGATCGGGTCGTCGACATCCACCCGCGAGGCGGCAAAGATGGCGTCGGCGAGCTTGGCCACGGCGACGTCTTCGGCATCGTCCGGAAATACCTGCTTGGCCCAGGCCTTATCGGGATACGCCACGATGTTCCAGTTGATGTCGAAGCCGGTGATCTTCTCCAGCGCCGGCTGGTAGGCCATCGAATTCGCCTTGTTGGCGCGCGTTACCTTTGTCGGGTCCTGCGCCGAAAGCAGCGAGGGATCCTCGCCGCGCACGGCAAGTCTCGCCGCATTGTTGGCGAAGGCTTTCGCCATGCCTTCATAGAGCCAGCCGGCGGCGCGGTCGAAGCCGGCGTCGGCGCCGTAGCGGAAGCGTGCCAATGTGATCTCGTCGTCGTTGAAGATCGGCGTCACCAGGCCCGCACCTGCCTTGTAGGCGTGCTCGACGATCCGCCGCGTCAAAGGCAGCGCCGCAATCGAGGAGGTCAGCACCAGATCCTGCCCCGGCTGCAATTGCAGCCCGACCTTGACGGCGACCTCCGCCAGCCTGTCGAGCTTCACCGGGTCGATGCTTGCGGAAACGCCGCGCGAATGTGTGGTCATGATCCTGCCTGCCGTGATTTGGGGACTGTTTCTTACATAGACCGGCATCGCGGCCCTTTCCACCGGTGATGTGTCGGCAGGCTTAGCCCGCGCTTTCGAGCGACCTGAACTGCGCCATCGTCGCCTCGATCTCTTCGCGGATCCAGATCTTGAAATCCCTGACCTTGCGGCTTTCGCTCTTGCTGGCCGAGGTCACCAGCCAGTAGCCGAGGCCGCTCTGCGCGCGCACGCCGAACGGCGCGACGAGACGGCCGTCGGCCAGTGCGTCGGCGGCCAGCAATTGCCAGCCGAGCATGACGCCGTGGCCGGCAATCGCCGATTCCAGGCACAGCATCGGATCGGTGAAGCGCGCGCCCTTCATGAAGGCGACCGGCTCGACCCCGGCTGCTTCGAACCAGCTTTCCCAGCTGATCATCGACCTTTCGTCGGTGATCGCACAGGTCAGAGCGAGGTCGTCGATCGTCTTCAGCCTGCTGGCGATCGCCGGCGAACAGACCGGGAAGATCTCCTGCGCGAGCAGCAATTCGGCCCGCCCGCCTGGCCATTTGCCGTCGCCGAGCCGGATGGCGACGTCGATGTCCGAACGATCGAGATCGGCAAGCCGCACCGAGGCATCGATGCGCAGGAGCACGTTCGGATGCCGGGCGAAATGCCGCGACAGCCGCGGCAACAACCATTTTGAGGCGAAAGCCGGCGCCACCGAAACCACCAGCGTGCATTCCGAAGTTTCGTCGGCAAGCGCCACCGCCTGCGCGAGTTCGCGAAACCCGGCACTGAGCCGCGCGGTGAAGACGGCGCCGAATTCGGTAAGCACGAGGCCGGCTGGCGTTCGTTCGAACAGCGCCCGGCCGAGCTGCTTTTCGGTCCGGTTGATCTGCTGGCTGACGGCGCTCATCGACACGTTGAGTTCGCCGGCCGCCGCCGCAAGCGAACCCAGGCGGGCGACGGTTTCGACGGCACGCAAGCCGTTGAGATGGACGCGGTTCAGCATAGCCATACAGTTTTTCTAAACTCGAACGGCTGAAATCTCAATTGCCAGACGCTGCCGAACGGCGGATTCTAGGCAGGCGATGCAAATTTGAGGAGGCGAAAGTGGTGAAGATTTTATCATGGCTCGGAGCCTTTTCCCCAATCGGAACGCAGCAGCGCCGACAAGATAGCCATGCCATCAGCTGGGTGGCCGATCCGCTGTCGCATCCGGTCCTCGATACCATGTCGGAACGCGAGCTCGCCGACATGCCGTTCCGGCTGACTGCCCGGCGAACAGCCTATGAGGAGACCTCGGCAGGAACCTGTTGCGGCTGAGCTTCGAGGAACGACGGCTCTCGGCTCGCCATCTTCTGCGCTTGGCGCCGCCGTCGAGCCCGACCGCCGACCGTGGTCGCGAACATTTCTGGCCCAACAAAAGGCGGATTGTCTCACAGGCGGGCGCACCTATTGTGCACTGCGATGAACATCGTTTCGCCTTTGCGCCTGGCAATCGCCGGCATGATTGCCCTGGCCGTCGCCATGGGCATCGGCCGCTTCGTTTATACGCCGATCCTACCCGGCATGATGGAAGAGCTTGGCCTGTCGCCGGCCGATGCCGGCTGGATCGCATCGGCAAACTATCTCGGCTATCTCATCGGCGCGCTTGCCGCCACCGGCGGCTGGGCGCAAGGCCGCGAGCGCCAGCTGATGCTGACCGGTCTGGCCGCCACTGCGATCCTCGCCGGATTGATGGGCCTGACCGGCACGATGGCCGCCTTTCTCGTGATCCGTTTTCTTGCCGGCCTCGCCAGCGCCTTCGTGCTGGTCTTCATGACCAGCATCGTCTTCGGCCACCTCGCAGCGGCCGGGCGAAACGACCTGCAGGCGCTGTATTTCGGCGGCGTCGGTCTCGGCATCGCGGCGTCCTCGGCCCTGTTGGCAGTCCTCGTCACCGAACATGCCGGCTGGGCGGCGGGCTGGCTGTGGTCCGCGGTGATTTCGGCCTGCGGCTTTGCCGCCGTTGCCTTGCTGGCAGGCAACACCTCGACCGCGAACAGCGCCACCGGCCGCGAGCCGGCGCTGCCGAAAGACAGCTCGCTGGTGAAGATCATCGTCGCCTACGGCCTGTTCGGCTTCGGCTATATCGTCACGGCAACGTTCCTGGTCGCCATCGTCCGCCAGGGCGGCGGCGGCCGCATCTTCGAGGCCGTGGTCTGGATGGTCACCGGACTTGCCGGTTTTCCCTCGGTCTGGCTCTGGCAAAAGCTCGCGGCCAGAATCGGGTTTTATGCCACCTATGCTTTGGGATGCCTGGTCGAGGTGGTCGGCGTCAGCGCCAGTGTCGCCATGGGCGGGCGCATCGGCCCGCTGCTCGGCGGTCTTCTCGTCGGCGGCACCTTCATGGCCATCACCGCGCTTGGTCTGCAGACCGGCAGACAGCTTGCTCCGCAAGCACCACGCCGGATGCTGGCGGTGATGACGGCCGCCTTCGGCCTTGGCCAGATCGTCGGCCCGATCGTCGCCGGGCTGCTTGCGCAGGCCTCGGGTAACTTTTTCCTCGCCTCGATCGTGGCTGCCGCCGTCCTGCTCGCGTCCGGTGCTATCGCCTGGTCGGCTGCGCCAAAATCGCCATGATTATGGTCTTGCTCGGTTGCGGGCATCGGGCACGGGCATTTTCTTTCCAGCTAATGTGTGACCTTATGCCCGCTGAACAGCAACGCCGCTGATTTGCGCACCGACCGAGGATTTCCCCACAGTGTTCGTATCCTTCTTCCCGCAGCCGAAGCTCTTTTTCACCTCGGCCGCCGTCTGGAGTGCGGTCATGGTGGCCGTGTGGTTTCTCGGCGGCGACCAGCTAGGCGCTTTGGTCGGATTGCCCCTTCCCGCAGTGGACGCGGCGCCGATCATTGGCGTTTCCGTTTTCTGGTCGCCTCCGTTCCTTTGGTTCTACATCTATTTTACCCTTGGTGTACTGCTCTTTTACGCCTTCTGGCATTGGTATTCCCCGCACCCGTGGGACCGCTGGTCAATCCTGGGTTCCTCGCTGATCTTGTTCACGACCTATTTTCAGGTTCAGGTGAGTGTAGCGATCAATGCCTGGTACGGGCCGTTCTGGGATCTGATCCAGGGCATTGTCAGCAAAAGTGTGAAGGCCATAGAGTATGATGTTTATGCGCAGTTAATAACTTTCCTCGGCATCGCTCTGGTGGCTGTTACTGTTTACGTTCTGACAAATTTCTTTGTGAGCCATTGGGTGTTTCGCTGGCGGACAGCGATGAACGACTACTACATGTCCTACTGGCCTAGGGTGCGGAGCATCGAGGGAGCTTCCCAGCGCGTGCAGGAAGACACGATGCGCTTTTCAAAGATCATGGAAGATCTTGGGACCAGCTTTATTGACTCGATAATGACTTTGATCGCCTTCATGCCGATTTTGCTTGCCTACTCAAAGCACATTACGGCATTGCCTTTCATCGGTCAGGTGCCGCAGCCGTTGGTTTTGGCTGCGATCTTTTGGGCAATTTTTGGGACGGTATGCATTGCCACCGCCGGCATAAAGCTGCCCGGTTTGCAATTTCGCAACCAGCGCGTCGAAGCCGCTTACCGCAAGGAACTTGTTTATGGTGAGGACGATCAGTCCCGAGCGCAGCCGCCGACCGTTTCCGAATTGTTCGGAAATGTGCGCCAGAATTACTTCCGGCTCTATTTCCACTACGTCTATTTCAATGTGGTCCGTTATCTCTACTTGCAACTAAATACCATATTCCCTCTTTTTTTGATGACTCCTTCGTTGATCGCCGGAACCTTGACGTTGGGTCTCGTCAACCAGGTCAGTTCCGCGTTCAGCCAAGTGACCAGCTCGTTCCAATATCTTGTTAATTCCTGGTCAACGATCGTTGAGCTCTTGTCAGTCCACAAGCGGCTGCGAGCGTTCGAAGCCACGATTAAGGGCGAACCGCTGCCGGAGATCGATCAGCACTATCTGGAACGGGAGCAAACTGGGCTACGGCCAGAGGACCAGCCGGCAAGCTGATGATGGCGGGCCGCGATCGCTGCGGCTCAGCCGCCCACCGCCGCTTGCTTTTCGTCTGCGCGGTGCCGCGAAATATAATCGCGAAAACTGATGCACTCGACGTCCGCCTTGACGCAGACCTCGCCGGCAAAGCGCTCCAGCGCGTTCCAGTAGGCGCCGTCGTTCATCAGCGTGAAGTGGAAGCCGAGCTCAAGCGGGATGCGCTTGCCCTGGTATTGCGCATCGAAGGCGGCGCGAAAGGCCTGATAGGTCCGGTCGGCGAACTCTTCTGCCATGCTCGGCCGCTCGAAGCCGCCGGAATGTCTGACATAGAGATTGTAATCCATGGCGATCACCCGCCTTGAACTCGGCCCTTCCGGGATCTGCGGCAGCGAAAAGCGCGTGATGCCGTTGACAGTCGGCGGCTCGACCGGCCCACGCGAAACGCCGCTTGCGTCGAGCAGGAAGCCGGCCACGGGCAGCGCCTCGTAAAGCGCCGTGTTTGCCGACAGATAGGGCGCGCGGAATCCGACCACTGCCTTGCCTGCGAAATCGCGCCAGCCCTTTGGTTCGGGTGCGATGCCGTTGATCGAATAGGCGTTTTCGAGAATGTGCTTGAACGAGCCGAACTCGCTCAGCCAGTCGGCCTTGCTCCAGTCCTTGCCATCGAAATGACCACAGCCATGGCTGCCGATGTCGTGGCCTTCCCTGGCGGCGAGGTTGATCTGCTCGAGCCGCTCGGCAACTTCCTGTTTGGAGGCGCCAAAGCCGATATTCGATTTGCCGGCCGTTTTGCCCGGCGCGGTGTATTCCTTGCGCGTCTCGGGTGACAGCAGGAACACGCAGGAGACGAAATAGGTGAAATGCGCGCCTGTGCGCTGGGCCAGCGCCCGGCTGCGCTGCCATTGCGAAATGTCGCGGGCGCTGTCGAACGAGATGATGACGGTCTGCTTCGGTTTTGCCGGCGCCGCCGGCGGGTCGGCAAAAGCCGCGCCGGTAGCAAGCGCGGCAATCGACAACGCAACAACGCGGGACAAACGGGGCAAAGGCATCTGACCGGATCAAGGAATATAGAAGCACCGCCTACCGGTGAAATATGGCACGGGTGCGATCGACCTGTGCGGCCGCCGTTGGCGGCGGCTGCCGCATGAATGGGCGATTTTCCTGCCGAACCCCTTCCATGCCGGCAAAATTTCGCTAAAACGCGGGCTCATCAACCGCCCCGCCCGGGGCATGAATGGTTTTGATCCATGTCGGACGACAGTTTTATCCGCGAAGTCAACGAAGAGATTCGTCGCGACCAGGCGCATGCGCTGTGGGACCGTTTCGGTCCCGCCTTGCTCGTGCTGGCTGTGCTGGTGGTGCTCGGCACTGCTGCCGTGGTCGGCTACCGCTATTGGGACGAGACCCGCGCCAACCGCTCGGGCGATGCTTTTTCGCAGGCGCTCAAGCTCGCCAATGACGGCAAGAACGACGAGGCGCTTGCCGCTCTGGAGGCGTTGGAGAAGGATGGCTACGGCGCCTATCCGCTGCTCGCCCGCATGCGCGCGGCAACCGTCAAGGCGGACAAGGGCGACGTCGACGCCGCCGTCAAGGATTTCGACGAGGTCGCCGCCGACACCAAGATCCCCTCCGGCATTCGCGACATGGCGCGCCTCAGGGCCGCGCTGCTTCTGGTCGATCACGGCTCTTTCGCCGATGTCTCCAGCCGCGTCGAGTCGCTCACCGCCGACACCAACACGCTGCGCCATACGGCGCGCGAGGCGCTCGGCCTTGCCGCCTGGAAGGAAGGCAAGGCGGCGGACGCGTTGAAGCTGTTCGACCAGATCGCCGCGGATGACGGCGCCCCGCGCAACACGCGCGAGCGGGCAACGTTGATGTCCGAGCTGATCCGCGGCTCGGGCGGTGTATCGTAATGCATGTCGCCCAAAAGTGCGCAGCGGTTTTGGGACAACGACATGCATAGCAGATGTAGGGCCGGATGACCTTCAAAGTCGCCATCATCGGCCGGCCTAACGTCGGCAAATCGACCCTTTTCAATCGGCTGGTGGGAAGGAAGCTGGCGCTTGTCGACGACACACCCGGCGTCACCCGCGATCGCCGTGTCCACGCCGCCAAGCTCTACGATCTGCATTTCGACGTTATCGACACCGCCGGCTTCGAAGATGCTGCTGCTTCGACGCTGCCCGGCCGCATGCGCGCCCAGACCGAGATCGCCATCCGCGAGGCCGACCTGATCTTTTTCACGATCGATGCCAAGTCCGGGCTGATGCCCGACGACAAGACCTTCGCCGAGATCGTGCGCAAATCCGGCAAGCCGGTTGTCGTCGTGGCCAACAAGGCCGAGGCGCGCGGCGCCCAAGGCGGCATGCTGGAGGCATGGGAACTCGGCCTTGGCGAGCCGATCCCGGTCTCGGCCGAACATGGCCAGGGCCTGCCCGATTTGCGCGATGCGGTGATCGCGGCACTGGGCGAGGCGCGCGCCTTCGGCGAGGACGAAGAGGCCGGCGAGGAGGAGATCGCCGCCAGCGAGGTGCTGATCGGCGAAGACATCACTGACCCGGACGCCGAGCCGAGCTATGACGATACCAAGCCGATGCGCATCGCCGTCGTCGGCCGTCCCAACGCCGGCAAGTCGACGCTGATCAACGCGCTGATCGGCGAGGAGCGGCTGTTGACCGGCCCCGAGGCCGGTATCACCCGCGATTCCATTTCTGTCGACTGGGACTGGCATGGCCGCCGGTTGAAACTGTTCGACACCGCAGGCATGCGCCGCAAGGCTAGGATCCACGAAAAGCTCGAGGTGATGTCGGTGCAGGACGGCTTGCGCGCCATCCGCTTTGCCGAGATCGTCATCATCGTGCTCGACGCGACTATTCCCTTCGAGAAGCAGGATCTGCAGATCGCCGACCTGATCATCCGCGAGGGCCGTGCCCCGGTGATCGCCTTCAACAAATGGGACCTGATCGACCATCCCCAGGAGTTGCTGGCCGAGCTGCGCGAAAAAACCGAGCGGCTGTTGCCGCAGGCGCGCGGCATGCAGGCGGTGCCGGTGTCAGCCGAGACCGGCCGCGGCCTCGACAAACTGATGGATGCGGTGATCAGGACGCACAAGGTCTGGAACAGCCGTGTCTCGACCGGCAAGCTCAACCGCTGGCTGGAAGGTATTTTGGCGCATCATCCGCCGCCCGCCGTCGCCGGACGCCGGCTGAAGATCAAATACGTCACGCAGGCCAAGACGCGGCCGCCGGGCTTCGTCGTCTCCTGCTCACGGCCGGACGCGATGCCGCAATCCTATGTCCGCTATCTCTCGAACAGCCTGCGCGAGGCTTTCGACATGCCTGGCGTGCCGATCCGCATCGCCTTGCGCACCTCGGAGAACCCGTTCGCCAGCAAGGCGAAGAAGCGCCGCTGAGCTGCGCGTCTTCTGGGCGCCAGCATCAGGCTACGCTCCGCAGGCCGCTCGCGGGCAGCGCCTGCACATTTTCGGGAAGGCGATTCCACCGACACCTGCAGCAGGATGTCGGCAAGTCGCGCCGCCACCGGGTCTGGCTCGGCCTTCCTTGCGATGCGGCAACAGGCCCATCTCAGGCAGTGCGGGCAGCCCGGCGATCTCCGGCGTCATCGCCCTGACGGTGGCCGGCGCGAGTGGGGGCAGCCTCTGCACCTAATGGGCGGTGTAAGCTCCGTCCACCAGATGGTAGCTCCCAGTGATAAAGCTGGCCTGGTCGGACAAGAGGAAGCATACAAGAGCCGCTACCTCTTCCGGTTTCCCGCGCCTGCCCATCGGCTGAAGACCTGCCATGCGCCGGCTGGCTAATGCCTCCATTTGCTCCGATAAAAGAGGCGTTTCGATCCAGCCGGGGCCGACTACATTGATCCGGATGCCCATCCTGGCATATTCGATCGCCGCAACTTTGGTTAGTCCAACGACTCCGTGTTTCGCTGCCGTGTATGCGGACGCAGTTGGCAAGCCGACGGAACCGAGAACGGAGGACATGTTCACGATGGCGCCTCCGCCTCGATCCAGCATCGCGGCGATTTCGTACTTCATGCTGTAGAAAACGCCATTAAGATTGACGTTTATCAGCTTGTGCCAGTTGTCGAGCGGATAGTCTGCCGTTGCTTTTCGAACGCCGTCGATACCTGCATTGTTTACCGCCATATCCAGTCCGCCGCATTTCTGGACAGTGAACTCGATCAGCTTTTCCACGGCTGCTGCATCCGTGACATCTACCGCAAAGTCGTAGGCCCTGCCTCCTTGCGAGCTTATTTCGGCGGCTTTGCACTGCGCGGCCTCGGCATCAAGGTCGGCGACAACAACCTCGGCTCCTCCTTGCGCGAGTTGCCGTGAAACAGCGGCTCCTATTCCGGAGCCTGCGCCGGTCACAATCGCGACTTTACTATGGAAGTCAGGCTTCATCGTCTCTGTCCTATGCCCATTTTGACATAACCGAAACAGAGGCAGACGGTTATCGCAAGAAGTTTCGCTCCAATTCGCTTGTCAATCCTGTGAATTCATTTTTGCCACCACACAGCGAGACTTGGCCCGCAGCCCTTGGAATGGTAGAGACGAGGGCGGCGGTAGATGACCAGTTTCCTAGCAGGTAGAAATGGAAGAACACCACATTGCGCGCCGGGGGCTCGTGCTGGGTAGTCTGGCTCTGATGGTCTCCGGATGTACGTCGATTTCATCCGCGTTCGGACCAAGGCGTGGCCTGAATCCTCGTTACCGACGGCAGCATGTGCGGTACGACGGAAACGAGCCGGCCGGAACAATCGTCGTCGATACTTCGCAACGTTTTCTCTATGCCGTCGAGACGGACGGGTGGGCGACGCGCTACGGCGTCGGCGTCGGCGAGCAGGGACTTTCGTTCAAGGGTACAGCGACCGTCGGCCGCAAGGCGGACTGGCCGTCGTGGACACCCACCGCCAGCATGATGAAGCGCAAGCCGCGCCTGGTGCAGTATGCAGGGGGGGTCCCTGGCGGACCAAACAACCCGCTTGGTGCGCGTGCCCTTTATCTCTATCGCGACGGGCACGACACCCACTTCCGGATACATGGTACAAACGAGCCATGGACGATAGGCACAGCGGTATCGAACGGGTGCATCCGTATGATAAATGACGACGTCATTGACCTCTACGACCGTACTCCTTTGGGCACGACGGTGGTGGTTGTTTGATGGTGGGCAGGCTTGATCTCCGTTGGATGGTGAACCCTGCCAGCACGTCACCGCAAAGGTGCCGCCGGCAACCGGGTGCCAACTGTGTCATTTCTGCACTAGGCGTTGGTGTAGATCGCAGCTAACTTGGTGGGGCTGCATATCGTTCTAGTTGTGGCGATTCTATAGGCTATTCCGCCCCCGGGGAAAGGATTGCTTGATGAACAGGATATTGATTGCAATGGTTACTGTGCTCGCCGTTGCCAGCCTGAGCGGCTGCGCGAACGACTGGATCGGCAAAGGAAAGGGTAAGGCTCCGGCACCCGCTCCGGTAGAGGAACCAGTGATTAAGTAAGGACCGGCTTGTATGGGGAAGGGGTGCCAAGCCCTTCCCCATATATACGCAGCCGGGGCTTTGGCCGGCTTCATAGCATACGGCGCGGTTGGCGGGCATAGGCCGTTATTAGGTCTGTGCTTCGTGAAGTTCGGGAATGGACGCGGCGATGACGCTTGTAAGTAGCCGTCTCTTGCTTGTGGCGTTGGTGGCCCTCCCGGCAGCGGCATGTCAGACGAAAGACCTGCCGCCCCAGCCGAATTTCGTATCTTATGCCGATGGCGGAGCTGCGCCTCAAAAAAACGACGAGCGGTACTTCATCGAGTTCCGCTCCCGCTACGCCCTAAGCTACGGCCACACCTACGCAGTTTTTGGGCGCCTGGACCGGGCCGGGAGAATGATCGATCCCCAAGTCGCGGGCCTTCACCCGGCTTCGAACAGTGCGGTTCCCTATGTTCTGGGCCATATCGTGCCGGTGCCAGCCGAAACCGGGTGGAGCGACGGTGATCTGGAAGAACCATACAGATCCGCAAGCTGGCAAATCATATTGACCCGGGCCGAATACGACAAAGTCGTTGCCTACATCCGCAAGCTGCAGGCGAGCTCGCATGTCTGGCAGGCGACGGTCTTGAACTGCAACGGCTTCGTGGCGGACATCGCTCATTCCATGGGATATAAGACTCCCGCCATTCAGCTCCGGCCGCAACAATTCATAACCGAGCTTCGGGAGATGAATACATAACCAAGATTCGAGGGATGAATGGGACCGAATGCGATCGGTACTGCCCCTCCGGCTTTCGCGTCTGCGGACTAACTCGGAGAGGATCGCTGCGCCTGAAGGTCGGCCGGTGACGAAATCGAGGCGATGGGTGAACTGGCCATACTCAGGGGCAACTGCTACAGTCGCGATCGCAGAAAGGGCGCTGGTGACCTGAAGTGAGCATTGCGGCAGCCTCACTTGGCGAGGTCATTTGGGTAATCGGCATCGTTGCTTGGTACGTGATCCGGTATCCCTTCGAGCGCCGGGCAAGGCGCGTGCGAATTGTAACTGGCTACCGCTCACGTTCCGACATCGTCGGGCTTGCATCTGCTCTGTTTGGCCTCGCAATCCTGCCTGCCTTCTATGTTGTCACCGGCATGCCCGCAGCGGCTGACCACCCGGCCAGCGCGTGGGCCGTGGCTCTCGGCACAATCATCTTCTGCTCCGCGCTATGGGTTTTTCGCAGGTCCCACAAGGAACTTGGCCGGAACTGGTCGATTACGCTGGAGATCCGCGAACGGCATGAACTGGTCAGCGCCGGGCCATACGCCTTGGTCCGTCACCCTATGTACACCTCTTTCCTGCTTATGGGGCTCGGCCAGGTCTTTCTGCTGCCGAACTGGATTGCGGGCATATCGGGTTTGATTGGGTTCGCAGTCCTTTTCCTGCTGAGAGTGGACGAGGAAGAGCGTATGATGCTGGAGAATTTCGGCCCGCAATACCGTGCCTATATGGAAAAGACCAAGCGAATATTCCCTTATCTTTATTAGAGGTACGTTTGATGCGAGGCCGAGCCCTCAAGCTTTCCGCGCCCCGGCGCCTTGTTGGCGATCTGATGAGGTTTTCGATCGGCGTGCCACGGGTCGCGGTGCAGCGTCAGATGAACCTCGGCCCACTCGTAAGGGCTAGGATGGCGCAGCAGGCCAGGCCCTCGTGGACCGCGATCTTCCTGAAAGGATATGCGCTTCTCGCCCTAGAGATGCCGGAGCTGCGGCGCGCCTATGTCAAGTTGCCCTGGCCGCAGCTTTACGAGTATCCGGCAAGCGTAGCCTCGATTGCCCACGAGCGCGAATATGATGGCGAGCCGGCCGTTCTGCTGAGCTGCATCAAGCGCCCGGAGCGCTACTCCATCACGGAACTTGAGGGATCCATCCACGCGGCTCGATCACGGCCGATCCTGGAGGTCCCGGAGTTCCGGCGTGCCTTGCGCATGGCAGGTGCGCCCGCGCCAGTCAGGTGGCTGCTTATGTGGCTAGGGTTGAACATCGCCCGGCAAAGGTCAAATTACTTCGGTACCTTCCAACTGTCCGTCTATTCTGGTCTCGGTGCGGAATCACTCAACCCGCTGACACCATTGACCACGCTTCTCAACTACGGTCCCATCGGCAAAGACGGATCGGTGAATGTCCGCATCCACTACGATCACCGGGTCATGGATGGAGCGAACGTTGCACGAGCACTGGAGAGATTCGAAAAGATCCTGAACGGCATTGTCGCCAATGAAGTGATGCTGCTCGATCAAAGTGTTGCCGCTCCTGCAGGACAGAGGAACGCGACATGATTTCGCGCTGTGAATTCCGGCCAGCCGTCGTCGTGATTGGCGGCTCGGGTGGAATTGGCCGGGCAATTGCGAGCGTCGCTGCACGGGAGCGCGGTGCGGTTGTGCTGGTTGCCCGCTCGCCCGAGGGTTTGGCCGCTGCGGCGTCTGAGGTTCGGGAGAGGGGTGGCGAGGCATTCACGCTCGAGTTGGATCTCGTGGCAGGCGATGCGCCAACGCGCCTGGAGGGCTTCCTGTCCGCACACGGCCTGGTCTGTGATGTCCTGGTCAACAGCGCCGGCTATGGCCTGCGGGGCGCGACGACGGCGCTGCCTATTGATGGTCAACTCGGCATCATCGATCTCAACATACATTCCCTCACAGAACTGACCCTCCATTTTCTGCCGGGAATGGTGGCGCGCCGACGGGGCGGGGTGCTCAATCTCAGTTCCGTGGCCGGGTTCGTTCCCGGGCCTTATATGGCTCTGTACTTCGCTAGCAAAGCTTTCGTGCGCTTCTTCTCAGAGGCGCTTCACCAGGAATTGCGCCGAACCGGTGTGACGGTCACATGCGTTGCACCAGGCCCGGTGTCGACGGAGTTTCTCGCAAGGTCAGGCGCCAATCAGACGGTGCTCTTCAACATCTTGCCCAAGGTGGATCCGGAGTATGTGGCTGAACGGGCGTGGCGAGGGTTCAAATCCGGTCGTCGCCTCGTCGTACCGGGAATCTCGGCCAAGTTGGCTGCCCTTGCGGCAGCGCTCCTGCCTTCCGCAGCGCTGCTGCCCCTGGTCGGCCGGCTGCAACGCGGCGGCAATGATCAATGTCCTTGCGGTTCAGGTATGAAGTTCAAGAAATGCTGCGGTACCCGCCAGATTCAGCTACGCCGGGGCCCTCGGGGAATTAGCCCCTGACCGCAGCACGCCACCGAAAAACCTCATTGAAGCAAGAGACCGCTCGCCGATGACGGGCGTCGGCTGAAGATCAAATATGTCACGCAGGCCAAGACGCGGCCGCCGGGCTTCGTCGTCTCCTGCTCTCGCCCCGATGCGATGCCGCAATCCTATGTCCGCTATCTCTCAAACAGCCTGCGCGAGGCTTTCGACATGCCCGGCGTGCCGATCCGCATCGCCTTGCGCACTTCGGACAACCCGTTCGCCGGCAGGGCCAAGAAGCGCCACTGAGGGGAGCTTTCAGGGGCGCTGCGCCTGCGCTCGGCTCGGGAGTAACGCAAGAGCGCCGTTGCGGTGCAGGATCTTTGCTAACGCTGGCGGGACAGCACCCCCTCTGTCCTGCCGGACATCTCCCCCGCAAGGGGGGAGATTGGATTTCGCGAATGCCTTCGCCAATCTCTAACGTTGCAAGAAAGGTGCCAAGAACGAAGCTGGCAATCTCCCCCCTTTGAGGGGGAGATGTCCGGCAGGACAGAGGGGGGTGTGAAGAAATTCGACGCAGGATGTGCGGTTCTGGATCGCTGTGCCTTCGGAAGTCCTGCGACGTCGCCTCAAAACTGTCTTGTCGAAACCTAAGCGACGTCTCTTAGCCCCTCATCCATCCGCGCACCTTGCGGCAACGCTTCCAGCGCTGCCTGCAGCAGGATGTCGCCAAGCCGCGCCGCGACCGCGTCGGGCTCGGCCTCCTTGCGATGCAGGAACAGCGCCATCTTGGGCAAGGCGGGCAGCCCGGCGATCTCCGGCGTCATCGCCCTGACGGTGGCCGGCAGGCCGATATCGGTGCGGATCGTCAGTCCGAGTCCGGCGGCGACGGCTGCCCAGATGCCGCCAAGGCTCGGGCTGGAGAAGGCCATCCGCCATGACAGGCCGGCACGGTCCAGCGTTTCAGTCGCCACGCTGCGCAGCAGGCACGGCGCCTCGAGCGCCACCAGCGCTAACGGCTCGCCTTCGCGCAGGCTGGTTTCGATCTGTCTTGCCGGGCCGATCCAGCGCATCTGGACGTCGGCGACATGCCGGCTGCAAGGCAGCGTCGCGCCATTGTGCCAGGCAAGCGCGATATCCAGGCTGCCCGAGGTGATCCGTTCGGCAAGCTCGTAGCTGCGCGCAATCCTGGCTTCGATCTTGACCTTGGGATGGGCGCGGGCGAAGCGCCCGAGCACTTCCGGCAGCACCGCCTCGCCGAAATCCTCCTGCAATCCAAGCCGTACCCAGCCCTCCAGCTCCACATCGTGGATGGCGGAGGCGGCCTCGTCATTGAGCTCGATCAGCCGGCGCGCATAGCCGAGCATGGTCTCGCCCGCCTCCGTCAGCGCCAGGCCGCGTCCCGATTTGCGGAAGATCGGCGTCACCGCCTGCTCCTCCAGTTTCTTCAATTGCGCGCTGATTGCCGAGGTCGAACGGCCGAGCCGGTCGGCGGCCTTGGCGAAACTGCCCAGCTCCATGCCGGTGACGAAGCTGCGCAGGACATCGAGATCGAATGTCACGCGTCGCATGGCAATAATCCTGATATTTGGGACATTACGTCAAAAATTTCCTGATATTCAGTACGAAGCTATGGCGGTAGAGACAGCGCGTCAAGACCGAATGCAGCCGGCCCATGCAGGAGCTGAACCATGTCCGCTGTCGCCACACGAGCAGATTGCAAACCGCTTCGCCCGGCCGCCGTTACCACCCCGTCAGAGGCGGCGGTGCTTCGAGCCAATCATCGCTGGAAGGTGCTGGGCATCGGCGTCGCCGCCAATGCCTGCTTTTCCGCGACCTTCTCCGGCATTCCGGCGACGGCGGTGTTCCTGCGCTCGGGCTACCATCTCTCCAATGGCGAACTCGGCCTGGCGCTTGGCCTTCTCGGCCTGGGCGTGGCGCTGAGCGAATTGCCGTGGGGGCTGCTGACCGATCGCTGGGGCGACCGCCGCGTGCTGCTGACCGGGGTCGGCGCAACCGCGGTGTGGCTGCTTGTCATGGCCGCGCTGGTCGTGCCGTCACCAGCCCATATTCCCAGCATCGCGCTTCTGGCCGCTGCTCTGCTGGTCACCGGATTGCTCGGCGGCAGCGTCAACGGCTCCAGCGGCCGCGCCATCATGGCCTGGTTCGGCGAAGGCGAGCGCGGCTTTGCCATGAGCATCAGGCAGACGGCGGTGCCGCTTGGCGGCGGGCTTGGCGCGCTGGTGCTGCCGTCGCTCGCCTCAGTCCATGGCTTCGCGGCGGTGTTCGGCCTGTTGGCGGCTGCATCCGTCGTCTCGACCTCGCTCGCCTGGCGTTGGCTGCATCAGCCGCCGGCGCATGACGATGCCAATTCGGGCAGCACGGCATTGCCGGCTGGCCCGGCGCCACTGCGCAACCTAGCCGTCTGGCGCATCGCAACAGCCATCGGCCTGCTGTGCTTTCCGCAGGTGGCGGTGCTCACCTTTGCTTCCGTTTTCCTGCATGATTTCGCCGGCAGGGGGACAGCCGTGATCAGCGCCAGCCTGGCTGCCGTGCAGGTCGGCGCCATGGTGATGCGCGTCTGGAGCGGCCGCTACACCGACCGTCACGGCAACCGCCGGTCGTTCCTGCGTCTCTGCAGTATGCTGAGCGTGATCGCCTTCACCGTGCTTGCGGGGATGGTTCTGTTGTCCGCCACCACACAAGCACCGATGCTGTCGCCGGCGATCGTCGCGGTGCTGGTCGTGGCCGGCGTCTGCGTCTCCTCCTGGCATGGCGTCGCCTATACCGAACTGGCGACGCTGGCCGGCGCAAGCCAGGCCGGAACGGCACTCGGCCTCGCCAACAGCCTGGTCTTCATCGCGTTTTTCCTGGTGCCGATCGCCATTCCCGGGCTTCTCGTGCTCTGCTCGTGGGCAGGCGTTTGGCTGGCTGCGGCCATTTGCGCACTGATCGCCTGGCCGATCTTTCTTCCGTCAAGCGATGGCCGCAAAAGCGCCTGACTTCGACATGAGATGGGAAAACAACGTGCTAAGCTGTTAACGCCCCATCAAGGTTAATGCATCATTGTAGCTCTCCAGTGGGGTCCGTTGCGTTTCTGGAGAGTTCCGTGCATCGACGTGTTTTGACGCGGCTTATCGCCGCCGCCGGTGAGAAAAAGCGTTCCTTCCTGTCTCCGTTCATTATTGGCCTTGGCATCTGGGTCGGCTTTCCGACCGTCACCGCCTATCAGGACATGACCAGCCTGGTCTCCGGCCTCGAGGCGCCGAGCGTCCGCTGGAACGCCTATGTCGAGAAATCCGTCGCCGGTTCCGTCCACGCCGCCGAAATGCCGTTCGTCGATTCCAGCAGCACCGGCTCGCTCTCCGGCTCCGGCGTCCAGTTGCCGGGCATCGGTGCCGTGTCGTTTCGCGGCAAGGGCAGCGTCGCCGGCACGACGCCGGACGAGGACCGCATCATCCGCGCCGACAAGAAGGGCCGCATCATCCAGGTCTCGCCCGTCTCGCCGCCGAAGAACTTCAACGCCGGGTCAATCTTCGAGCGCACCTCCTCACTGCTCCGCCCAAGCATGGACAGCGGCCTGAGGATGGCTTTCGCCAAGCCCGAGATCAAAGGCAAGGAAATCCAGATCGCCGCAGCCTTCCACACGCGCGCCGACAAGAAGCCGGATCCCGGCGTGCCGGCGATGCTTGCCGCGCTGGTCAACAACGATCATCCCGACGTGCTGGCGACCGCCTATGCCTCGTCGGCCCCCGATTACGCCAAGGCGTCGCCTTTCGAGGCCTTGCTGCAGGACGAGGACCCGAACGATGGCCGCTTCATTCCACCGCTGAGCAAGGGCGATCATTCGTGGATGCAGACGCCGCTGCCGGCGAGCGTCTTTTCCGAACCGGAGCAGGCTTGTCTCGCCAACGGCATCTATTTCGAGGCGCGCGGCGAATCCGTGCGTGGCCAGGCCGCCGTCGCTCAGGTCATCCTCAACCGCGTCCGCAACCCGGCCTATCCGAACTCGATCTGCGGCGTCGTCTACCAGAACGACAACTGGTTCAACCGCTGCCAGTTTTCCTTCGCCTGTGACGGCAGGAAGAAGCGCATCGACAATCCCGCCTCCTATAAGACCGCCCAGGATGTCGCCATGGCCGTCACAGCCGGCAAGATCTTCATTCCGGAAGTCGGCTCGTCGACCCATTATTACGCCAACTACGTCCACCCGGGCTGGGCGCGGACGATGCAGAAAATGACCAGGATCGGCCTGCACATCTTCTACCGCACCTATGGCGGCGGCTGGAGCTGAGTGCTCGGGTAGCCCTTGCATCTTTCGCGCGAGAGCGGCCGATCGAAGACCCGTCGCCGTGGGGATTCGGCCGCAGCATGCCGGGGACCCGTGTCGGGCACGATGTCGCACCCAAGCAAGTAGCTGATTTATAACAAAAAAATACTTGAGCTTGAACGTCCGCCCGTGGCTTGACGGGCGCGGACCCTCTAACTATGTTGCCGGCGACTTTAAGAAGCGGACGGACGGTGACGGTCTGACCGGGCAGGGGGGTTGCGTGGCCGACAAGAATGGGCCAGACGGAACCGGAAAAACCGGCCGCGGCAAGCAGCATGAAGCCGACAACCGCGACGACGATCTTGAGCGCCGCCGGCGCGACCTTGAAGCATCGCTTGCGACAAGGCGGCCGGATCGGCTCGAGGGGAAAGACGACGCGAAAGCGGGCAGTGCGGTCGGGTACGGCCAGGCGCTCAAGCTGTCCAGCGAGTTCATCGCCGGGATAGTGGTCGGTGCGGCTCTCGGCTGGTTTATCGATCGCGTGGCGGGGACATCGCCATGGGGTCTGATAGTCGGGCTGCTGCTGGGTTTTGGCGCAGGCGTGCTCAATGTCCTGCGTTCAGCCGGGCTTGTGTCGGAATTCGGAACGGGCGACAAGCCGCGCGATCCGAAAGAATGAATTGAGGCGCCGCATGCCGGCGCATTGAACAGGACGCTAAAGCCGCGTGCGGCTTTTGATGGGGATGTGAACGTGGCTGCTGACAAGGTCGATCCGATCCACCAGTTCCATATTACCAAGCTGATTCCGATCAATATCGGCGGTTACGACCTGTCCTTTACCAATTCGGCATTGTTCATGGTTGCGACGGTTGCTGTCGCATCGGCGTTTCTCTACCTCAGCACATCGAGCCGCAGCCTCGTTCCGGGCCGCCTTCAGTCGGTCTCGGAAATGGCCTATGAATTTGTCGGCAATATGCTGAGGGACGCCGCGGGAACGCAGGGCATGAAGTTCTTCCCCTTCGTGTTCTCGCTGTTCATGTTCGTGCTGGTCGGCAACCTGCTTGGGCTGTTCCCGTATTTCTTCACCGTCACCAGCCACATCATTGTCACCTTCGGCCTTGCGGCGCTGGTGATCGGAACGGTCGTCGCTTACGGCTTCACCAAGCACGGTTTTGGCTTCCTGAAGCTGTTCGTCCCGCATGGCGTGCCGGTTTACCTGCTGCCGCTGGTGGTGCTGATCGAAGTGATTTCCTTCGTCTCGCGCCCGGTCAGCCTCTCGGTTCGTCTGTTCGCCAACATGCTCGCCGGTCACATTACGCTGAAAGTGTTCTCGGGCTTTGTCGTCAGCCTGAGCGCGCTCGGCGCGGTCGGCGTGGCGGGCTCGGTTCTGCCGCTGGCGATGGCCGTGGCGCTGACGGCGCTGGAGCTGCTGGTCGCCTTCCTGCAGGCCTATGTCTTTGCCGTGCTGACCTGCATGTATCTCAACGACGCCCTGCATCCCGGGCACTAACAACGTTTCCGGCATTGCCGCCGGATGGAATTTGCAACGGAATTTTAGATCCAAAGGAGTTGAACAAATGGACGCAGAAGCAGCAAAGTACATCGGCGCCGGCATCGCATGCCTCGGCATGGGCGGCGCGGGCATTGGCCTCGGCAACATCTTCGGCAGCTACCTGGCGGGCGCGCTGCGCAACCCGTCGGCGGCCGACGGCCAGTTCGGCCGCTTGATTTTCGGCTTCGCCGTGACCGAAGCGCTGGGAATCTTCTCGCTTCTCATCGCGCTTCTCGCTCTGTTCGGCTGAATACTGCGAAGAATTGAACGGGCCGGCCGCGATCCTGCGGCGGGCCTGAATTTCGGGGATAGTCCATGTTCGTGACATCTGCCTTTGCGCAAGAGTCCGCGCCCACCGCAACGGAAGGCGACACGCATTCCGCCACCGGCGTGCCTGCCGAGGCGCATGGCACGTTTCCGCCATTCGATCCGGCGACGTTCCCCTCGCAGCTTCTGTGGCTGGCGATCACCTTCGGGCTGTTCTATCTCTTTTTAAAACGGGTAGTGATGCCGCGCGTCGGCGGCATCATCGACGTTCGCAACGACCGCATCACGCAGGATCTCGACCATGCTGCCCGGCTCAAAAGCGAGGCCGATGCCGCCGTTGCCGCCTATGAGCAGGAACTGGCGGAAGCCAAGGGCAAGGCCAATGCAATCGGCCAGCAGGCCAACGATGCCGCCAAGGCGGAAGCGGAGGCTGCCCGCAAGACGATCGAAGCAGCGCTTGACCAGAAGCTTGGCGAGGCCGAGGCGCGCATATCTTCCATCAAGGCCAATGCCATGAAGGAAGTCGGCACGATCGCCGAGGACACCGCTTCGGCCATCGTCGAGGCGCTTGTCGGCGGCAAGGCCAGCAAGGCCGAGATCGCGGCCGCGGTCAAATCCGTGGCCGGGTGAGGAGCGCATCATGGACGCAACATCTCTCGCGACGCTTTGGGCAACCGTTGCCCTGATTATTTTCCTCGGCATTGCCGTCTACATCAAAGTGCCGGGCATGATCGCCAAGGCGCTCGATGCCCGTGCCGACAAGATCAGCAGCGAGCTCGAGGAAGCGCGCCGGTTGCGCGAAGAGGCCCAGCAACTGCTCGGCCAATACCAGCGCAAGCGCAAGGAAGCCGAGCAGGAGGCCGCCGACATCGTCGCCGCCGCCAAGCGCGAGGCCGACATGCTTGCTGCCGAGGCGCACAAGAAGACCGAGGACTATGTCGCCCGGCGTACCGCCTTGGCCGAGCAGAAGATCGGCCAGGCCGAGCGCGAGGCGATCAGCGAAGTGCGCGCCAGCGCCGTCGACATCGCGGTGGAAGCGGCGCGCTCGCTGCTGGCCGGCAAGATCGACGCCAAGGCCGGCGCCGACCTGTTCAACGCCTCGCTGCAGGATTTGAAGTCGAAGCTGAACTAAGTGACTTCATCGAGAATTCATCGAAAGCCGCCTGGGAAACCTGGCGGCTTTTTTAGCGAAACCGGCTGAGCGCGTAATCTCCCCCCTCGAGGAGGAGATGTCGCCAAAGGCGACAGAGGGGGTCGGTACGTCCTGGCACGACATCAAAGCCAGATGTGGCGTGCCGGAATAAAAGACCATGAAGAAATTCTTGTTCTTACTGTTAGCCATCGCCACATTATTCGGAACGCTATCGTTTATATTTATATATAGCCCCGTATTGATTCGAATTGACAGAAACAATTTTATTGGAGGAACCCTTTCGTCGGAGATACGAACTTTGTGGAACAGCAAGGGTCAGGCAGAACGTTTCACGTTATTTATATTTCGTCGGATACGGACATTTCTGTCGCATGTGGAGATGGCGCGAATAAATCAATCGATCACGACGGACATCTAACTCCGCAAGCTCAATGGTATATGAGCGTGAAGCTCATCGATTGCTCTTTAGATGATTTTAAGTACATATTGTGATGCTGTGACGAAGACTTAAAAAAGTAGAGGCCGATTGTGAGGCGATCGGCGAAGTGTGCGCCAGCGCAGTCGACATCGCCGTCGAAGCCGTCCGCACACTGCTTGCCGGCAAGATCGACGCCAAGGCCGGCGCCGACCTGTTCAAATCCTCGCTGCAGGATTTGAAGTCAAAGTTGAATTAAGCGGAGCGTAATCTCCCCCCTCGAGGGGGAGATGGCCGGCAGGCCAGAGGGGGTAGCAGCGCGTGGAGCGCCAACCCTCTCCTTCGTCCCTCATGGCGTCGCGCCAGGACGTACCGACCCCCTCTGTCGCCTTCGGCGACATCTCCCCCTCGAGGGGGGAGATATACGGCTAGCCGCTTTCACCTCAATCCAGGCCCGAAAGGCTCTCTTCCTCCAGCACCTCAGTCCCGCCGAACCGGAACGGTGCGAAGGAGGCGCGGTGCAGCCGTGCCACCGGCCCATGCAGATCAATCGCCGTGCGATGGCGCACAGTGGCGTAGCCCATATGCAGCTCGAAGCCATAATGCGCATGATGGCTGCCGCAGCCGCACATCATGCGGTCACGCATCACCTTGGCGACGATCGAGGCTGCGGCGATCGACTGCGAGCGCTGGTCGCCCTTGATCAGCGCTCTGCCCTCGCAGGGCAGGCCGGGCGGCACGTCGCGGCCATCGGCCAGCGCCAGCTTCGGCCGGATTGACAGGCCGGCCAAGGCACGGCGCATCGCCTCTAGGCTGGCCTTGAGGATGTTGCTGGCATCGATGCCTTCCGCGCTGACCGACGCCATCGACACGGCCAAGGCCGAGCCGAGGATTTTCAGGAACAGCGCCTCGCGCTGCAAATGCGTCAGCCGCTTGGAATCGTCGAGCCCATCGGGGATGTTGGCAGGATCGAGCACCACCGCTGCCGCAACGACCGGCCCGGCGAGCGGGCCGCGACCGGCCTCGTCCATCCCCGCCACCGGCCACAGGCCTTCGGCCATCGCCTTCGTTTCGAAGGAGAAGTCGGGTTTCTCGACGATTTCGAAGAGAAGCGGAGAATCGGAACGCGCGCGAGCCATGGTGCGGCGAGGTTCGCATCGGCTCCGATTCTCCGCAAGTCCCTCTGGGTCGGGCGGGGCACCGGACCCGGAGGGTTACCGTCTGAAGCCCGGGGACAGGACAGGCCGGACGGGATTTTTCGCCCCAGCCAATGGCGGCCGGCGCCAACACTGCATGTCGCCCAAAAGTGTGTCGCGGTTTTGGGAAAACGACATGCATAAACAAAGACTTCACAGCAGCATCAGCTGCTCGGTTGCCTTGGCAGCGGGGATGAACTGGTCGGTCCGCAGCGAGCGCCGCTCGGCATTGAGGCCGAGCCGCTTGGCGGCGATCTCGAAGCGCCGTCCGATCTGCCAGGCATAGGGGCCGGAGCCTTTCATGCGCTTGCCCCATTCCGAATCGTAGTCCTTGCCGTCGCGCATCGAACGGATCAGCGACATGACGTGGCGATAGCGGTCAGGATAGTGGCGCAGCAGCCAGTCCTTGAAGATCGGCGCGACCTCCAGCGGCAGGCGCAGCAGCACATAGCCCGACTCGCGCGCGCCTGCGGCCCGCGCCGAATCGAGGATGCGCTCCATCTCCGGGTCGGTCAGTCCGGGGATGATCGGCGCGACCATGACCGAGGCCGGAATGCCGGCATCCGAAAGCTGCCGGATCGCCTCCAGCCGCTTGGTCGGCGTCGACGCGCGTGGCTCCATCGTTCTGGCCAACATCCGGTCCATTGTCGTCACCGACAATGCCACCTTAGCCAGCCCGCGCTCGGCCATGCGCGACAGGATGTCGATGTCGCGTGTCACCAGCGCCGATTTGGTGACGATGCCGACCGGATGCCCGCGCGCCTCCAGCACTTCGAGGATCTCGCGCATGATCCGGTATTGCTTCTCGATCGGCTGATAGGGATCGGTGTTGGTGCCGATGGCGATGGTGCGCGGCTGGTAATTATCCTTCGACAATTCCTTGTCGAGCAGCCGCGCCGCATCCGGCTTGGCGAACAGCTTCGATTCGAAATCCAGCCCCGCCGACAGGCCCATGAAGCTGTGCGTCGGCCGTGCGAAACAATAGACGCAGCCATGCTCGCAGCCGCGATAGGGGTTGATCGAGCGATCGAAGGAGATGTCGGGCGATTCGTTGCGGGTGATGATGGTGCGCGGCTTCTCGACCTGTACCTCGGTCTTGAAGGGCGGCAGCTCCTCCAGCGAATTCCAGCCGTCGTCGAACACATGCCGGCTGACCGGCTCGAAACGGCCGGACGGATTGATGCCCGCCGACCTGCCGCGATTGCGTTCCGGACGCACGCGCATGCCGCTCTGCTCGATCATCGCATTCGCCATCTCGGCCCTGCCAGCTCCGAAGGCTGCAATATCGGCACGCACGATCTGTTCCATTTTGGCCCTCTCCCAGGGACTGTCTGCCCGCTGTCGAATCGCTCTGCTCATGGAAACTATTCCTATTTGATTGGTGAGAACAAAGCAAGAACTTTTTAGCGGCACGCCGCAAAAACTGGCGCAGCCCAGCGCTTTCCGCTATTCGGCTAAAGATGCTCAGCGTTCTGATCGAAACCCTGAATGACGAGGAGGGCCTTGCCCGCACGCTCGCCTCGCTGATCGGCGGCGCGGTCGAGGGCGTGGTGCGCGACGTCGTCGTCTGCGACACCGGCTCGACCGACCAGACGCACCGCGTCGCCGAACATGCCGGCTGCCACTATGTCAGCGGCGGCATCGCTGCCGGCATCAGGCAGGCCAAAGGCGAGTGGCTGCTTTTGCTGGAGCCGGGAGCGCGGCTGGGGGAGGGCTGGATCGACGAGGTCGTCGCTCATACGGCGAGGCAAACCATGGCGGCGCGGTTTTCGCGGGCACGCGGCAGCCGCGCGCCGTTCCTGTCGCGCGTCTTTGCCGGAAATCGCGCTCTCGCCGAAGGCTTGGTGATCAGCAAGCGTCAGGCCGCGGCGCTGTCTAAGAGCGCCCGCAGCGCCGAAGCGATTGCCCGCGGCCTGGCGACAAGAAGGCTCGACGCCGAGATATGGGTGGCGCCGCGGAAGTGACGCCTTACCGTCTCGGTTCGGGGAACTGCCGAAGCGAATTTTTGCCGAGGTTTCATTTATTGTGCATTGCACAAAACGTGGCTGGGGGGTACCATTCCCGGCGAAACGGGCGAATAGGGTTTGGGATGTGCCGGAGCGGCGACGACTATCGTCGATGCTGTTCCCCAGACATTTGAGGACCCCGATGACCCTTTCAAGCCCTGACAAATCCGGCGCTGCAAGCCTCGAGGCGATCGCACGCAACGGCGGTACGCTGCGCCGCATCGCCGCCCGGATCCCGACCTACCTGTCCGACCTTCGCGAGAATCCGGCATGGTTGCCGATGTTCATGCTGGCGCGCACCATGCCGGCGCGGCGGCTGCACTGGCGCGGTGCAAAGCCCGTTCCGCCGGCGCGCAATGTCGGTGAAACGATGTTCGCCGGCGTCGACCGCGATGCCGTCGTCGGCGCGCTGCGCTCCGAGGGGCTCTATTCGGGCCTGACGCTGCCGGCCGCCATCCATGAGGAGATCGCCCGCTTCGCCGAGCGCACGCCATGCTTCGGCAATTTCGACCGCCGGCTCGAATTCCTGCCCGAAAAACACGCCGATGCCGAAAAGCATTTCGGCCGACCGCTGCTCAGCGGTCACTATTTCGAGCGGGTTCTCGACTGCAGCGCTGCGGTCGCCGTGCAGCGCGATCCGCTGCTTCTCGACGTCGCGGCACACTATCTCGGCAGCCAGGCCAAGCTGATCACGACCCGCGTCTGGTGGAGCTTTCCGACCGGTGGCGTCTCGGACGCCGACAAGAACATGGCCTCGCTCGGCAAATACCATTTCGACCTCGACGACTGGCGCATGCTGAAGTTCTTTTTCTACCTGGTGCCGGTCGACGCCGACACCGGGCCGCATGTCTATGTCCGCGGCTCCCACAACCGCCGCATCCTGAAGCATCAGCTGACGCTGCTGGTCGGCCACTCGGCGGAAGAGGTGCTGGGCGTCTACGGCGAGCAGAGCCCGGTCACGCTGACCGGGCCGGCCGGCCTCGGCTTTGTCGAGGATCCGTTCGGCTTCCATATGGGCACCGTGCCGACGCGCACGCCGCGGCTGATGATGGAAGTCGGCTTCGGCGTCTCGCCGCCGTCGCGCCGGCGCTTTCACGGCGAGCCGGTCATTCGCTGAGGCGGTGTCGTCCGGCCGATACCTCGCTCCGTCTCAGCCGCGCCGCAAATGCTCGTCCAACCGCGGCATGATCTCGACGAAGTTGCAGGGCATGTGCCGGTAGTCGAGCTGCGGCTTCAAGATGCCGTCCCAGGCGTCCTTGCAGGCGCCGGGCGAGCCCGGCAGCACAAAGACGAAGGTGGCGTTGACGACGCCGCCAGTTGCCCGGCTCTGGATCGTCGAGGTGCCGATCTTGTCGTAGGAGATGCGGTGGAACACTTGGGAAAAGCCGTCCATGCGCTTTTCGAAGATCGGCTCCAGCGCTTCAGGCGTCACATCGCGGCCGGTGAAGCCGGTCCCGCCGGTGGTGATGACGACATCGATCGCATCGTCCTTCGACCAGCCCAGGACTCTGTCGCGGATCTTTTCCAGGTCGTCGGTGACGATGTCGCGGGCGGCGAGAACGTGGCCGGCCTTCGTGATGCGGTCGGCCAGCGTCTGTCCGGATTTGTCGTCGGCGAGGCTGCGCGTATCGGAAACGGTCAGCACCGCGATGCGCACGGGAACGAAGGGGCGGCTCTCGTCAATCCTGGCCATGGGCCTCAGCCTCCGAGGTCAGGCTTCGCGTTGCTGCGACAAACCAGTCGGGATGGCGGCCGCGGATATCGACGGCCGCGCGCTTGGCCACATTGCCGGTCTCGAACAGCCCGAAGCAAGTGGCGCCGGAACCCGACATCCGGGCAAAACCGGCTCCGGCCTTGTTCAGCACGGAAAGCGCCTTGCCGATGGCCGGCTGGATTGCGCGCGCCGCAGGCTCGAGATCGTTGCGGGTGATCTCCAGCCAGTTGCGGATGCCGTGGAAGTCGACAATGCGCGGCAGCGGCGGCAGCCCCGCATTGTCGCGGCGGCCAAGCGCGTCGAACACTTCGGCCGTCGAGACGGCAGTGCCGGGATTGACGAGCACCAGACCCAGGGCCGGGAAACCCGGCACGAGCGTCAACTCGTCCCCGACGCCGCGCGCGATCAGCGGTTTGGCGGCGAGGCACATCGGCACGTCGGCGCCTAGCGACAGGCCGATCCGCGCCAGTTCGGCGTCGCCGACATCAAGTCCCCAGGTCTGGACCAGAGCGCGCAACACCGCCGCCGCGTCGCTCGACCCGCCGCCGACGCCGGACGCAACCGGCAGGTTCTTTTCGAGCCTGATGGCGACAGCCGGCGCATGCTGGGAACCGGCCTCGCGCCGCAGCGCGTCGCGCGCCCTCACCACCAGATTATTGTCGTCGGCCGGTACCGCGGCGGCGTATTTGCCGGACACGGAAAATCCGTCGCCGTCGGCAAGTTCCGTCTCGATCCGGTCGCCGAAGCGCGTGAATACAGCCAGGCTTTCGATCGTGTGATAACCGTCGGCGCGCCGGCCGGTGACATGCAGCGCCAGATTTATCTTGGCGTGCGCATGCGATGCCCGGATGCTGGCCTCGGAGTTCACTGGCTCGGCCGCGAGGGGGACGACGGTCAATCCTTGGCCAGACGGTATTCGCCGGTCTTCGGATCCTTGACCAGCGTTCCCATCGTGCCGTTGGCGGCCTGCTTTTCGGTACGTCGCACCTTGGCGGTCACCCGGTCGGCTTCCCTAACGAAGGAGCGGTAGCCGAAATAGGCGGCAATGCCGACGACGGCGAAGAAAATGATCTGCGGCATGTCAAACTCCTCCCTCGCAAGGCCGGCAAGGCGGCCGGTCGGGTCGGTTGATGATTTATGCTAGACGCTTTCACCGGCTTTTCAAAGCCCGAAGCGCGCCCAAAGTGCGCGCTCTTCCGCCGCATCGATGACGCCGCTTGCAGCCGCGGCGGCAATATCGGGCGCCGAAAAACTCGAGCCGAAAAGGCCGAACCGGCCGAACAGGCCGCGCGGCGCGGTGATCAGCTTGAGCTGGGTTTTCGGCCCGAAACGGCCCTTCAGCACGCTGCGCATGTCGCCGAGCGCATCGACGAGCCCGAGCTCGAGCCCCTTCTTGGCCGTCCAGAACAGGCCGGTGAACAGGTCTGGATCGTCCTTGAGCTTGGTGCCGCGCCTGTCTTTGACGACGTCGATGAACGTCTCGTGGACCTCGAGCTGCAGCGCCTTCAGGCGCTCGACGTCTTCCTTCTTTTCCGGCTTGAACGGGTCGAGCACCGCCTTGTTCTGGCCGGCGGTGTGGACGCGGCGCTCGACGCCGATCTTCTTCATCAGCTCCGGAAAGCCGAACGAGGCCGACACCACGCCGATCGAGCCGACGATGGAGGACGGGTCGGCAAAGATCTCGTCGCCGGCGACCGCGATCATGTAGCCGCCCGATGCCGCCACGTCCTCGACGAAAACCAGGACTTTCTTGTTCTTCTCCGTCGCCAGGTCGCGGATGCGCCTGAAGATCAGCCGCGACTGCACCGGCGAACCGCCTGGCGAATTGATCGAGATGGCGACCGCCGGCGCTTCGAAGGAAAACAGCTTTTCGATGAGGCCGGCGGTCGACGCTAGCGACAGGCTCGGCCGGAATTGACCGCTGCTGGCCATGATCGTGCCGTGCAGCCGGATGACCGGAATGGTGACGACGGTGGAGCGCCAGGATTTCGGCAGCAGGCGATTGAAAAGGCGTTTCACGAGGGGGCTGTCTCCGGTCGATTTGCTTGAGGCATGTAGGAATTCGCCGGCCAACGGCAATGCCGTCACGCCGGCAATCAAAATGGATCAGTCTCCGAACAGCGATGCCAGCCCGTTATTGATCAGCTCTGTCCGCTCCGAGGGGCCATTGCCTGAATATGCATGCAGCATCAGCGGCGGCTGGATCGACAGCTTTCCGCGTGCGCCGAGAATTGCTCTGACGACGATACGGATCGCCTTCGCCTCGGGGCGAGGGTGGACGGCCAGCATCTCGGCATCGCCGAAGCGGCCGGCGATGGCATCGAGGATGGCGCCGAGCTGTTCCGGCCTGGCGATGACGGCCAGCCCGCCGCCCGGCCTGACCACCGCGGCCGCGCTGCGGACCCAGCTGTCGAACAATCCATCCTCCGAGACGTGCGCGGCCTTTCTCAGCGGATCGGGCGTCGCGCGATCCTCGGCGGCATTGAACGGCGGGTTCATGATGACGAAATCGAAGTTGTTGTCCTCAAGGCCGGCGGCCGTTCGCGCCCGGCCCGACAGCGCGACATCGGCAACGAGCACGGAGGCGCGGTCGCTGAGATGCGCATTGCCGGGATGAGCAAGCGTCGTTGTGGCGAAGGCCGCCATTTCCGGGGAACGCTCGACGAGCACTGCCTCGGCGCCGGGGCAGCGCGATAGCACCGCCAGGCCGGCCGCACCGGCACCCGCGCCAAAGTCAGCAAGCCGCCCGGCGAAGGAGGACGGCACGGCAGCCGCCAGCATCATCGCATCCATGCCGGCGCGGTGGCCTGCCTTTCTCGGCTGCACCAGCCAGAAGCGACCGCGATGAAAGGCATCGACCGTATGAGCCGGCATGTCCGGGACAAGGGCAGCGGGCGACGCGGACATTATTTTTGGCGGATCTCGTTGGCGATGCCGGCATCCGTCAGGATGCGCCGTGCAGCATCGGCCTTGTCGGCGTCCACCATGACACGGCGGGGCAGGATGCCGATCGAGCCGTCGAGCACGCTCATGTTCTGGTCGGCGACGAAACAGCCGATACCGGCATCGCGCATCAGCGATTCGACAAACGAAATGATGACGGCGTCGTTGGTGCGGATGAGCTCTATCATCGGATGAAACTCGCAGTTTGCGGCGTTGATGTAAACGTGGACGTGATCATGTACCAGAGCCGCCGCGCCAATTCGCCTCTTGCCGCATCGGTGGGTGCCGCCCTAGAGTCTGTCCAGGGACCATGTTGCCGTCGTGCATATCGAGGTTGGGAGTTTTGCCGTGGGTGTCGTTCTCAACATTGAAAACGGGAAGCGGGAAGCCGCCTCGATCAAGGATCTCATCGACCTGACCGCAGCCGATATGGGACGCGTCAACGAACTGATCCTGTCGAAGGCCGGGTCCGACGTCGAGATGATCCCGGAGATCGCCAACCATTTGATCTCGTCCGGCGGCAAGCGGCTGCGGCCGATGCTGACGCTCGCCGCCGCCCAGATGTTCGGCTATTCCGGTGACGGCCATGTCAAGCTCGCCACATCGGTCGAATTCATGCATACCGCCACGCTTCTCCACGACGATGTCGTCGACGAAAGCGGCATGCGGCGCGGCAAGAAGACCGCCCGCATGATCTGGGGCAATCAGGCAAGCGTTTTGGTCGGCGATTTCCTGCTCGGCCAGGCTTTCCGCATGATGGTCGATGTCGGCTCGCTGGAGGCGCTCGACATCCTGTCGAGTGCGGCCTCGGTCATCGCCGAAGGCGAGGTGATGCAGCTCGCCGCGGCCAAAAACCTCGAGACCACCGAGGACGAGCATTTCGCCGTGATCAAGGCCAAGACCGCGGCGCTGTTCTCGGCCGCCGCCGAAGTCGGGCCGGTTATCGCGCTCGCGACGCGCAACGATCGCGCCGCGCTGCGCTCCTATGGCATGAATCTCGGCCTTGCCTTCCAGCTGATCGACGACGCGCTGGATTACGGCGGCACCAGCAAGGACCTCGGCAAGAATGTCGGCGACGATTTTCGCGAGGGCAAGGTGACGCTGCCGGTGATCCTCGCCTATCGGCGCGGCACCAAGGCCGAGCGCAGCTTCTGGAAACGCGCCATCGAGGACAATGCAGCCGACGATGCCGGGCTGGAAAAGGCAATCGGCCTGATGCTCCGCCACGGCGCGATTGCCGACACCATCGGGCGCGCCCGCCATTTCGGCGAAATCGCTCGTGACGCGCTGGCGCCGCTCGAGGCGACGCCGCAAAAGTCGGCGCTGATCGACGTCATCGATTTCTGCATCAGCCGGGTGAACTGAGAGACGTCGCCGGTATGTGGCCGGCATGGCGCCCGCCCGTCATTTTGGTTTCCCCGGAAGAACCATTGCAGCGAGCAGGCTGACGACGATACCTGCCGCGGCGAGCCAGAAGGCGACCTGGATGCCGTCGGCGACGGCGATCTTCAAGGCATCCCCTGTCAATCCACCGACATGGCGGTTGGCAATCGCGATCAACACCGCCATGCCGATCGCATTGCCGACATTGAGCATGGTGGAGGCCATTCCCGACGCGACACCTTGCTCGTCATGGGAAACACCCGAAGCGGCGGCGATCCACATGGCGGTCCAGACGATGCCTTGTCCGACACCGGAGATGATAAGGCCAGGCACGAGGGACAGATAGCTGCTGTCGGCGTTTGCACCGGATACCATCACGGCCGTTCCGATCGCGCCGCCAATCATGCCGCCGACCAGCGTGGCGCGTGTCGAAAAACGCGTTGCCAGACGTTCGCCGACCTGCGTGCCGGCCGCGATGGCGACCGATGGCACGAGAAACGCAAGGCCGGCCTGCAAGGCGGTGAAGCCATGCACGTTCTGTAAAAGCACGGTGAGGAAGTAGGGCAGGGCCCCGAACGTCCCCATGAAGAGGAAGGTGATCGTCATGCCGGCGACGAGGCTGCGGTTGTGGTACAGGCGCAGCGGCATCAGCGGGTCGGCGCTGCTTGCCTCTATCGCTGCGAAGGCGATCAGGAAGAATGCCGCCAGTGCGGCACTGACGATGATCGCGGTCGAACCCCAGCCATATTCAGGCCCCTGAACCAGCGTGAAGACGAGCAGCGTCGCGCCGGCGGTGACGGTCAGCGCGCCCGGCAGATCGAAGCTGCGATGTTCATGCCGCTGGCGGTCACGCGGAATGATGGCGAAAGCTGCGATGATGGCGACCCCGGCCAAAAGCACGTTGACATAGAACACGGAGGGCCAGCCGAAGGCGCTGGTGAGAAGCCCTCCCGCCAGCGAGCCGAGCGTCAGGCCACTTGCTCCGGCGCCGCCCCAGACGGCGAGCGCCCGGTTGCGTTCCGGCCCTTCGGCAAACAGGCGATTGATCAGCGACAGCGTGGCCGGGAACAGGAACGCAGCGCCGATACCTTGCACCGCACGGGCCGCGATGATCATTTCCGGCGACCAGGCGAGGCCGCCGACCAGCGACGAAAGCGCATAGAGCCAGAGCGCGAAAATGAAGACCCGGCGCTGGCCGATCAGGTCGGCGGCCCTGCCGCCGAACAGCAGGAAGCCACCGGTGAAGACGGTGTAGGCGCTGACCACCACTGCAGGGTTTGGCCCGAAAAGCCCAGCCCCGCGCCGATTTCCGGCAACGCCACGAAGACGATGTTGAGGTCGAGCGCGATGATAAGCTGCGCGAAGGAGAGCAGCGCCAGCGTTGCACCGCGCCTCGCTCCGACCCCTCCTGTTGCCGCGGCGCCGAACGGCGCGCTTTGATCCAGTGAACTCATGTCAATCTCCATTTGCAGTGATTCTTTATCGATCGACAAAGAATTAAATTTGCAATCCGAAGTCAAGCGGATTATTTGTTGATTGATAAAAAATGGAGGTCGCAATGGCAGGACGGCCAAGGGAGTTCGATCGGGATCAGGCGCTGGAGAAAGCGCGCGACGCCTTCTGGACGCGCGGCTATGAGGGGACCTCGATGGCCGATCTCGTGTCGGTGCTTGGACTGGCCTCGCCGCGCATCTATGCCGCGTTCGGCTCGAAGGAGAACCTGTTTCGGGAAGCTATCGTTCTGTACGAGACCAAAGAAGGAAGCTTTGCCAGCCGCGCGCTTGCCGAGGAGCCAACCGCCCGGCGGTTTGTCGAACGATTGCTGCGTGATGCAATCGAAATCTATGCCCGGCCGGGCCTGTCGCGGGGCTGCATGGTTGTCTCGGCCGCGACCAACTGCGCCGTTGAAAACGACGGTGTGCTGCGCTGGCTGGCCGAGCGTCGCCACGCGCGCAATGCACTGATTGTCGAGCGCCTGAGAAAGGGCGTTCGGGACGGCGAACTCAAACCGGGCACGGACCCGGAGGCCCTCGGCGATTACTACACCACGCTTTTGTTTGGTCTGTCGGTGCAGGCGCGCGACGGCGTGCCGAAAGAGCGGCTGCACGCTCTGGTCACCGTTTCGATGCAGGCGCTGGACGCACGTCTGTCGCTGGGGTCCTGAGTTTCGTGCGCGGAGCGGAAGCGCCGAAGCGGACGCCATGCGGTCGAGGGCCGCAGTTAGGCCCTTTCGGCATGGTTTATTAATTGCTTGACCCGATTGTGAATTCGGGCCGGGTTGAAGCCCGACCCCAAAAAGGCCATGCTTTACCTGGAAAGATCGAGTCTACGGCGATCCCGCTGACGCGGGACATCGCGTTTGGCTGAAAGGGATACGATGCGGCAAGGATGTGCGCGCTGGCTGACTGGGCTGGCAATAGTGACGGGCATGGCGATCTCGGCTCTGCCGGCTCATGCCAAACAGACCAGCGAGCCGGTCAGGATCACGTCCTTCTCGGGAGCCTATCTCGCCGCGCGGATTGCCGAAGGCGACAACGATCTCAACAGCGCCATCTCCTATTACAAGCAGGCGCTCGCCTTCGATCCGAACGATACGGGACTGCAGCAGAGCCTGATGCTGTCGCTGATCGCGCAGGGGCGCTTCGATGAGTCCCTGGTCTATGCCGACAAGCTCAAGGCGGTTCCCGACGTCGAGCGCTTCTCGCGCCTGGCGCTGGCCATCGATTCCTTCCACAAGAAGGATTTCTCGAAGGCCGAATACTGGCTCAAGCTTTCGCTGGAATCCGATCTTGACCGGCTGATCTCCGGCGTCATGACCGGCTGGGCCAAGCAGGGTGCGGGTGACGCCCGCGAGGCCATGGCTTCAATCGACAAGCTGCAGGGCCCCGACTGGTTCGGTCTGTTCAAGTCCTTCCACCGTGCGTTGATTGCCGACGCCTCCGGCCTGCCCGACAGGGCGGATGCGCTCTACACCGCCACCCTGCAGGACACGGCGGCCGGTGGCGCCGCTCCCGAAACATGGATGCGCAACGCGCAGGCCTATGCCTCTTTCCTCGCCCGCAAGGGCGACAAGGCCAAGGCGCTGTCGGTGCTCGACCAGGCCGAGACGTTTGCGCCCGGCAAGATCGAGATCGCAGCGCTTCGCAACAAGATCAACAAGGGCGAAAAGATCGAACCCTTCGTTGCCGGTCCGTCGGACGGCGCCTCGGAAATCCTGCTCGATCTCGCCACCGCGCTCAACCGCGGCGGCGGCGAGCCGTTCGTGCGGCTTTATCTGCAATATGCCCTGGCGCTGAGGCCCGACAACGACGCGGCGCTCGTTCAGCTTGCCGCCGTTGCCGAGCAGTTGAAGGACGGCGAGGGGGCTATCGCCCTCTATCGCCGCATTCCCGCCGGCTCGCCGCTGAAGGAGCTTTCGGACCTGCAGCTTGGCCTCAACCTTGCCGATCTCGACCGCAAGGACGAGGCGATCGCCTACCTCAAGGCCATCGTCGATGCGCATCCCGACGATATGCGGGCCTATCTGGCGCTCGGCGGCGTCTATTCCTCGAAGGAGGATTTCCGCTCCGCCGCCAACCTTTACGACAAGGCGGTCGAGGTGCTGAAGACCCCGACCAGCGCCAACTGGAACATCTTCTACCAGCGCGGCATCGCCTATGAGCGGCTGAAGGAATGGCCGAAGGCCGAGCCGAATTTCCGCAAGGCGCTGGAACTCTACCCCGACCAGCCGCAGGTTCTGAACTATCTCGGCTATTCCTGGGTCGACAAGAACATGAACCTCAAGGAAGGCCTCGCGATGATCCAGAAGGCCGTCGACCTGAGGCCGAGCGACGGCTACATCGTCGATTCGCTGGGCTGGGCTTATTACCGCCTGGGCCAGTTCGATGACGCGGTGCGCGAAATGGAACGCGCCGTTTCGTTGAAGCCGGAGGATCCGGTGCTCAACGATCACCTCGGCGACGTCTACTGGCGCGTTGGCCGCAAGCTGGAAGCCACCTTCCAATGGAACCAGGCCCGCGACCTGAAGCCGGACCCGGACGTGCTTGCCGCCTTGCAGCAAAAACTGATGAAGGGCCTGCCGCCGATCGAATCCAACACGGCGCAGGAAACCCCGAACGTGAAGCCCGAGCCGGCGCCCGCCCCGAAGGGATAACCCGTCGCCTTGACGGTCGCGGAGCGGCACTTTACGAGGTGCCGCATCCCGCCGCTCCGTCGAGGCCGCCGTGACCGCTGATATCCCTGCCCACATGCATCCCAGCCGCTCGTTCCAGGGGCTGATCCTGACTTTGCATAATTACTGGGCGGACTACGGCTGCGTCGTCCTCCAGCCTTACGACATGGAAGTCGGCGCCGGCACATTCCACCCGGCCACGACATTGCGCGCGCTCGGCCCAAAACGCTGGAACGCGGCCTATGTCCAGCCCTCTCGCCGGCCCAAGGACGGGCGCTATGGCGAGAATCCGAACCGGCTGCAGCATTATTACCAGTACCAGGTGATCCTGAAGCCCAATCCGCCCAATTTGCAGGAGCTTTATCTCGGCTCGCTGGCGGCGATCGGCATCGATCCGCTGCTGCACGACATCCGCTTCGTCGAGGACGACTGGGAAAGCCCGACACTGGGCGCTTGGGGGCTGGGCTGGGAGTGTTGGTGCGACGGCATGGAGGTGTCGCAGTTCACCTATTTCCAGCAGGTCTGCGGCATCGAATGCGCACCGGTGGCCGGCGAGCTCACTTATGGGCTGGAGCGGCTGGCCATGTATGTGCAGGGCGTCGACAATGTCTACGACCTCAACTTCAACGGCCGCGAAGGCGCCGACAAGGTGACCTATGGCGATGTCTTCCTGCAGGCCGAGCAGGAATATTCGCGCCACAATTTCGAATTCGCCAACACGGCAATGCTGCTGCGCCATTTCCAGGACGCCGAGGCCGAGTGCAAGGCGCTGCTAGAAGCCGGCGCGCCTATCTCCCCCCTTGAGGGGGAAATGCCCGCGAAGCGGGCAGAGGGGGTCATCTCTGAAGGCACCTCAAGCCAGGCATCGAGCACTGCGCGGGCGACCCCTCCCGGCCAGACTTTGTCTGGCCACCCTCCCCTCAAGGGGGAGGGATACCACCGCATGGTATTCCCCGCCTACGACCAGTGCATCAAGGCCAGCCACGTCTTCAACCTGCTCGATGCACGCGGCGTGATTTCCGTCACCGAGCGGCAGAGTTACATCTTGCGGGTGCGCAATCTGGCCAAAGCCTGCGGCGAGGCGTTTCTGCTGACGCAGGCGGGCGGGCTTGCGGCCTAGCTCCAGGCGATTTCGGCAGGAGCGCTGATTGGCAATACGCCCTGGCCGCTGGAGCCGGCCATTGTCCGCAGCGCTTGCCTGACGCCGGGCATCGAGAACGTGCCATGCACCTGCGCTGTAAAACAGGCGCTGAGCGCAAGGATCTGCAGGAATATCGATGCCGTTTTCATGGTCGTTCAGCCAATAGCTCTCTGCCTGAGCGTTGGTCGCTTCAGCGCTGCGTTCGGTTCATGGAAATCTTTGACCCAAGGACGGACGGGCCGGGCCGTGTCCGACAGGCGGCTGAATTTTTTCGGAAATCGCCGTTGGACGCGCCGATCTTGCAGGGAAGGGTGACAGCGGCCAGCCGAGTTGCTATGCCCCGCCCGGACCATTTGCCGCGTGAGCACAATCAATGCCCGACCTGCTTTTAGAACTCCGTTCGGAAGAGATTCCTGCTCGTATGCAGAGGAAAGCTGCCGGCGACCTGAAGAAGATGATGACCGACGGGCTGGTCGACGCCGGGCTGACCTATGAGGCGGCGCGCGAATATTGGACGCCGCGCCGGCTTGCGCTCGACATTCGCGGCCTGACCGCGCGCTCGAAGGACATCAGCGAGGAGATCAAAGGCCCCTCGACCAAGGCGCCCGAGCAGGCGGTGCAGGGCTTTCTGCGCAAGGCCGGGCTTGCCTCGATTGCCGAGGCGCATGTTCATTCCGATCCGAAGAAGGGCGACTTCTATGTTGCCCATATTGCGAAGCCGGCCAGGCCGGCGGAGCAGATCATCGCCGAGCTGGTGCCAGGTATCATCCGCAACTTCCCCTGGCCGAAATCGATGCGCTGGGGGCCGGCTTCGGCCAAGCCCGGCTCGTTGCGCTGGGTGCGGCCGCTGCAATCGATCCTGTGCACCTTCGGCCCCGAAACCGAGGAGCCGGTGGTGATCGATTTCGAGATCGACGGCATCCGCTCAGGCAACGTCACCTACGGCCACCGTTTTCAGGCGCCGGGCGCCATCACGGTGCGCCGCTTCGACGATTATGTCGCCAAGCTGGAAGCGGCGAAGGTCGTGCTCGATGCCGACAGGCGCAAAGAGATCATTCTTGCCGACGCCAGGAACCTCGCCTTCGCCAGTGGGCTCGATCTCGTCGAAGACGAGGGGCTGCTGGAGGAAGTGTCGGGCCTGGTCGAATGGCCCGTCGTGCTGATGGGCGAATTCGAGCAGGATTTCTTGGCCATTCCGGCCGAGGTGATCCGGCTCACCATCCGCGCCAACCAGAAGTGCTTCGTGACGCGGTCACACAGTGCCGGCGAAGAGCTCTCCAACCGTTTCATCCTGACCGCCAACATCGAGGCCAGGGATGGCGGCAAGGAGATCGCCCACGGCAACGGCAAGGTGGTGCGGGCCCGCCTGTCCGACGCGCTCTATTTCTGGAAGACCGATCAGGGTGACCTGCCGGATCTCGACCAGTTGCGGGGATCGGCGGAAAAGTTCGGGCTTGATCTGAAAAAACCGCTCGACCAGCGCATGGCCCGCCTCGACCATCTCGGCGTCACCTTCCACGCCAAGCTCGGCACCCAGGGCGAGCGGGTGAAGCGGATTGCGCAGCTGGCCGAAGAACTGGCGCCGATCGTGGCGCGCGCAATCTCCCCCCTTGAGGGGGAGATGGCCGGCAGGCCAGAGGGGGTCGCTTCGGCTGGCGCGACGCGATCTGGTCTTTCGAAGAAAGAGGAAGTCGGCACTCCACGCGAGACGACCCCCTCTGTCGCCTTCGGCGACATCTCCCCCTCAAGGGGGGAGATTGCCGCGCTGGCGCGACGCGCCGCCATCCTGGCCAAGGCCGATCTCACCACCGAAGTCGTCGGCGAATTCCCCGAGCTGCAAGGTCTCATGGGCCGCAAATATGCGCTGCTGCAGGGCGAGCATCCGTCCGTTGCCGCCGCGATCGAGGAACATTACAAGCCGCAGGGTCCGTCAGATCGCGTGCCGAGCGATCCGGTTTCGATTGCGGTGGCGCTCGCCGACAAGCTGGATACGCTGGTCGGCTTCTGGGCGATCGATGAAAAGCCGACGGGATCGAAGGACCCCTATGCGCTCAGAAGAGCGGCGCTGGGGGTGGTCAGGATTTTGGTCGAGAACGGGGTGAGTTTGGCCGGTAGCCCGATACTAATTCGGCTCTTCAACCGAGTACTGACAACCCTATACCTTCGCGGGAAGTCTGAATCCTTCTCTCAAATAGAGGCGCTACCGAAGTCGGGAATTTCAGACGATTTTGTTGAGGATTTGGAAGGACGTTTTGGCGGGTCAGTGAAGGCAGTAGACGATAGCGACGATCTGGGAGTTGCGGAATTTTATCCCGGTTGGTCGGAGGAAAAGTGTTCAGATCTCCTCGCCTTCTTCCACGATCGCCTAAAAGTCTATCTCCGCGATCAGGGCGCGCGGCATGATCTCATCGATGCTGTGTTGGCAAGCGGCGCTGCCCCCTCATCCGGCCCTTCGGGCCACCTTCTCCCCGCTGGGGAGAAGAGGCGGGCGCCGGCGTTGGCGACCTCTTCTCCCCTCGGGGAGAAGGTGGCCGCGAAGCGGCCGGATGAGGGGGCTTCGTCCAACGACGATCTCCTCCAGATCGTCCGCCGGGTCGAGGCGCTCGGCTCCTTCCTTGACACCGACGACGGCAAGAACCTGCTTGCCGGCACCAAGCGCGCGGCGAACATTCTGGCGGCCGAGGAGAAGAAGAAAACGACGATCGCCGAGCATGTAGAGCCGGCTCTATTTCGCGAGGATGCCGAGAAATCGCTGTTTGCGGCGGTCAATCAGGCCGAGAGGCAAGCCGGCGAAGCAATTCAAAACGAAGACTTTTCCGCCGCCATGCTGGCGCTTAGCGTGTTGCGCGAGCCGGTTGATTCATTCTTTGAGAAAGTCCTCGTAAACGACGAGGACCAGGCCGTGCGCGCCAATCGCCTGGCATTGCTCGCCCGCATCCGTGCGGCGACCGACCGGGTCGCGGACTTCTCGAAGATAGCCGGCTGACATCCGAGAAAAAATCATCGCTGCCGGCCATTCGAGCCGGCTTACAGTCATATGCCGATGATCTCTGCGTGGCAAAAGGGACATGTTCCCAACCCACGGAGGCTTTCATGAATTCCGCTCACGACATCCAAGTGACAGAAGAGACCGAGACGCTTGAACCCACCTCCGAAACGACGCTCGACAAGGCCGCTGCCGTTGCGGTCGAGGCCGCCGATCTGTCGGACGATGAGGACGGCGACGACGAAGACACCGACGACGAAGGTACCGAAGACGATAAGTCGGCTACCCTCTCGGACGACGACGAAGAAGACGAGGAAGACGACGACGACAGCGTGAAGGCCGAAAGCGCCGGCGAAAAAGACGCTGATGACGACGAAGAATCAGACGACGCCGACGATACGGACGAAGAAGAAGCAGCCTGAGATTTCAGGCGCTTCACTCCGCTTCAGTCAGTGAACCAGGGAACCAGGGCGGCGCACTCGCGCGGCCCTGGTCTCCAATGTTTCTTCAGGCGTTATTGGGGCTTGTCGGCGGCGGGGAGCGGCGCAGGCTGCGGTGTTGCGGCCTCGGGATTTTGGCTTGCCACCTTTGGATCGGCTTTGCTGTCCGCGGCGGGCGCGGCAGCAGTGGCCGGCGCGGCTTTGGGCGCGGGCGTTGCAAAGGCATCGCCGACGATACCGCCGCGAATGATCATCGGCTTTCCGGTGAAGCCATGGCTCGGCTGGCTCGGGATCGCCGCGACCTTTTCATCGGTGATGTTTTCATCGACGTTGGGCAGCGTCTCGCCGGACGCGATGATCGACGGTGTTTTCGCCCGTTCGAGCGCGCCGGCACTGACCACCGAGGGGGTCGCCGTCGTTTGCCCGAGAAAAACGAGCGACGAAGCCTGTGCCGTGCTGGTGATAGCCGCCAGACCAAGCGCTCCAAGGATACGCACCGAAAGCATGACAATTCCCCTTGCCCAAGACGACGGCACCCTAGCCGAGGGCAATTGATGCCGGCTTGCGAGGAAACATTGCATTTTAGCGATTTGCGATTCGCCGACGCCCGGACTTGCTCCGCCGGCGTCGCCGTATTAGGCACCCGCATCCGTGAGGTGACGACAGTGGCTGAAATTTGTGCCGTCGGCGAGGCGATGGAAAGGGCGTTGGCGCTGCTCGAGAGCGGCGATGTCGTCGCCATCCCGACCGAGACCGTTTATGGGCTGGCCGGCGACGCGACCAATGGCGTTGCCGTGGCTCGTATCTTCGAAGCCAAGGGCCGACCTCGCTTCAACCCGCTGATCGCCCATATAGCCGATCCGGCGATGGCCGAGCGCATCGCGCTGTTCGACCCGCTGTCGGAAAGATTGGCGCAGGCATTCTGGCCGGGGCCGCTGACGTTGGTGCTGCCGCAACGGCCCGGCAACGGCATTCATCCGCTGGTCACCGCCGGCCTGGAAACGATCGCGCTGCGCATGCCGAAAGGCTTTGGCGGCGAGCTGATCGCCAGGTTCGGCCGCGCGCTGGCAGCGCCCAGCGCCAATTCCTCGGGCAGGATCAGCGCCACGACGGCCGAAGCCGTGGCCGCCGATCTCGGTCCCCGGATCAAGCTTGTGGTCGACGGCGGCGCGGCGCCGGTCGGGCTGGAATCGACCATCGTCAAGGTCGAAGCTGGAAAGCTGCGGCTGCTGCGGCCGGGCGGGATTGCCGCCGAAGAGATCGAAGCAGTGGCCGGGACAAAGTTGCTGCGCGGCGCTTCGGGCATCGAGGCGCCCGGCATGCTCGCCTCGCACTATGCGCCAGGTGCGGCAGTGCGGCTCAATGCTGCGGAGGTCGCACCGGGCGAAGCCTTGCTGGCCTTCGGCCGCCGCCGTGCCGAAGGCTGGCGCGATGCAGCCGCCCTGCGCAACCTGTCGGAGACCGGCGACCTGCGTGAGGCGGCGAGCAATCTCTTTGCCTACATGCAGGATCTCGATGCCAGCGGTGCCAAAACCATCGCCGTCGAGCCGATCCCGTTCGACGGGCTGGGCGAGGCGATCAACGACCGGCTTTCGCGCGCCGCCGCCCCGCGTGACAAGATCGATCGAGCACCATAGTTTCCACCCATGAACGACATTTCGCCGGATATCGACCCCGCCCTCATCGAGCGCTTTGCAGCCATTGTCGGCGACAAATATGCGCTGCGCGACCAGCAGGACATCGCGCCTTACCTCGCCGAGCGCCGCGGACTTTGGCACGGCAGGACGGCGCTGGTGCTGAGGCCGGGCAGCGTTGACGAGGTTAGCCGCATCATGCGGCTGGCGACCGAAACGGGCACGCCCATCGTGCCGCAAAGCGGCAACACCGGGCTGGTCGGCGCCCAGGTGCCGGACGCTTCCGGCCGCGAGATCGTGCTGTCGCTGTCGCGGCTGAACCGCATTCGCGAGATCGATACCCTGTCCAACACGGTGACGGTCGAAACCGGCGTCATCCTGCAGACGCTGCAGGAAGCGGCCGACGCCGCCGACCGGCTGTTTCCGCTGTCGCTTGCCGCGCAAGGGTCCTGCCAGATCGGCGGCAATCTTTCTTCCAATGCCGGCGGCACCGGCGTGCTCGCCTATGGCAATACGCGTGAGCTCTGCCTCGGCGTCGAAGTGGTGCTGCCGACCGGCGAGGTCTTCGACGATCTGCGCAAGCTGAAAAAGGACAATACCGGTTACGATTTGAAGAACCTGTTCGTCGGCGCGGAGGGCACGCTCGGCATCATTACCGCCGCCGTGCTCAAGCTTTTCCCCAAGCCAAAGGGGCGCGAGGTGGCGTTTGCCGGCCTGTCATCGCCGCAGGCGGCACTCTCGCTGTTCAGCCTGGCGATGGATCGCGCCGGAGCAGCTCTCACCGCCTTCGAGCTGATCGCCCAGAGGCCTTACGACTTCACGCTTCGCCACGCGCAAGGCGTGGTGCGACCCCTGACCGGGGATTGGCCGTGGTATGTGCTGATGCAGATCTCGTCGGGGCGCTCGGCGGAGGATGCAAGGGCACTGATCGAGGAGGTGCTGTCGGCAGGCCTCGAGCAAGGGATCGTCGGCGATGCAGTGATCGCGGCAAGCATTGCCCAGGGCGACGCGTTCTGGAATTTCCGCGAAGTGCTGCCCGAGGCGCAGAAGCCGGAAGGTGCCTCGATCAAACACGACATCTCGGTGCCGGTGGCGTCAATCCCGCCGTTCATCGAAAAGGCCGCCGGCGCCGTGCAATCGGTCAGCCCCGGCGCACGCGTCGTCTGCTTCGGCCATATGGGCGACGGCAACCTGCACTACAACATATCACGGCCGGTCGGCGGCGATGACGAGGCGTTTCTCGGTCTGTACCACGCCATGAACAAGGCCGTGCACGACGTTGTGCGCTCGTTTCACGGCTCGATCTCGGCCGAGCACGGCATCGGCCAGTTGAAGCGGGACGAATTGATCGCGACGGCCCCGCCGATGGCGATCGAGCTGATGCGCAGAGTGAAGGCCGCTTTCGACCCGGCCGGCATTATGAATCCCGGTAAGGTTATCTGATCCTTTCGCTGGCTTGCGCCGGTTCGCATTCCGATAACCATCCGCCCCAGATCAGCAAAATTTAACCGACTTTCTTAAGCGCGGGGATAAGAAGCCCGCGCTAATGTTTCTCCACAACGAGGCTGGGAAAACCGGCCCGGAGAACCGGAAACACCGGCTCTCAGGAGAAACAGGAAAGGCACGATATGAACACTGGACTGAAGCCAGTCTGGGCCGGTCGCAATATGCGCCTCGACCCATTCCGCCTGCCGCAGGTGGTGAGCTACGCCACGCGCGACGACTATGGCGACGTTACCTTCACCATCGACCAGCGCGGCGCGGTTATCCGCCGCACGCTGGAGATGAGCGGCGTGCCGGCGATCATCGCTCTGCCCGCCAACGCATTTCGCGGCGTCGCCGCCCGCGCGATGGAGGATCCGGATGGCAATGTCACAGTGACGCTTGAGCTTCTGCACAACGACCCGATGCTGTCGGTGCCGCTGCTGGTGGCCGACGATCTCGACGATGTCGCCGCCGACTGGCGCGCCTGGGCCGATGCCTACCGCCTGCCGATGCTTCTGATCGAGGCCGACGGCATTGCCCGCACGCTGGAAGAATCGCTTGGCGCCGCCATCAAGGCGCTGCCGGCGCAGGACCGCCGCAAGGGCCGCGTCTCGACCATGCGCCGCCCACGCTTCCTGGCCCGCCGCCGCGCCGGCGACCTCGGCCTCAGGCTGGTCATCGGCGGCGAGGAGCTCATTTCGCGGGAATAGCTACACCAGCGGCTTCAGCGCCACCCAGACCGCGCCGCCGATCAGGCCGAGGAAGATCAGCCAGCCGACCTGGTTGTTCGATCTGAACAGCCTTAGGCACTGGTCCGGATCGTCGATGTCGAGCACGGCAATCTGCCGTGCCATATGGGCGCCGGCGGCGATCAGCCCGGCCAGTGCCGGCACCGGTGCCTGCGCCGAGGCAAAGGCGATGGCGAAGCAGACCAGCGCTCCGCCATAGAGCCCGACGAGCCAGGCCTTGGTATTGTCGCCGAACAGGCGTGCGGTCGAGCGCACGCCGACGATGGCATCGTCTTCCTTGTCCTGATGCGCATAGATCGTGTCGTAGCCGATCACCCACAGGATCGAGCCGATATAGAGCATGACGGCCGGGCCATCGAGATCGCCGAACTCGACCGCCCATCCCATCAGCGCACCCCAGGAAAAAGCAAGGCCGAGAACCAGTTGCGGCCAGTTGGTAAATCGCTTCATGAACGGGTAGATCGCGACGATGACCAGCGAGCCGATGCCGAGCAGGATGGCGAAGCTGTTGAACTGCAAAAGCACGGCGAGCCCGACCAGTGCCTGAACGACGACAAATATCCAGGCCTGCCGGCGCGTGACCTTGCCGGCCGGCAGCGGCCGTGAGCGTGTGCGTTCCACCTGATTGTCGATATCCTCGTCGACCAAATCATTGTAGGTGCAACCGGCACCGCGCATGGCGAACGCGCCAAGAAAAAACAGCAGCAGATACCACGGCGCCGGCAGCAGCGAGAGCAGCGGATCCGTAGTGCGCGGATAGGCGCTCGCGGCAAGTGCAGCCGACCACCAGCATGGCCACAGCAGCAATTGCCAGCCGATCGGCCGGTCCCACCGGGCAAGCTGCGCATAGGGCCACAATCCCCGCGGCAGCGCGCGATAGACCCAGTGGCCGCTCGGCGCATCGGCGACGCGGCCCTGGGCCGCTTTCGACTGGACGGTTTCCATTTTGCTGGAGTGGCAGCAGAGGCGAATGCCGTCAAGCGTGAAGCATGCCCGGCACGCTCGCCACGCGCAATCGCCGCAGGAGCATCCAAATGTCTTGACCCGTCGGGCGGGGCGCAATAGCGCAGTCTTGATCGTGGAACGGTGAGGAATCTGGGCATGCGTGTTTTGCTGATCGGCTCCGGCGGACGAGAACATGCGCTGGCATGGAAGATCGCGGCGTCGCCGCTGCTGACCAAACTCTACGCTGCCCCCGGCAATCCCGGCATCGGCCGCGAAGCCGAGCTGGTGCGGCTCGATATTGCGGATCACGCAGCGGTGGTCCGGTTTTGCCGCGAGAAAGAAATAGACCTCGTCGTGGTCGGGCCGGAAGGGCCGCTGGTCGCCGGCATTGCCGACGATCTGCGCGCCGAGGGCATCCGCGTCTTCGGCCCGTCAAAGGCAGCGGCACGGCTGGAAGGCTCGAAGGGTTTTACCAAGGACCTTTGCGCCAGATATGGCATTCCGACCGCCGCCTATGGCCGCTTCGGCGATCTGGCTTCGGCCAGGGCCTATGTCGAGAAGGCGGGCGCGCCGATCGTCATCAAGGCCGACGGCCTCGCTGCCGGCAAGGGCGTCACCGTCGCCATGATGCTTGACGAGGCGCTGGCCGCGCTCGATGCCTGTTTCGACGGCTCCTTCGGCCAGGCCGGCGCGGAAGTGGTGGTCGAGGAGTTTCTCACCGGCGAAGAGGCAAGTTTCTTCTGCCTTTGCGACGGCACCACCGCACTGCCCTTCGGCACCGCGCAGGACCACAAGCGCGTCGGAGACGGTGACACCGGCCCCAACACCGGCGGCATGGGCGCCTATTCGCCGGCTCCGGTAATGACGCCGGAGATCATTGACCGCACCATGCGCGAGATCGTCGAGCCGACCATGCGCGGCATGGCTGAAACAGGCGCACCGTTTTCCGGCGTGCTGTTTGCCGGGCTGATGATCACTGACAAGGGGCCGAAGCTGATCGAATACAACACCCGTTTCGGCGACCCGGAATGCCAGGTGCTGATGATGCGGCTGAAGGACGATCTCCTGGTCCTGCTCAACGCCGCCGCCGACGGCCAGCTGGCGCACACCTCGGTGCGCTGGCGCGACGAAGCGGCGCTCACCGTGGTGATGGCAGCCAGGGGTTATCCCGGCACGCCGGAAAAGGGCTCGGTCATTCGCGGCGTCGAGGCGGCGGCAGGTGACGGTGTCGAGATATTTCATGCCGGCACCGCCATCAACGGCGGCGCACTCGTCGCCAATGGCGGCCGCGTGCTCAACGTCACGGCGACCGGCCGCACCGTCGGCGAGGCGCAGAAGAAGGCTTACGCCGCGCTCGACCGGATCGACTGGCCACAAGGCTTTTGCCGCCGCGACATTGGCTGGCTGGCGGTGGCGCGCGAGCAGGCGAATTGACGCTTCAGGCGGCCCTCAGCCTCAGCGCAGGCCGCGGTCGAATCCGGTCGAGACGCTGCTGACCGCATCGGCGGTGGGGGCAATTCCAGACACCGATGCCAGGCGCTCTTCGTTTCGCGTCCAGGCAACATATTCGGCAATCCCGCGCGGAAGGCTCAGCGCCGCCTTCGCCGCAGGCATTTGAAAGCCGCTGCTGAACCTGGCCAGGCGCGCCCTGAATACCGCGACCATCTCCTCGAAGCTTGCTGGCGTCACGCTAGCATAAGTGATGGCGCCGCCGGCGAGCCCGGCTTCGCGTGAGAGCGGCACCGGTATCGAGGCGAGGTAATCCGGCTGCACGTCGATCAGGCCGCCGAACGGCCATTGCGCGAGCAATTCCGTCGCGTTCATCGGCGCGACGTTGACGTCGATGTCGTTGGGCGTGCCCGCAACCCTGTAAGGACAGCGGAACCGGCCACAATTTGCCCGCGCCGAAAACTGCCAAAGCGCATAGCCTTGCCAATTGCCCATTGGAAAATGCACGTCGATGTCGGGCTTGTAGCGCGCGTACCACAGCGGCAGCCGCGACAGCAGCCGGTATTTGTACTTGTTGTCGGCGATATGCCTGGCGGTTGTTCCATTGGTGTAGAGCACCGGGAAGCGGCCAAGCCGCCGATGCACCTGGCGGACGAATTCCTCGGCGTCGTCGAGCGACATCCACTGCGTCGGGTCGTCGTCCTCGATGTCGAGGGCAAGCAGGTCGTCCGGCCCGGGTTCGGCGAAATCGATGAAATGATTGGCCTGGCCGACCGGATTGCCGGGACGGGCGAGGTGATAGGCGCCCCATTTCAAGCCAAGCGCCTTGGCCACGACCTTGCGCGTCTGGAACAGCTCGCGCGCCACCGCATGGCGCTTCCAAAGCGTCTTGCAGAGCCGTACCTCGGTCTCGTCGCCGAAACAGAAATAGGGTGGCGGCATGCCGTCGGACGCCTTGTTGATGAAGCCGACAAGGCGCTTGTCGGTAGCAAGCTCTGCCCAGTCGATGGAATTGTATTCGTAGGCGTCGACGACCAGTGCCCGGTCGGCATCCTTCCACGGTTCGGAGAAATCCGAGGCCTTTGCCGGCGTCAGCGTCAAGGTCACGGCCGCGACGAGGAGAAGCGCTGAGCGGACAAGAGGGTGCGCCGGCGTTTTCAAACAGCAGGTCCTTGCTGGCCAAAGCCCAATCCTGAACCGCCATGGTTAAGGAAATGCTTTCGGCTGCGGCCCGCGGATGACACGGCTCGGACAGCTTCTCCGTCGATGGTTTTGATCGTCGTCAATGGCGAGAGGGGATTTGAAACGGGTCGGGCGCCGGCACTTGCGGCAGCGTCCCCTCGGCCTCGCGCTTGCGATGATGGGCCAGCGAGCATTGTGGCGAACACAGAATGCCGCGATCCGACCAATAGGATGCGCCGTTCTCGATCTTACCTTCATGATAGCAAAAACCGGCCGCCCGGTAGGGCAGGCCGCATTCGATGCAGCGATAGGCGTCAGGTCTGGCGAGCACGGGCGGTCCGATCCGGTATTCTTGATTCCGCCGGTCGAACGTGTCCGGCTTTGCCGAATTTAGCCTGCGTCGCAGCAATTGCAAAATCTGCGTGACAAAGTTTGACGTTTACGTAAAAAGAACATGGACAGGGAAGCCCGAAAGCAGATGGTTTTGCCTCGGCACGGGTCTTAAGTTGACCTGCCGGACTGCGGGGGGCCGGACTGAGGAGGGCCGGACTGAGGAGGAGCGAACGGCATGTATCGGGCACCGGTCGAGGAAATTGCCTTCACGCTGAAGCATGTCGCCGGCTTGAAGCCGGCGCTTGATGCCGGCACTTTTGGCGAATTCGGCGAAGACCTCGTCGATGCCATTCTGGCGGAAGCCGGGCGTTTCGCCGGTGAGGAGGTGGCGCCGCTCTACAAGATCGGCGACCAGCAAGGCGCGGTGCTCAACGGCGCTGCCGTCAAGACGCCACCCGGCTGGAAGGAACTTTATCGCCGCTGGATCGACGGCGGCTGGAATGCCCTGTCGGCGCCGGAAGCGTATGGCGGCCAGGCACTGCCGACCATGCTCGGCGTCGCCGCGCTCGAAATGTGGAACTCGGCTGCAATGGCATTCGGCATCGGTCCGACGCTGACGATGGGCGCGGTCGAAGCACTCGACAAGCATGGCTCGCAGGCGCTCAAAGCCAAATATCTGGAAAAGCTTGTCTCCGGCCAGTGGATGGGCACGATGAACCTGACCGAGCCTCAGGCCGGCTCGGACCTGAATGCGTTGCGCGCCCGTGCCGAGCCGGCCGGCGACGGCACCTACCGCATCTTTGGGCAAAAGATCTTCATCACCTATGGCGAGCACGATTTCACCGACAACATTATCCATCTGGTGCTGGCGCGGCTGCCGGACGCGCCGGCCGGCACGCGCGGCCTTTCGTTGTTCCTGGTGCCGAAATTCCTGGTCGGCGACGATGGCGCGCTGGGCGGGCGCAATGACGTCTTCTGCTCCGGGCTGGAGCACAAATTGGGCATCCACGCTTCGCCGACCTGCACGATGATCTATGGCGATGGGTTCGAAGGCACCACGCCCGGCGCGATTGGCTGGCTGGTCGGCGAGGAGAACAAAGGCCTCGCCTGCATGTTCACCATGATGAACAATGCGCGCCTTGCCGTCGGCATTCAGGGCGTCGCGGTTGCCGAGGCGGCGACGCAGAACGCGCTCGCCTATGCCAATGATCGCCGGCAAGGCAAGGCGGCAAGCTATCGCGGTGCCGGCATGGCGCCGATCGTGCATCACCCCGACATACAGCGCAGTCTCCTGACCATGAAGGCGCTGACCCAGATTGCCCGCGCCATCTGCTATTCCTGCGCCCACGCCATCGATCTCGCGTCGGAGAGCGAAGATGCAAAGCACTGGCAGGAGCGCGCCAATCTTTTGACGCCGCTGGCCAAGGCGTTTTCCACCGATGTCGGCGTCGAGGTCGCCTCGCTCGGCCTGCAGGTGCATGGCGGCATGGGTTTCATCGAGGAGACAGGGGCCGCAGCACTTTATCGCGACGCGCGCATTGCGCCCATTTACGAAGGCACCAATGGCATCCAGGCGATCGATCTGGTGATGCGCAAACTGCCGCTTGGCGGCGGTCAGCATGTGCATGGCTACATCGCCGAGCTCAAGGCCGTCGCCAATGCGGTGCGAACGTCGAATGTTGAGGGCTTCGGCCGCACCGCCGATCGCCTCGATCAGGCGCTCGACGACCTGTCACAGGCGACCCGTTTCCTGCAAGACCTGCTCGACCAAGGCCGTTCGGACGAGGCGCTGGCCGGCGCGACACCTTATCTCAGGCTGATCTCGCTTGCCGCGGGCGGCGTCTATCTGGCGCGCGGCGCGCTTGCCGATCAAAGCCGCATCGCGCTTTGCCGCTTCTTCGCCGAGAACCTGCTGGGCGAGGTGGATGCCCTGAGGGAGCGCGTCGTCGGCGGCGCCGAAAGCCTCGCGGTTGCCGGCAAGGCGCTGATTTCAGCCTGACGTTCGCAACGTGCCGAAATTCACAAAGGATCGATCCGTGACAGACCACATCCTCGTCGAGCGCCAGGGCGCCATCCAGATCATCCGCATCAACCGTCCGGAGAAGAAGAATGCGCTGACCCGCGCTATGTACGCGACCATGTCGGCGGCTCTTACCGGCGGCGACGCCGATCCGGCGATCCGCGTCCATGTCTTTCTCGGCGTGCCCGGCGCCTTTTCGTCCGGCAACGACCTTGCCGATTTCATGGTTGTTGCCTTAGGCGGCGACGGCGGCTCCGAAGTCTGGGATTTCCTGATGGCGCTGGCCAAAGTGGAAAAGCCGATGGTTTCCGGCGTCGACGGCATTGCGGTTGGCATCGGCACCACGCTCAACCTGCATTGCGACCTGACCTTCGCCACGCCGCGCACGGTGTTCCGGACACCCTTCGTCGATCTCGGCCTGGTGCCAGAGGCAGGTTCGAGCCTGCTCGCACCGCAGATCCTCGGCCGGCAAGGCGCCTTCGCGCTGCTTGGCCTTGGCGAGGGCTTTTCGGCCGAGCGCGCGAAGGCCGCCGGGCTGATCTACGAGATGGTCGAGGAAGAGGCCCTCGAAGCATCGGTGTTGGCGGCCGCCGGCCAGATCGCGGCCAAACCGCCGCAAGCCCTGAAGATTGCGCGCGATCTGATGCGTGGCTCGCGCGACGACCTTGTCGACCGCATCGGCCAGGAGAGCGAGCATTTCCGCGAGCGGCTAAAGTCCGACGAGGCCCGCGCAGCCTTGACCGCCTTCATGACCAGGAAAAAAGCCGGCTAGACCTTCTGGCCTTGTATCCCATCGTGGACCCGTCGGCAGCAGCCGGCGGGTTCTCACCACGATTTCTTTGTCACATCGCCATTTTTTTACATTCGGCCTGAGCCTTTGCCGAAGACGTATCGATCATGAATGTCTTGCCTTTGGCGTCGGTCATCAACATCATGCAATGCTTGATCGGTTTCGCCATTTTCATCATCTCGGCGCTCATCTTCGAGTCGGGCATCATGGTGCCCATATGCCCATCGGGCATGATCGCCATGACCTCCCCACCCTTCATCATCGTCATTGTCCCCATCGCGTCCTCCGCAAAGGCCTGCGAAGCAAAAAGGCCGACGAGACCGGCCATCGTGACCAACCTGAGTGAATGCATTGCGTCCTCCTGAATTTGCGCCTGCGGCGCGTTGAGCCCCTTTCATGGTTCGTCCCCGCAAGCTGGAACGTTTCACGCACACGAGATCGTGATAGTGAGGGTGGAAACGGAGGGATCTCCAGTCCATCGCCACTGTGATTTTGAGCGGTTAGCAGCGGCGCAGAATTACAGCTCTATAGTGATCCTTCGCGCCGGCCGGACATCTCCCCACTGGGGTGTCCCCACTCTCATGATTGCTGACAATGGCCTTTGACATAAGCTGCAGCCCGCCGATCCGATCGGCGGTCGAGGCACTTGTACGGCGGATATGAGGTGCAAGAGGCGGGACTTGAACGTCGGTCAACAATCTCTCATCCGCGGGTCGAGCCGCATGACCTGGTTTCGTTTGGGGCTGCCTCTGTCTAGGTGGCGAGCGTCGAGGCTCATAGTGGGGACGAGGGCTCCCCGGCATTGTCCCGCCTCCAGCGCCGCATATCGCGCCGAGGCTGATGTTTGGGTTTTTGCGATCTCCTCTGCTGGCTGTCTGTCAAATAGTGGTCACGCCGCCTTTGGCGCGGATTGAACTGTGCAGGCGATCGACCAGATGAAGCCCACCATCTCGCGTGCGATGGCGACATTGACGACGTTCGCATTCTTGCCGCGCGCGCTCAGCCGACGATATCGGGTGCACAGTCGAACTTGCGCTTTCCACCCGATATCGCGAACGACTTTTGGCAGCGCCTCGATCCGGTCGACCTTGTGCCGGCTGATGCGCGCTCTCATCCGGTAAGCCCAGGCGGCTTCGACCAGCGCGCGCCGGGCATGAGTGTTGCCGGTCTTGGTGATGCCGCCGCGCCAGACGGTCTCGCCACTCGATTGTTCTCCGGGGACCAGGCCGAAATAGGCCATGAGCTGGCGGGGGGTTGAGAAGCGTGTGAAGTCACCGACCTCCGCGACCAGCACCACGGCATTGATCAGCGCGATGCCGCGCATCGCCTGCAAGGCGTCAACGACCGGGCGCTGGTTCCATTCCGGGAGCAGGCTGAGTATCTGTTCCTC